>DATBMH010000069.1:0-67101 GCA_036554945.1 Gaiellaceae bacterium | reverse complement strand
ATCCGCCAGAAGGCCCTCGAGCCGCCCCTGCGCTCCGCGCTTGCCGAACGACGCCGTGTCGCGGCGCTCCTCCGCCTCGGCGCGCCGAGAGCTCGAATCCGCAAGGTCGAGCTCGGCGATCCTCGCGCGCAGCCCGGCGATCTCCACTGCGAGCTTCTCGGCGCGCTCGGCCGCCGTGGCCTGGAGCGCGAGCGGCCGCAGTCGCTTGCGCACCTCGTCCTCCACGTCGCGAGCGCGCTCGACCTGAAGTGCGACGCGCGCGAGCTTCAGCTCGGCACGGTGCCGGCGCCGTTTGAACTTCCCGAGACCTGCCGCCTCCTCGACGAACGCGCGGCGATCCTCGGCCTTCGAGGCGAGCACCTGCTCGACCTTGCCCTGGCCGACGATCGAGTGCATCGCCGACCCGAGGCCGACGTCGGAGAGGATCTCGACGAGGTCGGTGCGACGCACGGCGGCCTTGTTGACGAGGTACTGGCCCTCGGCCCCGCGGACGAGGCGCCGCGCGATCGAGACCTCCGAGAAGTCGAGATCGGGCCAGGTGTCGTCCTCGTTGTCGAAGACGAGCTCGACCTCGCAGTGTTCCGCGGCCTTGCGGTCGCCTCCTCCCGCGAAGAGGACGTCGTCCGGCTTCTCCGCGCGGAGCTCGTTCGGGCTGAGGCTTCCGGACGCCCACAGCAGCGCGTCAGCCACGTTCGACTTCCCGGAGCCGTTCGGGCCGACGACCACGGCGACGCCCGGCTCGAGGCGAACCTCGACCGGTTCGGGGAAGGACTTGAAGCCGCGGATGCGGATCGCGCTCAGATGCACGCGGCCCGAAAGCTAGTGACCGAAGCGGATGGCGCTCAGCAGGAGAGGACGGTGGGAGAGCCCTGCATCACCTGGCCGGCGCTCGGGCTCTGCATCGCGACCTGGTCGTGCTGCCGCGCGACGGGCCTTGCACTCGAGCCGGTCCCGCAGTTCAGCCGGACGACGCTGCCCCTGACGTTCACCTGCGAGCTGGACACGGCCGCGATGCCGCTCGTCGCGTTCACGGTCGCCGACCCTCCGACGTTCAGCAGGAAGTCCTCGTCGACGTTCCACGAGAAGGCCTTGGCGAAGCTCACGGTGCCGGTGCCGCCGACCGAGGTCACGAGGTTCTGGCCGACGTTCGTCGAGAAGCTCTTGCCGACGGACAGGTTGCTTGCGCCTGCGATCGAGGTGGCAGAGGTCTGGCCGACGCTCGTCGAGAGGTTCTTTCCGACATCGAGAACCGACGAGCCGCCGACGTTGGTCGCGAATGTCTGACCGACGGTGATCGCGAGGCTTCCGCCCGTCGTCACCGCCATCGGACCGGCTGCTACGAGTGTGAGGCCGTCGCTGTTCAGGCTGACACGACCCTCGGGACCCTGCATGACGATCCCGTTGTCGGAGACGACCAGCGAGTAGCTCCCGTTGGGGCTCTGGAAGGTGCCGTCGAACGAGCCGGCCGACTGCCCTGGAGCGGCCATGAGGGCCCAGGGGCCTTCCTTCGCACCCGGCTTCAGACCGTCGTTCGGAGCCTCGGCGACGTACGAGCCGCCCTCGAACGAGACGACCTGCCCGACGTCGTACTTCGCGCTCTCGGTCCAGGCACCGCGCCACGACAGCGCGACGGGCTCCTCGAGCGCACTGATCGCGCCGACCCGGCGGTCGTCGCCGGACGCCATCCAGACGCCGACTGAGCCGATCAGCACGAACGCGCCGAGGGCAAGGCCGATCAGGAGCTTGTTCACCAGGTCAACACCTCATCCGACAAGACGGCCCGAACGAGCGAGTTCTTCCCGAAACATCGGCCTCCTCCCTTTCCCGCGCGAAAGCAGGGTTCTGCTCGCGAACCCAGACGGAAGGCCAGGAAAACCCATCCTCAGATCCGTTGGCACGGAATCCGGCGGTCCATAGCGTTTGTGAAGGACGCCGCCCGTCCTTGCGGCAAGCCGTCAACGACATATCCCAGGGGGAGAGAATGAGGATCACTCGAGTGCGCCGCCGATGGCTGCCGGCAGTCGTGGGCGGGCTCGCATTGCTTGTACCGGCGGTGGCAAACGCCGCGTCCTTCGGCGCGCCGGTCGGCTATCCGACCGGCGGCATCCGGCCGACGTCGCTCGCCACCGGCTTCCTGAACGGCGACTCGTCGATGGACGTGGCAGTCGCGAACACGAACTCCGACTCGGTCGGCATCCTGCTCGGCAACGGCAGCGGCGGCTTCGGGGCCCCGACGACGCTCGCCGCCGGCGACGAGCCGATGTCGGTTGCGGCCGGCGACCTCGACGGCGACGGCGACCCTGACCTCGCGGTCGCGAACAGGCTGACCCACGACGTCTCGGTCTACCTCGGCAACGGTGCCGGTGGCTTCGGCGCCGCCGTGTCCTATGCGGTGGGCAACCAGCCGCACGCGGTGGCGATCGGCGACGTGGACAGTGACCACAACGCCGACCTCGTCGTTGCGAACCGCGTCTCCGACAACGTCTCGGTGCTCCTGGGCGACGGCCTGGGGACCTTCGGGCACCGCACCGACTTCCCGGCCGGCGACGGCCCGTACGCGCTTGCGCTCGGCGACATCGACCACGACTCCGACCTGGACGTCGTCGTCGCGGCGTTCGAGGCGGACCAGGTCACGGTCCTGCACGGCGACGGCTCCGGCGGCCTAGGCATGCCGGACCTCTACACGGCCGCCAACGGCCCGCAGGGCGTCGCGCTCGGCGAGCTGAAGGAGGACGGCCACGTCGACATCGCCGCGGCGAACTTCTTCGCCGACCTCGCCTCGGTGTTCATCGGCGACGGCTCGGGCGACTTCTCGCCGAGGACGAATTACGCCGGCGGTGACGGGCCGAAGTCCATCGCCATCGGCGACCTCGACGGCGACGGCCACAGCGACCTCGCGATCGCAGCCTCCGAGAGCGACACCGTCTCGGTCCTGGCCGGCGACGGCGCCGGTGGCTTCGGGGCGCCGCAGGCCTTCCCGGCCGGCGACAACCCGTCCTCGATCGCGATCGCCCAGCTGAACGGCAGCGGCGGCCTGGACATCGTCGTCGCCGACCGGTTCGGCGAGACCGTGTCCGTGCTCCTCAACGGCTCGGCGCCGCCCGGCGACACGACCGCGCCGGTCCTTTCCCTGCCGGGCACGATCACCGTCAACGCGACGAAGCCCTCGGGCGCCGTCGTCTCGTACACGGTCTCGGCGACGGACAACCAGGACGCCACGCCGACGGTGAGCTGCAGCCCGCCGTCCGGTGGCACCTTCGCCATCGGCACGACGGCGGTCGGCTGCACGGCGACCGACGACGCGGGCAACGTGTCGGCCGGCTCGTTCAACGTGGTCGTCCGCGGTGCTCCCGAGCAGCTCGTCGACCTGATCGACAAGACGCTCGCCGTCAAGGGCCTCGGCCCGGTGAGCCCGGGGCTGAGGAGTCAGCTCCAGACCGTGTTCACGTGCGTCGTGCAGCGCAGCCCACGGCTCGCGTGCCTGGGGCTCGACCTGTACGTCTTCGCGGTGCGTCTCGCGAGCACCGTCCGCTGGATCAGCACGTCCCAGATGAACAGCCTGGTGGCGGACGCCCAGCGCATCAAGGCCGTCATCGGCTGTTAGTTGGCGGGTGGGCGCCGCCTCCGGGCGGCGCCCACCCGAGCTAGCAGGCGAGAACCTTCTGCGAGCCGGTGCTGACCCTGCCGTTCTGCAGCAGGCCCGGTGCGGCGACGCCAGTGACCTGGTCGTTCTGCCGCGCGACGGGCTGGCAGCTCGTGCCACCGAGCGACACGATCGCGCCGTTGACGCTCGTGATGCCTCCGCGGACGGTCGCGGTCGCGCCGGCATCCACGGTGACCTTCGTGCCCCCCTTGACCTCGACGCCCGACTGCGTCACGTGCACGGAGGTCGTGTTCGGGCCGGAGAGCTTGATGCCGGTGTTCGTGACCGACAGGGTGAAGCGGCCGTCCGGGCTCTGGTAGGAGCCGCCGAACGATCCCGCGGGGCCGGCGTCGCCCTGCTGTCCCTGCGCTCCCTGCGCGCCTCGCTCGCCCGCGGCCGCCAGCAGGTCCCACGGCCTCTCCGGAGGTGACGCGCACTCGCGGACCGCCTCGCGCGCGATGTAGGACGACCCCTTGACCACGACCACGTCGAGCGGCTCGTACTCCGCGCCGCAATCGAACGCCCCGCGCCACCGAAGCATCCCGCGCACACCCTCGGCCAGCGGCTCGACCTCGGACAGGGCAGCGACGCGGCGCGCCTCCGTGCCGCTGTCGGAGGCGACCCAGACGACGGCACCCGCGCCGGCCAGGGCGAGCACGGCGCCGCTCACGATCAAGACCTTCTTCAGCATGCCTGCACCTTTCCCGAGCCGTTCAGGATGATTCCGCCGAGCAGGGGCCCGTCGGCCATCGGCACCGAGCCGGGCCCGCCGGGCCACATGACCGTGTTGAAGAACCCCTGGACGACGCTGAGGTCCTTGCGCGCCACGCCCCGGCACGAGCTTCCGCCGAGCGTGACCAGTCCGCCGTCGATCACCAGGTTCCCGGACGCGCGCACCTCGGTCGTCGCCGCTCCGTCGATCAGCACGTTCTGGTCGCCGCGCACCTTGACCTCGGTCGGCGTCAGCTCCACCGAGGCATCCGGGGCGACGAGCTTGATCCCGGTGTTGTCGACGATCACCTCGTAGTTGCCGTCGGCGCTGCGGAGCCCGCCGAACGCTCCTGCCGCGCCCGTGGCCCCCTTCGGCCCGGCAAGTCCGGCCGCGCCCGGCTCGCCGCCCGCGGCGATCAGCTCCCAGGGCGGCTTCGGCGGCGTGACACAGCCCTCGAGCTTCTCCGTGGCGACGTAGGACGACCCCTCGTGGAACACGATGTCGCCGGGCTCGTACGCGCCTTCGCAGGAGAAACCACCGCGCCAGCTGACCGTCTCCGGCGCTTTCTCCGCCGCCTGCGCCGTCAGCGCCCCGACCTGCCGGCCTCCGAGCCCTGCGAAGGCTACGAGGAGAACGGCCCCGCCGAGGGCGATCAGCAGCTTGTTCACCATTCCAGCACCTCGCCCACGAGACGCCGTATGCAGGGAGAATCTTCCGTCTGGGACAAGGGCAGCTAGGCGGCGCGAACCTTCTCGAGCGCCTGCTTGGCCGCCTCCTGCTCGGCGGCCTTCTTCGACGAGCCCACCCCCACCCCGGCCTGGTCGCCGTCGATGACGGCGGCCGAGGTGAAGCGGCGGTCGTGCGGCGGCCCTTCCACGTCGAGCACGGAGTAGGTCACCTGCCGGCCGAGCGCGGCGAGCTGCTCCTGGAGCTCGGTCTTGTAGTCAACGTGCGTCGTGGCGGCGTACTCGATCCGCCCGCCGAACGCCTCGACGATCGGCTGCTCGATCGGCTCGAAGCCGTGCTCGAGGAACAGCGCCGCGAGCGCAGCCTCGAGCAGCGCCGCCAGCACGTTGCGGTTCCGGGAGAGCCGGTCGAGCTCCTCGGGCGGGACGATCCCCTGCCCCCGCTCCACGAGCCGGAGCCCGAGCCCCAGCTCGCGCGAGACGACCGCGCAGCTCGCCCGCGAGACCACGTGCGAGCGGATCTTCGCCAGCCGTCCCTCCGCGAGGTCCGGATAGCGGTCGTAGAGGGCGTTGGCGACCGCGAGCTCGAGGACGCTGTCGCCCAGGAACTCCAGCCGCTCGTACGACGAGGCGCGGTCGGGCGCCCACGACGGGTGGGTGAATGCGTTGTCTGCCCGTCGGACGGGCAGCTCGTCGATCAGCCGCGCGAGCTCTGCGGGCTCGCCGTGCGGCGCGTGGCTACTGGTGCGACGTGACGTACTCGACAGCCTGACCGACCGTCTGGATCTGCTGCGCGTCCTCGTCCGGGATCTTGATCCCGAATTGATCCTCGAGCTCCATGATCATCTCGACGAGGTCGAGCGAGTCGGCGCCGAGATCCTCCTGGAAGTTCGCCTCCTCCGTGATCTCCGATTCCTCCACGGACAAGCGCTCTGCCAGGACCTCCCTGATGCGCTCGTAGACTTCGTCGCGGGACGCGGCCATGTCACCTCACTTGCGTTCGATGGACTGAGAGCGCGCCGATTCTACGGAACTAGGGAACCGGCGTGCGAAGCGGCTCGACTTCGCGACCGCGGTACGTCTTGCAGGTCGGGCACATCTGGTGAGGCCGCTTCGGGCGGTGGCAGACCGGGCACTCGTTGACCCTCGGGGCCTCGAGCTTGTGGGTCGCGCGGCGCTTGTCGCGGCGCGCCTTGGACGTTTTCCTCTTCGGGACTGCCATCGCGGCGGGGAACTATAGCGACGTTCTGCCGTTTCCCTGTGGGCGCCCCCAGGCCTGGAGGACGCACGTCGGCACCCGGGCCTGCCGCACGGCAGGGGGATGCGCGGAGCGGTAGGCGCCCGGTGAGACGCCGTACGCGCGGCCGAAGCTCGTCGTGAACGACCCGACGCTCTTGAGCCCGACCGCGAAGCACACCTCGGAGATCGTCCGGTCGGTGTTCCGGAGCAGCGCGGCGGCCCGTTCGAGCCGCCGCGTGAGGAGGTACTGGTGGGGCGTCTCGCCGAACGTGCGGCGGAACTCCCGGCTGAAGTGCGCCTCCGAGAGCCGCGCGGCGCGCGCGAGGGTCGGCACGTCGAGCGGCTCCCGGTAGCGCGCGTCGATCAGATCCTTGGCGCGGAGCAGATGCCTGGCCGGCGGCTGGATCGTCAGCACGTGCCTAGTTCTAGCTCGCCTGCGCCATCCGCATGTTGTTGCCGGACGGATCGCGGAACCCGGCGTCGATCCCGTACGGCTGCTCCGTCGGCTCCTGCGAGAACTCGACGCCGCGGTTGCGCATGTCCTCGTACGTCGACTGGATGTCGTCGGCCTGGAAGAAGAGCCCGCTGCCGGCCGCACCCTTCGCGACCATCTCCTTCAGCTTCGCCGCGGTCTGCTCGTCGAAGACGGGCGGGCCGGGGACCTCGAGCAGGGTGATCGCGACGTCCTGTCCGGGCACGCCGACCGAGAGCCAGCGGAAGTTGCCCATCTCGGGAACCGTGACGTCCTCCCGGAGCTCGAGGCCCAGCTTCTCCGTGTAGAAGGCGAGTGCCTCGTCCTGGTCGTGGACCCAGACGCCGACGTGGCTGAGCTGCTTGATCATCGTGTTCCTCCGATCGGTCGTGGTCGGAGGCCACGCTAGTTCGCGACGACGGCGCTGTCTTCTCGAAAACTGCTGTGCCGTCAGAGCTGCTCGCGGAGCCCCTCGAGCGCCGCCCAGCGTGGGTCGCCGTGCTCCTGCTCGTGCTCGTGCGGCCGCTCGTTCAGGTCCTCGCCGCAGACTGCGCAGAGGCCGGCGCAGTCCTCGCGTCAGAGGATCTGATCCGGCAGCTCGAGCGCCAGGGCGTCGCGCGCCCAGGCGGACAGGTCGAGCCGGTTCTCGTCGACGTACTGCGTCCGCAGCTCCTCGGCGTCGCCGGGGCTCGTCGCCTGGTACTCGCGAGCGCTGACCGGCAGGTCGACGACGGCGTCCTTCAGGCAGCGGACGCACGGGCCGTGGAGCCGGGCGCGGAAGCGCAGCTCGAAGGTCGTCCCGCTCGAGCCGCGGCTGATCACGAGCTCGGCGGGCACCTTCTCGGGCACCGGGAGGTACCGCTGTCCACCGAGGTCGAACGGCGCGAGCTCGATCTCCTGCTCGTCGCGGTGCTCCTCGCCGGGCCGGAGCCTGGCCTGTCTGAGGTCGAACGTGGTCACTGGATGAGGGTAGCGTCACGCCCCTCGGCGATGAGGGCCTCGAACTCGGCGATCGCCTGCTCCTCGCTCGGCGGCGACTCGATGACCGGCACCACCTCGCTCGCGCGCGGCCACCCCGAGGTTCTCAGGGACGACGGGTCGTACTCCGCACGGCGGTGGCGGACGTCCGGACCGAGCTCGACCCAGTGGGCGCCGGCCCGCCCGTACGGGAGCCCGACGCTGCCGGCGTTCACGACCCGCTTCGAGCCGTGGCGGAGGTCGAACTGCATGTGCGTGTGGCCGCAGACGACCACGTCCGCCTCCACGCCCCCGAGGATCATCGCGAGGCGCTCGTCCGTCGCGGTCCGCAGCAGCATCTCCTCGTCGCTGCGCGGCGACCCGTGGACGAACAGGACGCGTCCGAGCCCGTCGATCTCGAGCTCGAGCTGCTGAGGGAGCGACTGGAGCCACGCGACCCGCTCCTCGCCGAGCTGCTCGAGCACCCAGTCGTCGCCGGGGTCCCGGTCGGCGTTTCCCCGGATCGCGAGCGCGTCGAGCTCCCGGATCCGGTCGACCGCCTCGGCCGGGAAGGGCCCCCACGCGAGGTCGCCGCCGAAGACGACCTGGCGCTCTCCGACCTCCGCGAGGACGGCGTCCAGCGCGGCAGGGTTGCCGTGGACGTCGTAGAGCGCCGCTACCGGCCGGCTACTCGTACGGCTGGTCGTCGTTGGAGCCGGGGCTGGCGATGCCGGCCACGACGGTCTCCTGCGACCGTTCGTGGAGCCGCTCGCGGCCGCGCTTCACGGCGCCGAGGAACTTGTCCAGGTTGACCTCGAGCGTCGAGAGGATGCTGTCGGCCCAATCCTCCATCTCGAGCCGCGTCTCACGGGCCTGCCGCCGCGACTCGTCGATGATCTCCTGCGCCTGCCGCTCGGCGAGCTTCACGATCTCGGTCTGCGAGGCCTCGCGGACCGCCTGCTCCCGTGCCTCGCCGAGGATCCGGTCGCACTCGCGCTTGGCCTCCGCGAGCATCTCCTGGCGCTCCTTGACGATCCACCGGGCCTGCTTGATCTCCTCCGGGATCGTCGCCCGCATCTGGTCGAGGATCTCGTAGATCTCCTCGCGGTCGATGCGCACCTGGTCGGTCAGCGGGACCGCCTTCGCGTTGTGCACGAGGTCGTCGAGCTTGTCGATGAGAACGAGGACGTCCATGACTTGGATGTTACTCGGAGGGGCTGACGGGGGCGCCGGGCCGCCCGTCGCCGTACATCTCGCGCAGCCGTTTCGCCACCGCGTCGGGCACGAGCTCGTCCACGTCGCCTCCGTATGCGGCGATCTCCTTGACGCCGCTGGAGGACACGAAGCTCACCTCCGGGCTCGCCATCACGTAGACGGTCTCGATGTCCGGGGCGAGCGTCCGGTTCAGCTGGTTCATCTGGAACTCCCACTCGAAGTCCGAGATCACCCGCAAGCCCTTCACGATCACCTTCGCGTCCCAGCGCCGCGCAAAGTCGACGACGAGCTCCTTGAAGACGTCCACCTCGACGTTCGGCAGGTCGGCGAGCGCCTGGCGGAGGAACTCGACCCGCTCGTCCACCTGGAACATCGGCTGCTTGTGCGCGGGACTGCCCACGACGCCGACCACGACGCGGTCGAAGATCCCCGAGGCCCGCCGGATCACGTCCACGTGCCCGTTCGTCACCGGATCGTAGGTCCCCGGATAGATCGCGGTGATCATGGGTGCTCGAAGAGGGTCAGGCGCGCGGACCCGTACTTCCTGCTCGTGCGCTTCTCGAGCGGCAGCTCCGGATCCTCCTTCGCGTGCGTCTCGACGACGGCGAGGCCGTCCTGCGCGAGCACGGCAGGAAGGTAGAGCGCGATGCGGTCTTGCAGCGAGGAATACATACGGTAGGGCGGGTCGAGCAGCACGAGATCGTAACGCCTGCCCGCAGCCGCCTCCTCCGCGAGGACCTGGATCGCGTCGCGGCGGAGGAGCGTCGCGCCGGTCAGCCGGAGCTTCTGGACGTTCGACCGGATCGCGTTGAACGCGGCCTGGTCGGCCTCGGCGAAGACGACGGACGCCGCCCCGCGCGAGAGCGCCTCCAGCCCGTAGGCGCCCGAGCCCGCGAAGAGGTCGAGCACCGAGGCGCCGTCGACCGGGCCGATCAGGTTGAACGCGGCCTCACGGACGCGGTCGCCGGTCGGCCTCGTGTCGTGGCCCCTCGGGGCGACGATCTTGGCGCCCCGCTTCTCGCCGGCGATGATCCTCACCGCGCCGCCCGAAGCTTGTGTTCCATGCCACTTTTCCAGTCGGCGGCAGCCGGCCGAGGGTGAGGGACGGAAGAGCCGGCGCGGCGGCTCGACACATGGAACACAAGCACCCGGGTCACGCCGTCGGTTCGCGGTCGGCGAAGAGCCGGTCGACGTCGTCGTTCAGCGGCCCCTCGTAGTCGACGAGCTCCTCCGCGACCTCCCGCGCACGCTCGAGCAGGTCGCGGTCGGCGCGCAGGCGCGTGAACCGGAACTCCGAGAGGCCGGCCTGCCTGGTGCCGAGCAGCTGGCCCTCGCCGCGGAGCTCGAGGTCGACCTCGGCGAGCTCGAAGCCGTCGGTGCTCCGCACGAGCGCCTCCAGCCGCGCGTGGGCGGCGTCCGTCAGCTCCTCCTTCGGGCGCGAGATGAGCAGGCAGTACGACTGCTCCGCCCCACGCCCCACGCGCCCGCGCAGCTGGTGGAGCTGCGCGAGGCCGAACCGGTCCGCCTCCTGGACGATCATGATCGTCGCGTTCGGGACGTCGACGCCGACCTCGATCACCGTCGTCGCGACGAGGACGTCCAGCTCTGCCGCCTTGAACTGGGCCATCAGCTCGCGGCGCTCGTCGGGCCGGAGCCGGCCGTGGAGGAGCCCGACCCGGTAGCCGCGCAGCTCGCCCTTCCGGAGTCGCTCCGCCTCCCGCTCGGCAGCGCGCGCGAGCGAGGTCTCGCTCTCCTCGATCAGCGGGCAGACGACGTAGGCCTGGCGGCCCGCGTCGAGGTGCTTCCGAAGCCGCTGGTACGCCGCACTCGAGCGCTCCTCGGTCACCCACGCCGTCTCGATCGGCTTCCGGTTCGCGGGCGGCTTCGCGATCTCGGTGACCGAGAGGTCGCCGTAGACGGTCAGCGCGAGCGTGCGGGGGATCGGCGTGGCCGTCATGTGCAGGACGTGCGGCCGGCGGCCGGTCGTGAGGGCCGCCCGCTGCTCGACGCCGAACCGGTGCTGCTCGTCCACGACCGCGACCCCGAGCTCCCCGAGCTCGACGCCCTCCTGGATGAGCGCGTGCGTCCCGACCACGATCTGCGCGGCGCCGACGTCGTGCTTCACCGAGCGCGTGAGCAGCGCCACCGGGACGCCGAGCTGGGTGCAGAGCGGCTCGATGGTGAGGAAGTGCTGCTCGGCGAGGGTCTCGGTCGGCGCCATCAGCGCGCCGCGCCTCTCCGCCTCGACGGCGCGGAGCAGCGCGTAGAGCGCGACGACGGTCTTCCCCGACCCGACGTCGCCCTGGAGCAGGCGCTCCATCGGCCGCTCGCCGGCGAGGTCCCCGTCGATCTCGCCGATCGCGCTGTCCTGGCTTGGCGTCAGCGTGAACGGGAGGATCTCTCGATAGCGGTGAACGAGCTCCCCGGGCTGGCCGAGCGACGGCGCGCGCTCCTCGTCCCGGCCCTCCCTGCGGCGCGCGAGCCCGACCTGGAGCGCGAGCAGCTCGTCGAAGGCAAGCCGCCGGCGCGCCCGCTCCCCCTCGTCCTCGCTCGACGGCCGGTGGAGCGCGACCAGCGCGTCGCCCCGGCCCGGCAGCCGCTCGCGCGCCTTGATGACTGCGGGAAGCGGGTCGACGACGTCACCGGCGTACGCGAGCGCCTTGCCGACGACCTCGCGGAGCTTCTTGACGGTGATCTCCTCGCTGGCCGGGTAGACCGGTGCGAAGTCGGCCGTCGCGGCGACGCCGTTCACGTCGTACGAGCGGACCGTGAACTCGCTCCCCTTGAGGTTCCCGCGCAGCCGGACCCGCGTACCCGGCTGGAGCCGGTCCTTGAGCCACGCCTGGTTGAACCAGACTGCGGTGATCTCCCCGCTCTCGTCGGCGACCCGTGCCTTGACGAGCTGCAGCCGCCGCGCCCGCTGGACGCGGACGCTCAGCACCTCGCCGGCGATCGCCGCCTCGTCCTCGCCGAACAGGTCGGCGATCGCCAGCTCGGGCGCGGCCGGCTCGTAGCGGCGGGGCCGGTAGCCGAGCGCGTCGCCGATCGTGCGCAGGCCGAGAGCCGCGAGCCGCTTCTTCACGGTCGGGCCGACGCCGTCGAGCGTGTCGAGCCCGAGGTCCAGCCGCTCGGGCCGCGGCGTTCCGGGGAGGCGCGGCCAGGTCGGAGGCGACGGAGCGCCCGCGAAGCCGCGCAGCGGGGTCAGACCGACTCCGCGGAGGCCGCCTCGACCTCCTCGTGCCCGAGGAACTCGACTTCGAGCTTCTCGATGCGGGTCCCCTCCACCTCGATCACCTTGAAGCGGAGGCCGTTCCAGTCGGTCTCGTCGCCCGGCTCCGGCGCCCGGCCCAGCTGGCCGAAGACGAAGCCGGCCAGCGTGTGGTAGTCGGCGTCGGGCATCCCGAGCTGGAACTGCTCGTTGAAATCGTCGATCGGGAACGTCCCGTGGACGCGGATGCGGCGCTCGTCGAGGCGCTCGAGCGACTCGTCCGGAAGGTCGTACTCGTCCTCGATCTCGCCGACGATCTCCTCGAGCAGGTCCTCCAGCGTGACGATCCCCTGCATCGAGCCGTACTCGTCGACGACGATCGCCATGTGCTGGTTCTGCTGGCGGAACTCGGTCAGCAGCGCTGCGAGGTCCTTCGTCTCGGGCACGAAGTAGGGCTTCCGCAGCAGCTCCTTGATGACGACGTTGTCGATCCCCTTCTCGTAGAGCGCCGAGAACAGGTCGCGGACGTGGAGGATCCCGTCGATGTGGTCGAGCGACTCCTCGTAGGCGGGATACCGCGTGTACGGCGAGTTGACGACGGCGGCGAGGCACTCCCGCGGCGGCAGATCGACCGAGATCGCCACCACCTCGGGGCGGTGGACCATCACGTCGTGCGCCTCCTTCTCGGCGAACTTGAAGGCGCGATAGAGGACCTCGTGCTCGACCCCCTCGACGATGCCGGTCTCGCCGGCCTCGGCCACGAAGGCGCGCACGTCCTCGCGGGTCTGGACGACGACGCCTGCCGGCGCCGGCTGGATCCCGAACAGCCGGACGACGAAGTTCGCCGAGGTCTGGAGCAGCCAGACGAGCGGATGCGTGACGCGGCCCAGGAGGTCGATCGGCCAGGCGAGCGTGATCGCGAGACGCTCGGCGCGCTGCAGCGCGATCGCCTTCGGGACGAGCTCGCCGAGCGAGACGCTGAGGTAGGTCAGGAGGAAGAACGCGATCAGGAACGCGACCGTGTCCGACTCGACGAAGGTGAACCAGTCCTGGACGAGCGGCTGGCCGATGGCGCCCATCGCGATGCCGGCGATCGTGATCCCGACCTGCACGGTGCTGATGAACCGCACCGGGTTGTCCATGAGCTGGAGCGCGTGGGCGGCGCCGGCACGGCCCTGGTCGGCGAGCTCCTGCAGGCGTGTACGCCGCGCGGTGACGAGCGCGTACTCGGCGGCAACGAAGATCGCGTTCCCCAGCACGAGCAGGAGAACCACGACGATTCGGAGGAGGTCGCTCACGCCCGACCTCGGGCGTGAGTACTGGGCGGTCGGTCGTCGTCCAAGGAAGTCCTCGAAGTATAGAAACGTCCCGGACGATGCAAGGCGAACGTCTGTTCTATAGTGCCGGGATGGGCGTCGAGTACCGCGAGGAGCCCTGCCGGAGCGCGTTGAACCGCGTCAAGGGGATGGGGTTCTCGTGGTCGCTGAACCCGTACATGGGCTGCGTCCACCGGTGCACGTTCTGCTACGTGCGGGCGTTCGAGCGGCGTGCCGACCGGCCGTCGGACGACCGGTACGGCACCTCCATCCGCGTGAAGACGAACGTGGCCGAGGTGCTGCGCAAGGAGCTCGGACGGTCGTCCTGGGAGGGCGAGTCGGTGGCGATCGGGGCCGCGACCGACCCATACCAGCCCGCCGAGGGGCGCTACCGGCTCACCCGTGGCTGCCTGCAGGCGCTGGCCGACTTCTCGAACCCGTTCCAGCTGATCACGCGCGGGCCGATGATCGTCCGTGACGTGGACGTCCTTGCCGAGGCGGCGCGCCGCGCGAACGTCGGGATCACCTTCTCGATCCCGACGCTGGACGAGGAGGTCTGGCGCAAGACCGAGCCGAGCACGGCGCACCCGCGCCAGCGGCTGCGGGCCTTGACCACGCTGGTGGACGCCGGGATCAAGGTCGGTGTCGGGATGGCGCCGATCTTGCCCGGGATCTCGGACCGTCCCGAGCAGCTGCGCGAGGTCGTCAAGGCCGCGCGAGCGGCGGGCGCGACCGGCGTCTGGACGAACATCCTCAACCTGCGGCCCGGGACCCGCGAGCACTTCCTCGAGCACCTGGCCGAGGATTTCCCCGGGCAGCTGCCGCGGTACCTGGAGCTCTACGGGGACCGCTCGTACCTCCCGAAGGCAGAGTCCGAGCCGGTCCGGCGGCAGGTCTCCGCGCTCGCGAAGGAGCTCGGGGTCCGCGATCGCCGGAGAATCCGGCTCGACGGCACCCAGGGCGAGGAGCAGCTGCAGCTTGCGGTGTAATCCCCGCTGTACAGGAGTTCCTGCCGGACGCCTAGAATTCCACGCCCGTGGCTGAGGACAACAGCGGTGACGACGGCCGCCCCGAGATCACCTGCCTGATCGTCGACGACCACGAGGTCGTCCGTGAGGGCCTGCGGCTGTCGCTGTCGCGCGCGCCACACATCCGTGTGATCGGCGAGGCGTCCGACGGCGCGTCCGCCGTCTCGCTCGCCGAGCGCCGGAAGCCCCACGTCGTGATCATGGACGTGCGCATGCCGGGCATGGACGGCCTGGAGGCGACGAAGCACCTGAGCGAAAAGGTCCCGGAGACGGCCGTCCTCATCTTCACGGCCTACAGCGAGCGCAGCCTCCTCAGTCGCGGCCTGGAGTCCGGCGCGAAGGGCTACATCCTCAAGGAGGCGCCGCACCAGACGCTCGTGAAGGCGATCGAGAAGATCGCGGCGGGCGACGGGTACGTCGACCCCGCGCTGATGCCGGCGTTCCTCCCCGGCAAGGGCGACGACATGCTCACCGGACGCGAGCGGGAGATCCTCCAGCTCCTCGCCGACGGCATGTCGAACGCAGACGTGGCTGCCCGGCTCTTCATCAGCCAGGAGACCGTGAAGAGCCACGTGCGCCACATCCTCACCAAGCTCGAGGCCGACACGCGGACGCACGCGGTGGCCATTGCGCTTCGCGAAGCGATCATCGACTAGGGCGACGTTCCTCGTCGGCGTCGTCGCCACGGCGGCGATCGTCGTGCTGCTCGGCGTCATCACCGATCTCGAGGTGCTCGCCTTCGCAGCCCTGGGCATCGCAGTCCTCGCCGCGGCCGCGCTGGCCGCGCTGCTCCTCCGCCGGCAGGAGCAGGAGGCCGAGCGGGCGCGCCTGTCCGACCAGCTGATCGCCGCCGAGCAGGACGAGCGGCGCCGCCTCGCGCTCTTCCTCCACGACGTCCCGGTCCAGTCCATGTCCGGGATCGCGCTGATGCTCGACGGGGTCGTGGACGCGATCGACCGCGGCGACGTCGACGCGGCGAAGGAGGTGCTCGCGAAGGCCGTCGCCCGGCAGCGGGAGACCATCCGGGAGCTGCGCGACCTCTCGTTCGCCCTCGAGCCGGTCGTGCTGCGCGACCAGGGCTTCGGGCCGGCCGTGCAGGCGCTCGCCGACCAGGTCGAGGTGTCGCACCGCGTGCGCGTCGACCTCGACGTCGACGCAGGCGGCGCGCTCGCCGACCGGGCCCAGATCGTCCTCTACCAGATGATCCGCGAGTCCCTCGACGCCGCGATCCGGCGTGGGCCGCCGACGCGCATCTCGGTCGCGATCGGCGAGGTGAACGGCGGCGCGGTCGAGACGGTGATCACCGACGACGGCTCCGGCGAGCGGCGGCGACGCGTGTTCGAGGCGCTGGCCGAACGGGCGCGATCGATCCAGGGCAACGTCGAGGTCGACCACAGCTCCGACGACGGCGGAACCGCGGTGCGGATCACGCTGCCGCCCTACACGGCCCGTCGTTAGGGTTCGCGCGCATGGCGACGCCCGAGAAGCACCTCCTCTTCGTCTGGAAGGCGACGGGCTACGAGCTCCGCGAGCAGGACGGCGAGCTGCCGTCGGTCGGCACCTGGCTCGACCTCGAGGAGGGGCGCCAGCAGGTCACGCGGATCGCGCCGTCCCCGTTGCCGGGCGACGCGCGCCGCTGCGCGTACCTGCAGCCCCCGCCCGCCTAGCCGACCGCGGACTCGGCGGCAACCAGTCCCAGCACGAGCGCGGTTGCGAGGCCGCTCGACCAGCCTCCCGTGGAGATGCCTCCGACGTCGGCGCCCGCCGCGTAGAGCCGGTCGGCGGCCTGCGCGCGCTCGTCCACGCGGATCCCGCCGAGCGTCTGCGTGACGGCGGCCCGGACCAGCACGCGGATGCGTCCGTCGTCCTCGTCGACCCGTGCACCCGCCTCGCGCGCCGCCTCGACCATCTCTCCCACGGTCCGCTGCCGGACCCGCTCGGCGAGGGCCGCGTGCTCGACGGTCAGCCAGCCGCGGCCGCCCGGCCAGCGGGCGAGCTGCTGCGCGACGTCGATCTCGGACCAGCTCGGCGTGCCGGAGAGGCGCTCCGATCCGTCTTCCGACGTCACGGTCGCGAAGCGGGCGTACAGCTGGCTCAGCCGAACGAAGTCGTCCTCCTCCAGCCGGTCCAAGGCGGGCATCGCGCGGCCGTAGAACTCGTCGAGGTCGCCGGCGATCGCCGCGCCCCGCTCCCGGGCGAAGTCGAGCCCGTCGCCCTCGCTCCATGGGTTCGCGCGCAGGAGCAGGCCGCGCTCGCGGGCGAGGCGCACCGGGAAGCCCCCGGTGGCGAGGATCGCCGGCTCGCCGGTGGTCTCCCCGAGGCGGACGTCGCGGGCCAGCGCGTCCACGAGCTGCTGAGGGTCGAAGCGGGCGCCGACGGTGAGCGGGTTGCCCGTCTCCCGCGTGATCAGCCGGACGCCGGACGCCTCGAGCCAGTCGAGCGCGTCGTCGAACCGCTCGACGATCAGCCGCTGGAGCGCGGGGTCGCCGCCGGGGCACTGCTCGCGGAAGAGCTCGAGCGAGCGGTACCGCCACACGAACCCGCTCGAGAGGAGCATCGAGCCACCGGCGCGCGTCCCCTTCTCGTAGACGACCGGCTCGGCGCCCAGCTCGCGCGCGCGGGCCGCGGCGACCAGGCCGGCCATGCCGGCGCCCGCGATCCGGAGAACGGCTATTTGAGGGCGAACGTCGGCTTGTGCTCGACGTACTCGAGCCGCACGCGCTCGGGCAGCCACACGAACACGGCGAGCGTGTTCGGCGCGTCGACGAAGTCCTGCACCTCGATCTCGCGCTCCTCCGCCGCCACGCGGTGGTCCTCCGCGGAGTCGACGAGGACGGCGAGATGGTTCAAGAGCGGCTGCTCCGGGTCGCCGGGATCGCCCTGGTGGAACTCGACGTAGGCGCCGGCAACCTCGACGCGCGGCGCGCCGGCCGTGCTCGGCTCCGCGGCCGCGAAGCCGTAGTCGCGGTAGCGCTGCGCCGTCGCCTCGGGATCCGCGGAGAAGAGCGCGACGTGGTCGAGGTCGTACTCGGTCTCGGTCGGCGCCTCCACCAGGCCGAGGACGATGTCGTCGCCTGCCTCGAAGAGCGCGGTGCCGTTGGCCCGTTCGACGTCGAGGTCCTCCGGGAGCTCCGCGAGGGCGGCGTCGAGGTCGTTCACGCGCAGCGCGACGTGCTTGAGAGCCCCGCGCTCGCGCGGGCCCTCGGCGTCGAACAGCGTCAGCTTCCCCTTGCGCGCGTCGGAGCCGACGAGCGTGAAGCGGTCGGTCCGCTCGATGACGTGCATGCCGAGATGGCTCGTGACGAAGTCCGCGATCCGGTCGCGGTCGTCGAGCCAGTAGGCGACGTGGTCGAGCGTCTTCGGGCGCACGCGAGCCGGGAAGGATAGTCTCCCGCCCCCGTCTCGCCGCGTGCGATTACTTCCTGCGATCGACCGCACGCTGCAGCTGCTCCTTGTTCATCTTCGAGCGTCCCTCGATCCCCATGCTCCGGGCCTCGTTGTAGAGCTGCTCCTTCGTCCGGCCCTTGGGTCGGTTCGTGCCCGACCGCTGCCCGCCCCGGCGGCTCGAGGACATGTCCTGACGGGAGCTCCGTGAGGACGTCCGCGCCTCGCCGGAGCGCGCCCGCTCCTTGTTGACGGTGCGGGCCGCGATCTCCTTGGCTCTCTTCGTCGAGGCGCCGCGCTCCTTGGCGCTGTCCTTGATGTGCTCGTACTGCCGTTCGCGCTTGTTGCTCCAGGCTCGTTGCGGCATGTGACCCTCCTTTGTCGTCCGGAGGGCTCGTACCCGCTCCGCTCGGGGTCTAACGCTCGTCGAGCGGCGGGTTCTGGACGTTGTGCTCGGTGGCGTACTCGTCGACGAGCTGGTCGACGACCTCGGCGCCCTCGCCGTAGGCGTAGTTGATCTTCACGAACGGCTCCCATTTGTCCGGCAGCGCGTCCTCCGGGAAGATCGCCTCCACCGGGCACTCGGGCTCGCAGGCGCCGCAGTCGATGCATTCCTCGGGGTCGATGATCAGGATGCGGCCGAACTCGTGGATGCAGTCGACCGGGCAGACGTCCACGCAGGACCGGTCTTTGATGTCGATGCAGGGCTCGGCGATGATGTACGTCACGACGGGCGATCCTAGCTAGGGGATCAGCGATTCGACGAGCTCAGGGGCACGCTCGGTGAGGGCGGACTTTGCGACCACCTGGTCGAACCCGGCCTCGTGCGCACGCCGCAGGCCGGCCGTGTCCTTGTGGTTGGTGAAGCCGAGGATCGGCACGTCGGGATACAGGTCCGCGACCTCGTCCGGATCGGTCCGGCCGACGTCCGCGATCACGAGGTCCGGAGGGTCCACCGAGTCGTTGGTGACGAAGTGGTGCCCTTGAAGGGTCGCTTCCAGCTTGCCGCGGATGAAGAGGTCGACGCCTTCGAGCAGGATCGTCGCCACGCCGCTTCGAGGGTAACACTCCGCTCCGTGGACGCGTGGTTGAGAGACGGCCTCGAGCTGATCCGGCGCGGCGAGTACTTCGAGGCGCACGAGGAGCTCGAAGAGGCGTGGCGGGCGGCGGAGCCGGCGGAGAAGGATTTCTTCCAGGGCCTCGTCCACGTGGCCGTCGCCTGGCACCACGCCGGGCGCGGGAACCGTCCCGGGTGCGAGCGCCAGCTCGCGAAGGCCGCGCGGCGGCTCGGGCCCTTCGCGCCGGCGCACCGGGGCGTGGACGTCGCGGCCGTCCTGGCCCGCCTCGAGGCAGCGCAGCGGGTCCTCGACTCCGGCTCGCTCGACCTGCCCCCTCCACTCGACCCGTAGCCCTTCCAGCCGCGTCCTGGTGCCTGGCACCCGGACACGCCTCGCGCGGCCAACTCGGCCTCCGCGCGACCTCCCGCGAAATCTCGCCCAATCACTCTGCAGTGAGGAATCAGCCGCCGAAGCCCCGTCCTTACGGCCCTGGCCGCGTACCTGGCACCAGGACAGGTCCCTGCGGGCGGTGGGGCCGTCCCTAGGTGCCGAGGCCTACGAGGTCGAGGGCCCGGTCGAAGCCAACGCGGATCCAGCCGTCGCGGTGGAAGAAGAAAGCGAGGCCGAGGAGGACGAGCGCGACGCCGCTCACGATCCGGATCACCATGTAGTGGTCCCGCAACCACCGGAACGCGCTCATCGCGCGCACGAAGGCGACGGCGGCGAGGACGAACGCCAGCGCCAGCCCGGCCGAGTACGCGGCCAGGATGGCCGAGCCCTCGAGCACCTCCTCCGCACTCCCGGCCAGGACCAGGACGGACGCGAGGACGGTGCCGATGCACGGCGCCGCGCAGACCGCGAAGGCGGCGCCCAGCAAGAGCCCTGATCCGCGCCGATGCGCCTTGACCAGCAGCTCCGGCGCTACGAGCCGCTCGGGCCACGGGAGCAGTCCGAGGAACGCGAGCCCGAGGATCACGAGCGCGAGGCCTGCCAGCTCGGCACGGCGGTTCGCGTCCAGCGCACCTCCGACCGTCGCCGCCGCGGCCCCGAGCACGACGAACACCGTCGTGAATCCGACGATGAACGGCACGCTCGAGCGCGCCACACGGGAGCCAACACCGGGCTCGCCGAGCCGGTCCGCCTCCACCGCCGACACGGCCGAGAGGTAGCCGGGCACCAGCGGCAGCACGCACGGCGTGATGATCGAGAGCAGGCCCGCGAGGAACGCGAGGGGGAGCTCAGCGGCCGTCATCGAAGCGAGCGAGCTCGCGGTCGAGCCGGCGCTCGAGCTCCGGGTCGAGCGGCGGACGCCCGTTCTGGGGCGCCTCCGGCTCGGCCACTGCGCGGCTCCGGCTCCAGCGCCAGACGAGCAGCGAGACGACCACGCCGCCCGCGAGCAGCCCAACCAGCGGCAGGAGCCACGCGACCCAGTGGATCCCCTCGCGCGGGGGCGCCGCGAGCACGGCCGGCCCGAACTGCGCCACGAGCTCGTCCTTGATCTGACCCTCCGGCACGCATGCCTCCGCCCGCTCCTGGATGAAGCGCTTGATGTCCCGCGCGACCGGAGCGTCCGACTGGTCGAGCGTCGTCTTGCACTGCGGGCACATCACCTCGCCCTCCAGGTCGGCGAGCGTCGGGCACGCAGCGGCCGCGGGCCCCGCGAGCGCGAGAGCCGCGACGATCACCGCGAGGCCCCTCATGCCTCGAGCAACTCCTGGACGCACTCCTCGTACGGCTCGCGGTTCCGCTCGATGTGCACCCCGCCGACCAGCCGCTCGCAGACGAGCTTGCCGTCGGGTGCGACGAAGAACGTCTCGGGCGCGGCCTCGACGCCGTAGTCGGAGATCGTGTTCCCCGGCCCGTCGTAGGCGAGCGGGTAGCTCATGTCGTTCTCGCGCGCGAACCGCCTCGCGGCGCCCTTCAGGTCGTGGAAGTCGACGCCGAGGACGACGAGCCCGCGGTCCTTGTACTCGCGCCAGGTCTGCTCCAGCACCGGCGCCTCCTCCTTGCACGGGTCGCACCACGAGCCCCAGAAGTTGACGACCACCGGCCGCCCGCGGTACTCGGCGAGCGAGATCTTGCCGGGAGCGTCGAGCCGGTCGAGCCGGAAGCCGGGCGCGCTCACGACCTCGCCGCGGCCGAGCTTGCGCGCGGCGCCCTCGTCCTGCGTCGCGACCTTCCAGACGAGCAGCGCGAAGAGCCCGGCGACGAGGGCGACCGCGAGAGCCTGGCCCGCAAGCTTCAGACGGGCGTGCACGACCCAGAGGCTACGCCGGAACGATGAAGACCGGCGTGCCGACCCTGATGCGCGTGAAGAGCCACTCCGCCTCCGGGATCCGCATCCGGACGCATCCGTGCGATGCCGAGTAGCCGATCGACGCGGGGTCGGGCGTCCCGTGGATGCCGACGCCCGGCGCGCTGATCCCCATCCAGCGGGTCCCGAGCGGGTTGCCGGGGCCGGGCGGGACCGGCTTCTCGCCCTTGGCCCAGTCGGAGTCCGGCGGGTACCACCATGGGTGCCGCTGCATGGTCACGATGTGGTACCGGCCCAGCGGGGTCGGGTAGGACGACTGGCCGGTCGCGACGCCGAGCCGCTTCCAGAGCCGCATCCCGCGGAACAGGTTGAGGACCTTCGACTCGCGGCGGATGACGACGATCGGGCCGAAGCGCGCGCGGGTGACGGCCGGGTCGACGCGCTGGGCGCGGATGCGGAACGGCGCCCGGGAGTGCGTCCGCAGCGCGGCGACGATGGCGCGAGTCGCGGCGCGCTGCCTGAGGACGCGGCCCGTCTGCTCCTTCGTGATCCACGGGCGGGACTGCCGGAGGCCCTTCAGCTCCGCGTTCTTCGCGGGCTTGTCGAGCCGCTTGCCGAGCGCCTTGACGTACTTGGCGACGGCACCCTTCCGGAGGATGACGAAGAGCGGGAGCCGCGTGCCGGGGGCCGCGCGGCGCGCCTGGTCGATCGCGAGCTGCACGCGGGCGGTCGCACCGAGCCTCCGCGGCGTCACGAGGATCGTCCTCCGCCCGAACACGACGCTCAGCGCCTCGTCGAACTCGGTCTGGACGAGCACCTTCGCGCCGCCCGGGGTCATGCCGCCGACCTCCACCTTGCCGACGAAGACGCCCTGCTCGATCAGCTCGGCCTGCGGCGCGCGCGTCGTCGTGCCGACGGTGGTCGTCCCCGTCGTGCCGGTCGTGATCGGAAGCTGCGAGAGCCCGGGAGACGCGATCACGGCAGCGGCCACCAGGCCCGCGACCGCGCACGCGAGCACTCCCACGGAGATCGAGACCCCACGCCTCATCGTGCGGCAGTGTAGAGAAAAGCCCTGCTACTCCTGGTCGTCAGGGGCCGTCGGAAGCGGCTCCTCCTCGAAGCGGCCGCCCTCGGCTGCGAACTCGACGATCATCCGGTCGGTGATCCACTCGACGGGTGCGCGATCGTCGGTCCATGGGTCGTCGGACGGCTCGATCGGACGCATCGTCGCCCGCAGGTCCTCGACCAGCGGCTCGACGTCCGCGGGCGTCGGCCGCACGCTTCCCGTCGGCTCGCCGTCCTGGCCGATGACGATCTGGTTGAAGTCCAGCGGTTGCCAGGCAGACGCGCGTGGCAGCACCGACGCGAGCGTCCCGCCGATGTTCCGCGCGAGATCGTGGTTGTCCGGCGTCGTCGCGACGTTGAGCGCGACGATCCCGCCGGGCCGTAGCCGGTCCCGGACGAGCTCGAAGAACTCCTCGGTCGCGAGGTAGAACGGCACGTAGGGCGGCCGGTAGGCATCGACGACGATCACGTCGTACAGCTCGTCGGTGCGGCGCAGGTAGGCGCGGGCGTCCATGTCGTGGACGGCCAGCCCGCTGATCTCTCCCATCTCGAAGTACTTCCGTCCCGCCTCGCTCACCGCCGGGTCGAGCTCGACGCCGTCGATCTGAACCCCCGGGAAGTACCGGGCGTAGGCCCGCGCCGCCGTGCCGGCGGCGTTCCCGAGCATCGCGACCCGCTCCGGCATCCGCCCGAGCAGGTCGACGACGGCGACGTACGTGTCCCAGACGCCGCCGGTGAGCACCTCGTCCTGCCGCCAGACCGAGTGCGTCGCCAGGCCCTCGTCGAGGTAGAGGCGCCGGACGCCTTCGCGCTCGACGACCTGGATGAACTGGTACCGGGACTCGTCCTCGTAGATCAGCCCGCTCTGCGCCTTCACCGCGCCCGGCGGGATCAGCAGCAGGGCCGCGAGGCCGGCGGCGAGGACGAACCAGCGGCGACCGAGCAGGATCGCGCCCGTGGCGCCGATCAGCGCCGCCGAGGCCAGCAGCGTCCGCTGGGTGCCGATCGCCGGGATCAGGACGAGCGCCGACAGGAACGTCCCCAGGAGGCTCCCGACCGTCGAGACCGCGTACAGCCGGCCCGCGACGGTCCCGGCGCTCTCGAGGTCCGTGAGCGCGAGCCGGATGGCGAAGGGCGCCACCATCCCCATCAGCGTCACCGGCGGAACGAAGAGGATGAGGACGCCGAAGAACGACCCGATCGCGGCCCCGGCCGACACCCGGTCGAGCCCCTCCACGGACACGTCGAGGATCGGCCGGGCCAGGAGCGTCGCAACGGCGATCAGGCAGGCCGCGGCGACCACGACCAGCCCGAGCGCTCGCACCTGCGGCCACCGGTCGGCCGCCCGCCCGCCGAGCCAGTAGCCCACGGAGAGCGAGGCGAGCGTGAGGCCGATGACGTTGGCCCACACGATCGTCGAGTTGCCGAAGTACGGCGCCAGCATCCTCGAGGCAGCGATCTCGGTCGCCAGCGTCCCGATGCCGGCCGCGAAGACGACGCCGGTCAGCGTCGCCTGAGAGGAGAGCCTCACGTCCGCTTGACGACGACGACGGCCGAGTCGTCCGCCAGCCCGCCGCCGGCGAACGCGCGCGAGTCCTCGACCACCGCCCGCGCGAGCTCCTCGGCGGCCAGCGCGCGCCGCTCGGACAGGAGCCGGTCGAGGCGGGCATCGCCGTAGAGGTCCGCACCGACGCGCGACTCGACGACGCCGTCCGTGAAGAGGACGACGGCTGCCCCCGGCTCGAGGGTCGCCCGCGCCTCCGTGTACTCCTGATCCGGCGCGATGCCGAGCGCGAGCCCCCGGGCGGCCAGCTCCTCCACCTGTCCGTCCGGCCGCACGACGCGCGGCTCCGGGTGCCCCGCGCCGGCGCACGCGACCTCACCGGTCGCGGGATCGAGCGTGAGGTAGAGCATCGTCACGAACTTGCCCTCCTCGACCTCGTCGAGGACGACCTGGTTGGCGATGCGCAGCAGCTCGGACGGCTCCGGATGCTCGCGGGCGAGCGACCGGAAGACGAACTTCGTCATCGCCATGTCGGCCGCGGCGTCGATCCCCTTGCCGGTCACGTCGCCGACGACGACTGCGAGGCGGCCGTCGGGCAGGACGGTGAAGTCGAAGACGTCGCCGCCCACGTCCAGTCGCGCGGAGGACTCGTAGACGCTGCCGATCTCGACGCCGGGGATCGTCGGCGGCTCCTCGGGCAGCAGCGACCGCTGCATCGCGTCGGCGAAGTGCACCTGCTGCTGGTAGAGCCGGGCGTTGTCGATGGCGAGCGCGGCCTGCGCCGTCAGCGACCGGGCGGCGTCGAGCGCGCCGCCGTCGATCCTCCGCTCGGGGTCGAGCGAGATCAGGGTCAGCGCCGCCATCACCTCGCCCGAGGCGACGATCGGCAGGAGCGCCGCGGTCGAGCCGCGCTCGAGGAACGGGATCAGCAGCTCGTGTCCGCCGCCGAGCCGTGTCGCCTCCTCCGCGGTCAGCGGCGCCGCGCGGCCCGGCTGGATCCGGTCGAGGGGCTGCGCCCTGCGGAGGATCGGATCGAGAGCGACCGCGAGCCGCGCGTCCGGCACGTGGACGGCGCGCGGCTCGAGCGCGTCGCCGCGCGCGTCGGGCATCCGCAGGACGGCGGCGTCGACGCCGAGCAGCTCGACCGCGGTCCGCGTCACCGCCGCGACCGTCTCGTCCAGCGACAGGCTCTCGGAGAACGAGCGCGAGATCTCGAAGAACGCCTCGAGCCGGCGGGCCGCCAGCCGCTCCGCGTCGAGCGCCTCCTCGCGGTCCCGCGCGAGCCGCGCCGTCTCCTCGTGGAGGCCGGCGTTCTGGACGGCGACCGCGAGCTGCCCGGCGAGGGCCGCAAGGAGCTCGGACTCGCTCTCGCCGAGCGTGCGGGTCGCCGGGAGATATGCGACGAGGAGGCCGATGAGCTCTCCTGCGGAGCGCAGCGGGACGACGACGGCCGTCTCGATGCCGGCCTCGGTCACCGCGTCCCGCACCCCGCCGAGCCGCGGATCCGTGGCCGCGTTGCGAACCTCGACCACCGGGCGAGCCCGCAGACGCGCGATGACGAGGTCGAGGAGACCCTCGGCCACACGGAGGTGCGGTCCCGCGAGCCCGCGCTCGACGGCGGTCTCCAGCCCTCCCGCCTCGCGCAGGTACACAGCCGCCTGGTCGGTTCCGAGGAGCTCGCCCACCCGGTCGACGGCGGTCTCGAGGGTGTGCGACAGCGAGAGCTCGGCGATCGCCTGCCCGACGACGGCCAGCAGCGCGCGGCTCTGCTCGAGCTCCTGCGCCAGCCGGCTCGTCCGCTCGCCGACGCGCACGGCATGCGCGGCGCGCGCGCCGAAGGCGGCGAGGCGGCCGAGCTCGTCGGCGCCGGGCTCCACGCCCTCGGCAAACTCGAGGCGCAGCCCGCCGAACGGCGGGTCGCCGAGCCGGACCAGCACCACGCCGCCCTCCGACGACACTCCAGTCCAGCCGGAGAGCCGCTCGTCGGCCTCGCGGATCGAGTCGGGCGCCGGCGGTCGCCCGGCGGAGGCCAGCAGCTCCGGCTCGCCCCCGCCGGACCGCCAGATCGCGGCCGAGACCGCACCGGTCGCCTCGAGGGCCAGGCGCGCGATCCGCTCGCCCGACCGCGCCTCCTCGGCCACGGCGGCCAGCGCCCGTCCGGCCAGCTCCAGCGCCGAGCCGCGCTCACCTGCCGCCGACCGGTTGTTCTCGGTGCGCACGGCCCGGACGAGCAGCGAGGCGTGGCTCGCAATCACCCTGGCCAGCAGGATCTCCGGCTCCGAGAACGGCTCGCCGCTCCGGGCGAGCTCGAGGCTCGCACCGCCGACGGGGCACACGAGGACGCGCGAGGCGCCCCAGCGGGTCGCGAGACGCTGAATCTGCTCGGGGAGCTCGTCGGACTCGGTGAGCTCCTCGCCGCCGAGCTCGGCGGCTCCGAGCCGGGACCCTTCCAGCTCCGCGCGCAAGGCCGGCGAGGTCGCCCAGACCGCCCGCGCCTGGAGGTCGCCACCCTCTCGGTCGGCCACGCGGATCACCGCCAGCGTCGCCCCGCTGCCCGAGGCGGCTGCTGCAGCGAGGGCCGAGAGCGCGGAGTCCAGATCGGCCGCATCGACGATGTCCTGGCCCGCTGCGGCCAGGCTCTGGAGCGCCGTTTGGGACACCTCGTGCCGGGCCGGGATCACGCGCGAAGTGTAGGGAGGCTCTTATAGAGTGCGGGCCATGGCCGAGCCCGCGCGGCGCAGCGACGCCGCCGAAGAGCCGCCGCTTCCTGACCCGATCGCGGTGGAGCGCACGTACCGATTCCACAAGGCCCGCCGCCGGATCCGGCAGGAGCGGAAGCAGGAGCGCGCGCTCGCGAAGCTGCGCTTCCTCGCGGTCACGCTCTGCCTGCTCGTCCTCACGGCCTATCTGGCCCTCGTCGTGTGGCGCCAGATCGAGCACCTCTTCGGCCTGTAGCCGACCGATCACCGATACTTCCCGCCGTGGAATCGCCGGAGACCCTCCCGCCCGAGGCCTACGAGCCCGAGGAGCCCGCGGACCGGTTCGCGCCGGACGCCACCTGGCTCTGGGGGGCGGGCGAGCGGCTCACCTGGCTCGCCGGGATGGTGCTCGCCCTCTCGATCCTCATGGGCTGGTACGTGAACTCGACGGGCGACCTCACCGTCGCCGTGATCGGCTGGCACACCGGCGCGGTCGCCAAGATCGTGTTGTTGCTGGGGCTCGCGGTCGTCGCGCTGCACCTGCTCCACGCCGCCGGCATCGAGCTGCCGGCCACGGTGCCCGAGAGCCTCGTCGTCATCGTCCTCGGCTCGCTGGCGACCATCCTGGTGTTGATCCGCGTGATCTCGATCCCAGACGACTTCCAGCCGGCGAGCCGCGGGATCGGCATCTGGATCAGCCTCGTCGCGGCGGTCCTGGTGATCGTGGCCGGGCTCCTACGGGCGTCCGAAGAGCTCTGACGCCTCGCACCGCGCTTCCTTCACCTAGCTCCTTCACGGCGAAACCGGCGAAGCCGGTTTTCGCGGCGACCTAAGCGCGGAGGAGTTCTTTCGTGCGCGTGATCAGGTCCTGCGGGTTGAAGGGCTTGCCGAGGAAGCCCTGGGCGCCGCGCGCGACGGCGTCGTCGTCCGAGCTCTCGACCTGGCCGCTGAACATGATCACGGGGATCTCGCCGACGCCGTGCCGCTCCTGGACGAGGCGAAGCATCTCCCAGCCGTCGACCCCCGGCATCATCACGTCGAGGAGGATCAGGTCCGGGGGCTCCTCCTCGAGGGCGGCGAGCCCCTCGTCCGCGTTGCTCGCCTCGCGGACGACGTAGCCGTCCATCTCGAGGTTGACGCGGACGAACTCGCGGATCCGCGCGTCGTCGTCGACGATCAGGACGAGCGGCGTCCCGCGGACCCCGCCGCCCGCTCCTCCGCCCGAGCCGGCCACGAACGCGTCGAGGTCACGGCGCCGGTAGCGGCGATGACCGCCCGGCGTGTAGAAGGCGGGCAGCCGTCCCTGGTCCGACCACTTCCGGATCGTGCTCTGGGCGACACCGAGGTACTTCGCGGCCTGGCCGAGCGTCAGCCACTCGGTCGAGCCGTTTCCCGGCGGTTGGCGCCGCGCTCTTCCCCCCACTTCGGCCACGGCGGAATCTAAGCAAACCTTCCTTTTCTTTGCCGGGAGGGCTTGGCGGAACGGCGCTCGTCACCGGGGTGCGATGCTCGTTCCGAGGCAAGGACGCAGGGAGCGCCCGTATCAGTCAGATACGGGCGCGACTGAGGACGCCGTCCTCGGGGCGAGCAGCGCGGCCCGGCGGCTCAGCCGCTGTTTCGCCAAGCCCTCCCCACGAGGGCTCAGGGCGTGACCGTGACGGTCCGCGTCTCGACGCGGTCCGTCTGCGTCCACGGCTGGATCGTCGCGATGCTCGTGATCGGGCGCGAGGGCTCCGGCCGGTCCTCGAGCGCCTGCCCGAAGGCAACGCCGAGCCCGAACACGATCACGACGACCGCGATGCGGGCCAGCCAGCGCAGGACCGTGCCGCCGCGCCGGCGCCGCCTGCGGATCGACGGGCCGGCCCTCACGGCGCGTAGTCGGTCGCGCCGCGTGCATAGAGGTGGAACGCCGCGTCCTGGGCCACGGAGAGCTTGCTCGTCCAGCCCGGCCTCGCCGCCCGCTCGCCGACCGCCTCGTAGACCCAGCCGTCGTCGCCGCCGTAGACGTCGGCGAGCTCGGCCAGGGTGAAGTGCTCGCCGATCCGGCGGCGCAGCGCCTCGGTCACGGCGTCGACCTGGGCGATGAGGGTCTCGTAGGCGTCCGGGTCGGACGAGGACGCCGACAGGCGCCGGCTGCCCTCGGCCCACTGCTGGCGCGCCGTCTCGACATTCGTCGCCACAGACCCGTCCCTTACCCGGTGCCGTCGAGAGTGCAGCATCGCTCCGGCCACGCGGGCTCGACCTCGGCACGGATGCGCTCGCCCAGCTCGTAGCCCGGCCGCGCCAGCGCGAACGCGACGTGCGCGTGGAGGCACTTGAGCCGCTCGGGCCGCGCGGTGCCGCCGATACCGAGGTCGAGGGACGCGCCGTTCTCCTTGCCCACCGTGTCGCCCGCGAGCTCGTGGCGCAGCGTCCGCTGGTCCTCCGTGGCCGCCGCGAGGCTCGCCGAGAGCTCCTCGTCCGTCTCCGCCAGCTCGCTCCAGCGCTCGATCCCACCCGCCGCCTCGAGCCGCGCGACCGCGGCGACGAGGTAGCGGCAGGTGAGGTAGAAGGTCGTCGGGAAGGGGTCGCCGGCGCTGTCGTACGGCGCCTGGAGCGTTACCGCCGGTGCGCCGAACGGGCAGCGGACGGCGACGCGCACGAAGGCGCGCGGCTCCCGGCCCAGCTGCCGCTCCACGACCGCCCGGTCATCCACCGCCTCCGATCCTAGTTTCCGCCGTCTGGCGCGCCTTCCACTCGTCGATCCCCTTGACGATGAACAGGCGCTCACCGGGCTTGACGAGGCCGAGCCGGCGCGCCCGGCGGGCAAGGGCCTCGGGCGTGTCGGACTCGGCGACCTTGCGCGCCAGCTCGTCCCGCTCAGCGCGCAGCTCCCGCACCTCGGCGGCGCGATCCTCGAGCGACGCCTTCGTCTCGACGTAGCTCTTCAGCGGGCGGTAGTAGAGCAGCCCCACGACGAGGATCGTCGCGACGGCGAGCCAGCGGGTCAGCGGGATGCGGCGGCGCGGGCGCCGCTTCGGGCGGGACCGGGACATGGCCCGTCGGTTCGGCGTGGAGCGCGCTCCTCCTACGCGTAGCTGAGCTTGATGACGTCGGTCGAGCCTGGCAGGTTGACCGCCGTCCCCGCCGTGAGCACCACCAGGTCGCCCTCGTCGAGGAAGCCCGTCGCGCGGCCGACCTCGATCGAGCGGCTCCAGAGCTCCTCCACGTCGGCGGCCTCGGCCATCCGCATCGGCGTCACCCCCCACTCGAGCGCCATGTGCTGCAGCGCGTGGTCGTGGTGCGAGAGCCCGATGATCGGGCGGCGCGGCCGGAGCCGGGCCACGACCGAGGCGGTCCGGCCGGTGAACGTCGGGACCAGGATCGCCTTGGCGCCCAGCGTCTCCGCCAGGTCGCAGGCAGCGTTCGACATCGCCTGCCCGACCGTGGGCTCGTCGCCCGGCTGCGGGAACTGGTGACGGTACTCGATGCTCGGCTCGATCGTCTTCGCGATCCGCTGCATCGTCCGGACGGCCTCGAGCGGGTAGCGCCCGATCGCCGTCTCCTCCGAGAGCATCACGGCCGAGGTCCCGTCGAGGATCGCGTTCGCGACGTCGCTCGCCTCCGCCCTCGTCGGCTCGGGCTGGTTGACCATCGACTCCAGCATCTGCGTCGCCGTGATCACGGGCTTCCCGCGCTCGAGCGAGGCCAGGATGATCCGCTTCTGGAGCAGCGGCACGACCTCGACACCGATCTCGACGCCCAGGTCGCCGCGGGCAACCATGATCGCGTCGGACTCCTCGAGGATCGCCGGGAGCGCGTCGACGGCCTCCGCCTTCTCGATCTTGGCGATCACGTGCGCGTGCGATTCGGCCTGCGAGATGAGCTCCTTCAGGTCCCGGACGTCGGCGGCCGAGCGGACGAACGACAGGGCCACGAAGTCGACGCCGAGGTCGAGGGCGAACTCGAGGTCGTCGGCGTCCTTCCGGGTCAGCGCCGGGATCGGCACCGGGACGCCGGGGACGTTCACGCCCTTGTGGGACGAGACGACGCCGCCCACGACGACCTCGCAGCGGGCGCGGCCCGCGGCGACCGCCTCGACGCGGAGCCGGACGAGCCCGTCGTCGATCAGGACGTCGTGACCGGGCTCGAGCACCTGACCGATCACCGCAGGGAGGACCGGAAGCTCGCCGTCGTGGCGTCCGTCCTCGCCGCCGGTGACGACGATCTCCTCGCCTTCCTCGAGCTGGATCGGCGCGTCGAGGTCGCCGATGCGAAGCTTCGGCCCCTGGAGATCGGCGATCAGCGCGATCGGCTCGCCGAGCTCCTTCTGCGCCGCCCGCACCATGCGTGCGTACTCGGCGTGCTGCTCCTGTGTCCCATGAGAGAAGTTCAGGCGCGCGCCGTTCATCCCCGAGCGCGCCAGCTCGAGAATGCGCTCCTCGGTGGCGCACGCCGGCCCGAGCGTGGCCACGATCTTTGTCCGGCGGGGAACCGCGGACGCCACGGGCTCAGCGTAGCTGGAGCGGGATCGTCCGCTCGTTCGTCCGAGAGCCGTCGGCCGCCGAGATCTCGAAGACGACGAGGCTGCCCTCCTGCGGGCCGTCGAGGTCGTACGTGACGGCGAAGCTGAAGGTGCCGCGCGTGCCGGACCCCGAGGTGGCGGTCACGAAGTCCTTCTGCAGGATCTGGTTCTCCGAGTTCCGCAGCTCGTACTGGAAGGTCGCCTCGAAGGTGTTCGCCGTGCCGGAGGCCTCGAAGCCGGACTCGACCTCCTCGCCGCTCAACGGCGTCTGGACGAGGATCGCCGGCGTCTGCGCCTCGAACGCGCCGGCGCCGAGCGGACGGCCGCCGTTGAACGACACGCGCCTGACGGTCGGGAACTGCATGAGCGTGTAGGCGATCTGCGCCATCGCCTTCCGGTCGGTCAGCACGGGGTCGAGCTGGATCGAGGCAACGCCGCCGTCAACGGTCAGGCCGCGGAGCCGCGTCTCCGGCGGGATCGCCGTCGCCAGGCCGCTCTCGGTTCCTTCGAACAGCTGGTGGATCGTGTTCGTCGCGATCGCCTGGTCCGTGGTGATCCCGCGGGCCTCCGGCCAGACCTTGCCGTCCTGCAGGAAGTAGAGCGCGACGACCGCCGGGGCCTCGGACGGGACCGAGGAGGTGGCGGTCTCGGTGACCGTCTCGCGGACGGTGACCGTCGTCGTGTCGTCGTCGCCGCAGCCGGCGAGCGTGAGGGCGGCGAAGAGGCTAAGGACGACGAGGGAACGCATTCCAACCCGGGTATTCGGCGTCGGCTCCCAGCTCCTCTTCGATGCGGAGCAGCTGGTTGTACTTCGCCGTGCGGTCGGTCCGGGAAGGCGCGCCAGTCTTGATCTGCCCCGCGTTCGTCGCAACGGCGAGGTCGGCGATCGTCGTGTCCTCGGTCTCGCCGGATCGGTGCGAGATCACGGACGCAAAGCCTGCCGACCGCGCGAGGGCGATCGTCTCCAGCGTCTCGGTGAGCGTCCCGATCTGGTTCACCTTGACGAGGATCGCGTTCGCGACGCCGCCCTCGATCCCGCGCTGCAGCCGCTCGGTGTTCGTCACGAAGAGGTCGTCTCCGACGACCTGCAGGTGCTCGCCGAGCTCGCTCGTGAGCCTCGCCCACGCCTCCCACTCCTCCTCGGAGAGCGGGTCCTCGACCGAGAGCAGCGGATAGCCCTCGGCCAGCGACCGGTACAGCTCGATCATCCCGGCCGTGTCGCGCCTCTGGCCCTCGCCTTCGAAGCGGTAGGCGCCGTCCGCGAAGAGCTCCGTCGCCGCGACGTCGAGCGCGATCCCGACGCGCTCCCGGTGCCCGGCGCGCTCGGCCGCCTCGAGCACCGTCTCGACCGCGGCCGCCGTGGACGGGAGGTCGGGCGCGAAGCCGCCCTCGTCGCCGACGGCCGTGCTCATCCCGCGCTCGTCGAGCAGCTTCTTCAGGTGGTGGAAGACCTCGACGCCGACGCGGAGCGCTTCGCTGAAGCTCTCGCAGCCCGCAGGCACGAGCATGAACTCCTGGACGTCGAGCGCGTTGTTCGCGTGGGCGCCGCCGTTGACGACGTTCAGCATCGGAACCGGCAGGACGTGCGCGTCCGCGCCGCCGATCCAGCGGTACAGCGGCGTGCGCGCCTCGGCGGCGGCGGCCTTCGCGACCGCGAGCGACACGCCGAGGATCGCGTTCGCGCCGAGCCGGCCCTTGTTGTCGGTGCCGTCGAGCATGACGATCGCGGAGTCGACCCCCGCCTGGTCCTCGGGATCCATGCCGCGGACGGCCGGCGCGATCTCATTCACCACGTTCTCGATCGCCTTGGAGACGCCCTTGCCGAGCCAGGCGCCCTGGTCGCCGTCCCTGAGCTCGACGGCCTCGAACTTGCCGGTCGAGGCGCCCGACGGCACTGCGGCCCGTCCGACGGCGCCCGACTCGAGCACGACCTCGACCTCCACGGTCGGGTTGCCCCGGGAGTCGAGGATCATGCGGGCTCGGACGTCGGCGATCGGTGTGCTCATCGGAAGTGCTCCTTCGCGGCGTCGAAGTATCGGTCTTTCTCGTCGAGCGTGAGCGTCGAGAAGTCCTTCCCGTCGGCTTCGGACAGCGCCGCCGCGCGCTCGACCCGGTCGGAGAACCGGCGCGCCATCGCGCGCAGGGCGAGCTCGGGGTCGACGTTCAGCTTGCGCGCCGTGTTGACGGCCGCGAAGAGCACGTCGCCCATCTCCTCGAAGACGTGGGGATCCGGCTCGGCCTCCGGGGACGGCTCACCGGCGGCCGCGAGCGCCTCGCGGAGCTCGCGCACCTCGTCGTCGAGATCGGCCAGCGCGCCGGCGATGTCCGGGTACTCGAAGTCGATCGCAGCCGCCCGGCGCTGCAGCTTCCGGGCGTAGAGCAGCGCGGGCAGCGTCTCCGGGACGTGGTGGAAGATCCCTTCTCGTCCCTCCTGCTCCGCCTTGATGCGCTCCCAGTTCGAGCGGACCCGGCCCGGCGTGTCGGCGTCCACCTCGCCGAAGACGTGCGGATGGCGGCGAACGAGCTTCTCGTGGACGTTGCGCGCGACGGACTCGAGCGAGCCGGCCCGGCGCTCCTCGAGCAGCAGCGCGAGGAAGTAGGTCTGGAAGAGGAGATCGCCGAGCTCGTCCTCGAGCTTCGCGTCGTCGCCGGCCACGGCCGCGTCGGCGACCTCGTAGGCCTCCTCGACGGTGTGCGGGACGATCGTGCGAGCGGTCTGTTCGCGGTCCCAGGGGCACTCGCGCCGGAGGCGCTCGGTCAGGCGCTGGAGATCGAGAAGAGCTTCGGCGAGAGGTTCCGGCTCAGCCAGTGGCGGCTGGGTCGTCGCCCTTCGGCTTGTAGCCGACCTGGTACGTCGTCTCGCCTTCCAGGTCCTTGCGCATGTCGGCGACCCAGGTCTCCATCTCCTTGTTGCGCTTCTCCTGGAGGAGCTGCTGCCGGATCGCTTCCTTGACCTGCTCGTACGGCGTCGACTTGCTCTCCTTCACCGGGCCGAGGGCCTGGATGATGTGCCAGCCGTACTGCGTCTTGACGGGCTTGGAGATGCCGTTGTCGCCGATCGAGAAGGCCGTCTGCTCGAACTCGGGGACGAGCTGGCCCTTCGTCGCGGTCATCTTCCCGCCCTGGTTCTTCGAGGCCGGGTCCTGCGAGTACTGCTTCGCGATCTTGCCCCAGTCACCGCCGGCCTTGAGCTCGTTGTAGAGCCGGTCGGCGACGGCCTTCTGCTTGACGAGGACGTGGCGGACGGAGCGCGTCTCAGGCGTGCCGTACTGCGCCTTGTTCTTGTCGTAGTACTGCTTGACCTCGCTGTCCGACACCTTCACTTCGGTCGTGACCTTGTTGAAGATCGCCTCCTGGACGAGGTTGGCGCGGATGATGTCGCGCGCCTGCTCGGGGCTGAGGCCCTGGCTCTCGAGCTCCTGGTCGAACTTCTTCTTGTCGCCCTGGTGGCGCTCCTTGATGTACTGGTCGATCCGCTTGTCGACCGCATCGTCGGAGACGTTGACGTCCAGGTCGTCCGCCTTGACCTCGAACTGGGTGCGCTGCACGAGGAAGCGCATCGCCTGGTCGCGGAGCTGGACGTACTCGGGCGTGCCGACCTTCGGGAACGGCCGCTTCTGCACCTCGTAGCTGCGCTTCGCGTACGTGATCAGGTCGTCGAACTCGGACTTCGGGATCGACTGGTCGCCGACGACGGCGACCGAGTTCGCCGGCACCGCGCCGGAGTCGCTGTCGCTGCCACAGGCCACCGCGAGCACGGCGAGGGCAAGCGCGAGGAGTGCTGTCGAGAAGACCCGTCTCATGGAAAAGCGCCGCTTATGCCGCGCGACGCGTTTCGAGGATAGCATCGACTAAACGCACTGCCCCGGCAAAAACATCGTCTCTTAACGAGACTTCACTTTTTGCTGTCGTGTAGATCGCGGTATCCACTCGGTTGCGGAGCTCACGGAGCTCGCCGGAGCCGAGGACGAGAGGCCCGACGGTCGCGCGGCCCCCTCGGAAGACCAGGTAGTCGGCACCGAGCCGCGCGACCTTGATCCGGACCTCCTGGATGGAGAACAGGTTCTCGACGGGGTCCGGCAGGGGCCCGAAACGGTCGATCGTCGCCGCCTCGAGCTCGCGTAGCTCGTCCTCGGTCTCCGCCAGGGCGAGCCGTCGGTGCAGGTCGATCCGCATCGCCTCCGAGTCCACGTACGTCTTCGGGACGTAGGCGTCGACGCGGGCGTCGACGCGCACGGGCCGCGCCGTCGGGCGCCGCTCGCCGGAGAGCTCCGCGACCGCCTCGCCGAGCAGCTCGACGTAGAGCTCGAAGCCGAGCGCCGCGACGTGGCCGGACTGCTCGGCGCCGAGGAGGTCGCCGGCACCGCGGATCTCGAGGTCGCGCATGGCAATCGCGAAGCCGGCACCGAGCTCGGTGTGGTCGGCGAGGGTCGCGAGCCGGGCGCGCGCCTCGGGGGTCAGCTCCGAGGCGTCGGGATAGAAGAGGTACGCGTGGGCGAGCTGGTCGGAGCGGCCGACCCGCCCGCGGATCTGGTACAGCTGGGCGAGGCCGAGCGCGTCCGCCCGCTCGACGATCAGCGTATTCGCCTGGGGGATGTCGAGCCCGGACTCGATGATCGTGGTCGAGACCAGGACGTCCGCGTCGCCGCGCAGGAACGAGAGCATCTTGTCCTCCAGCTCCTTCTCGCGCATCTGGCCGTGCGCGACCGTGATGCGCAGGTCCGGGACGAGCGCGCCGAGCCACGCGGCCCGCTCCTCGATCGTCTCCACGCGGTTGTGGAGGAAGAACGCCTGGCCCTCGCGCGCAACCTCGCGCTCGAGGGACTGCTTGACGAGGTCCTCGTCGAACTCGCCGACGTGGGTCCGGATCGGTCTGCGCCCCTCGGGCGGCGTCTCGATGATCGAGATGTCGCGGAGGCCCGAAAGCGACATGTGCAGGGTGCGCGGGATCGGGGTCGCGGTGAGCGCGAGGACGTCGACCTCGAGGCGGAGCTGCCGCAGGAGCTCCTTCTGCGCGACGCCGAACCGCTGCTCCTCGTCCACGATCACGAGCCCCAGGTCCTTCGGGATCACGTCTCTGGAGAGCACGCGGTGGGTGCCGATCAGCACGTCGACCTTCCCGGCGGCGAAGTCGGCGAGCACCTGCTTCGTGTCCTTCGGGCTGCGGAAGCGCGAGACCATCTCGACGGTGAGCGGGAAGTCGCGGTAGCGCTCGCGGAAGGTGTTCCAGTGCTGCTGGGCGAGCACGGTGGTCGGGACGAGCATCAGCGTCTGCCTCCCGTTGAGCGCGACGGCGAAGGCTGCACGCAGGGCGACCTCGGTCTTCCCGAACCCGACGTCGCCGCAGACGAGCCGGTCCATCGGCTTCGGCTCCTCGAGGTCCTCCTTGACCGACTCGATCGCCGCGCGCTGGTCGTCGGTCTCCTGGTAGGGGAAGCTCGCCTCGAGCTGGTCGAGGTACTCGTGGTCGAGGTCGTACGCGACGCCGGGCGCCTGCTGGCGCTGGGCGTACAGCCGGAGAAGCTCGCCCGCCAGCTCGCGGATCCCTTCGCGGGCGCGGCTCTTGAGCAGCTGCCACGCCTTGCCGCCCAGCTTCGACAGCGCCGGCGCGCCGCCGTTGGCGCCGATGTACCGCGAGACCTTGCCGAGCTGCTCGTGCGGGACGTAGAGGCGGTCGTCGCCGCGGAAGGCGAGCAGCAGGTAGTCGCGTGTGACCCCGGCGACCTCCTTGGTCTCGAACCCGAGCAGCTTCCCGACGCCGTGGTCCTCGTGGACGACGTGATCCCCGGTGCGGAGGTCGGCGAACGACTGCAGCGCGCGGCCGACGCGGTGCTCCGCGCGGCGCGGCTTGCGCCGGAAGACCTGGGTATCCGGCAGAAGCGCGAGGCCGAGGTCCCGCCAGACGAAGCCGCGGCGCGCCGGCGAGACGGCGTAGAGGAGCTCCGACTCGCCGGGCAGCTCGTCGCCCGGCTCGAGCAGGCGCGCATCGACGCGGCGGAGCATGTTCTGGTTTCGCAGCGCCTCACCGCGGTGCGCGAACGCGACGATCGTGCGGAGGCCGCCGCGGACGAGCGACGCCAGCTCCTGCTCGGCCTCCGCGAGCCCGCGTGCCGCGATCGCGGGCCGCTGCGCCTCGAACGAGATCGGCTGGCCGGTCGGGAACGGATCGAGCTCGGCGGCGCCGTCGAGCGGCTGCGGAGGCAGCTCCTCCTCAGCCCAGACCTCCCGCACCGCGTCCGGCTGCCACACGAGGTCGGGCGGCCGGCTCAGTGGCGGCACGAGGTCGTCGGGAACGGCGGACGCCTCTTCGTCGTCCGGAAGCGTCGGCTCCGTAAGGTCGGCCCGCCGCTCGACCGCGGGGTAGATCACCGCTTCCTCGACCGGGTGCAGCGTTCGCTGGGTGAACGGCGAGTACGCCCGGATCGACTCGACCTCGTCGCCGAAGAGCTCGATCCGGAGCGGCTCGCGGCCGGTCGTCGGGAAGACGTCGACGATCCCGCCGCGGACGGCGAACTGGCCGCGCTCCTCCGCCCGCTCGACCCGCTCGTAGCCGATCAGCGCAAGGTTCTCGACCAGCTCCTCGTCCGCGTCGTCGGGGAGGCGGATCGGTGCCGGACGGTCGTCCGGCGGCGGCAGGCCCTCCGCGATCGCCGCGGCGGAGGCCGCGACGAGCCCGCCGGCGGCAAAGACGGCCAGCGCCCGCGCCCGCTCGCCCACGAGGTGCGGCGCGGGCTCGAGGCCCGACCCCCAGCGCACGCCGCGGCTCGGCAGCAGCGCGACACGCTCGTCCCCGAGGAACCAGGCGGCCGCCTCGGCCGCATCGCGCGCGTCTGAGTCCTCCGGGAGGACCACGACGAGCCCCCGCTCGAGCCGAAGGTGCAGGGCGGCGAGGAGCAGCGGTAGCGCCGGCTCCGAGACGCGCGCACGCGGCCCCTGGCGGTCGGACGCCTCGACGGCCAGGCCCTTGTGGGTCTCGACCAGCTCGTCGGCGAACGCCACGAGGCGCTCGCTGTCGGCGAGCTCCTGCGCGACGACGTGTAGCACCGGACGGTCCACGACGAACGCCGGAACGGTCAGGTTCCGGGGTGTCCATCGTACGCGCGGCGACAATGCGGGCAATGGGCGACCTCCGGATCAGGGCCGGCCGGCCGGACGACGTGGAGGCGCTGTTCGCGATCCACCGCGAGAGCGCGATGACCGCCTACGTCGAGGTCTTTCCGCCCGAGCGCTATCGCTTCCCCGAGGAGGAGATGCGGGCGCATTGGTCGTCGTCGCTGCGTGACGGGGACGTCGACGCGCTGGTCGCCGAGCGGGACGGCGCGGCCGTCGGGTTCGCGACCCTCTCGCCCGGGTGGCTGCGGAACCTCTTCGTGCTCCCGGCGGAGTGGGGCCGCGGCACGGGCGGCGCGCTCCACGACGAGGCGGTCGAGCTGCTGCGCCGCGAAGGCGACCTCGCGCAGCTCTGGGTGCTCGAGAGGAACGCGCGGGCCCGGCGCTTCTACGAGGCTCGCGGGTGGCGCGACGACGGCGGGCGAAGCCGCTCGCAGTTCCCGCCGCACCCGCTCGAGCTGCGGTACGCGCTTCGGCTGGAGCGCGGGGTCGGACCCATCCCTATCCCCCGCCCACCCAAAGGGGAGACGGGGCGAGGCTAGCCGCGAACTCCGCGCCGAAGCGTGACGAGCCCGTGCCGAGAGTGGGTCAGGGCGTGCCGAAGAAGACCCGCTCGACGGGCTCGTCGTCCGGCGGCTCCTCAGGCGCCACGTCCCGCCCGGGCTGCTCGACGTACATCCGCGCCTGCAGCGTGAACAGCTCCGCGTAGAGCCCGTCGGTCTCCATCAGCTCGTCGTGCGATCCCTCCTCGACGACGCGCCCCTCGTGCATGACGTAGATCCGGTCGGCGGACCGCACGCTCGAGAAGCGGTGCGAGATCAGCACCACCGAGCGCCCGTACAGGAGCTCGCGCATCCGCTCGAAGAGATTGCTCTCGGCCCGCGCGTCCAGCGACGCCGTCGGCTCGTCCAGGATCACGAACGGCGCGTCGCGGAAGAACGCGCGGGCGAGTGCGACCCGCTGCCACTGCCCGATCGAGAGGTCGAAGCCGCCCGAGAACTCCCGCCCGAGCATCGTCTCGTACCCCTCGGGCAGCCCGGCCAGGAACTCGTGCGCATCCGCGCGGGTCGCCGCCGCGATGATCGACTCCAGCTCGTCGATTCGCTCCTTGCGCCCGAGCCCGACATTCTCCCGCGCCGGCAGGAGATACCGCTCGAAGTCCTGGAAGATCACGGCGACCGCGCGCCGCAGCTCGTCCGGGTCGACCTGCGAGACGTCGAGGTCGTCCCAACGGATCGAGCCCGTCTCGGGCCGGTAGAGGCCGGCGAGCATCTTCGCGAGCGTCGTCTTGCCCGACCCGTTCTCGCCGACGAGCGCGACAACCTCGCCCCGCCGGATCTCCAGCGAGACCCTGTCCACCGCGGGCCGGTCCGACTCCGGGTACGTGAAGGTCACGTCGTCGACCACCAGCCGCTCGAAGCTCGCGGGCGCCGACAGCGTGCCCTCCGCAGCCTCGACCGCCGGCTCGAGCGTCAGGAACGACGAGTAGTCCCGGATGAAGAGCGTCGCCTCGTAGAGCGACGTCGCGCTGAAGTGCAGCGCCTGCAGCCGGTTCGCGAGCTGGTAGAGACCGAAGATCGACGCGCCGGCGGCCGCAAGGCTCATCCGGTCGCTGACGTAGAGCCACGAGAGCATCCCGATCGTCGCGACGGTCACTCCGGACGAGGTGAGCGAGCCGAGCAGCGACCGGCCCGTGCGCCGCCGCGCCAGCTTCCGAAGCTCGTCGATCCGCTCGTCGTACAGCCGGTCGTACCGCTGCCGCAGGAAGCTCGCGAGGTTGAACGCCCGTACCTCCTTCGCCGCGTTCCGCCCCATGAGCACGTTCTGGAGGTAGTTCCGCTGCCGGTCGCCCGGCGTCATCCCGCGGCTGAAGTGGTACAGGTCACGCGTGTTCAGGGACGCCACGATCCACAGCGGGACGTAGCCGATGAGGACGAACGGCAGGAGCAGGGGCTGCAGCGCCGCGAGGGCGAGGACGAGGCCGACCGATCCGACGAGCGCCCCGACGATCCCGAGCAGGCCGTTGACCGTCTGCATCGCACGGAACTGCCCCTGCGCCCGCGCGCGCTGAAGCCGGTCGTAGAAGTCCGGGGACTCGAACGCGAGCAGGTCGATCCGGGTCGAGACGTCGATGACCCGGTCGATCGCCCGTCGGCCGACGAGCTCGCCGAGGACGCGGCTCTGCTCCGACTGGAGCGCCTGGGCCAGGTCGAGGGCGACGGTCATCGCCACCAGTGCGACGAGCCACGGCGCCAGGTCGCCGAACTCGAGCTCGCCGCCCGCGCCGAGCACGGCGTCGAACACCTCTTTGGCGACGAACAGCTGGACGGCGACGCCGACGGCGGACAGCACCTGGAGCACCGCCGTGAAGAGGAAGATGTTCCGTCCGGACTCCCAGACCAGCCTGAGCGAGTCGCCGAGGAGCTCGGGCAGGTCGCGCCAGGTTCCCTGCGACCCCTCGGGGTGCATGACCTCCCACCAGGTGCGTCCCTTGCGCGGGCTCGGCGTGTCGCCCAGCCCCCGCCGGCGCGGGCCCGCGCCGTCACCAACTGAGACAAAGACGCGGTCGCCCACGCCCTAGTTGTACCGGCGCTGCGCCTCCTCGAGGCCGTCCAGGGCCATCGTCTCGACCGCATCCGCCGATCGCCCGATCAGCTCCTCGACATCGATCTCCGGCTCGAAGTCGTCGAGGACGTAGTCGGCGACGCTGCGCCGGTCACCGCGCCCGGGCCGCCCGACGCCGATGCGCAGGCGGAGGAAGTCGTTGGTCCCGAGCGCCTGTGCGATCGACCGCAGCCCGTTGTGACCGGCAAGCCCGCCGCCCAGCCTCGCTTGCAGGCGACCCGGCTCGAGATCGACGTCGTCGTGGACGACGAGCAGGTCGGCGGGATCGACCTTGAAGAACTTGCGGGCGGCGCCGATCGACCGGCCCGACTCGTTCATGTACGTCTCCGGCTTCAGCAGCGCGAGCTTCAGCTCCTCGAGGCGCAGCTCCGAGAGCTGGCCGGAGAACTTCCCGCGGAACGAGGCGTCCCGCCGGCGCGCCAGCTCGTCGAGGACGAGCCAGCCGACGTTGTGCCGCGTGCGTGCGTACTCGCGCCCCGGGTTCCCGAGGCCGGCGACGAGGAGGTCGAGCGTCGAGGCGCGCTCGCCCCGACGAAGCAGACGCATCTAGCCCTCGGCGGATTCTTCGGGCGGAGCCTCGCCCTCGCCCTCGGCCGGCTCCTCGCCCTCGGCAGCGCCCTCGGGCGCTTCCTCGCCCTCGGCGAGCTCCTCGCCCTCCTCGAGCTCCTCTTCCTCGGGCTCGGGCTCGACGATCTGCGTCGGCACGGTCACCGTGGCGAGGACGGTCTCCTCGGGATCGTCGAGGAACGTCACGCCGTCCTGCTTGGCGACGTCGGCGAGGCGGAGCGTGTCGCCGATGTTCATCGCCGTCACGTCGACCTCGATCCGGTCGGGGATCTCGAGCGGCAGCGCCTCGACGTTGATCTCGCGGGTGACCTGCGAGAGCACGCCGCCCTCCTTCGTCCCCTGGGACTCGCCGACGAGCTCGATCACGACCTGCGCGTGGATCGGCTGGTCGAGGCGGACCTCCTGGAGGTCGATGTGAGCGATGCGGCCCGTGATCACGTCCTGCTGGTAGTCCTTGAGGATCGACGCGTGCGTCGTCTTCTGGCCCTCGAGCACGACGTCGAGGATCGCGTGCAGGCCCGACGGGCCGGTCAGGACGCGCCGAAGCTCGCGCTCGGGCACGCAGATCGCATGGGGCGTCTTCCCGCGCCCGTAGAGGACGCCGGGGATGAGCCCCTGCCTGCGCAGCCGCCGCGATTCCGCCGAGCCACGCGACTCGCGCTCGGCGACTTCCAGCCTGACTCGTTCTCCTGCCACGGCGCGGCAGTGTAGCGGGAGACCGCGTCGCGCAGCCCTCGCGCGACGAGCTCGTACCACCAGTCGAGGGCGGGCGGATGCGGCGCGGTTGCGACGGTCTGCGCCGCCGCGAGCACAGCCTCATCCCGCGTGAACGGCCCTCGGACCGTCTCGACCGCCCACTCCTCGCGCGGAAGCGCGACATGGACGGCGCCGATCGGCTCCTCGGCGTGCTTCAGCGTCTCGACGATCTCCTTGCCCGGCCCCTGCGGAAGGGCGAGTGCGCCGTGCACACCCTCGAGCTCCGCGAGGAACGGGGTCGCGTACGGGACGAGCAGGTCCTCCTCGCCCGCGCGTATCAGCTCAGCGGTCTCGGTCGGCAGGAGGCCGAGCTCCCGCGGGTCGCGAAGCGCGCTCGGCGGCGCGAGAAGGGCGAGCAGGACGACCACCGCGGCGGCGGCGGGCCGCAGCTGCGCAGGGACCGAGGTCGCGCCGACGCCGATCGCCGCGGCCCAGAGCGGCAGGCCGAAGAACAGGTGCCGCGGCGAGAGGTCGGGCTGCGACCCGGCCGGGATCACCACGAAGAGGAGCGGCAGGGCGCAGAACGAGACCGCCAACACGGCGACGGCCGGCTCTTTCCGGAAGAGCGCGACGAGGCCGGCTACCGCCAGTGCCGCGAGCACGACCAGGAGGATCCCGTCGCCGCCGCCGAAAGCGGAGACCGCGGCGACGAGCTCGTCCCAAGCGTCTGCCGGCGTGGCGAGGGCGCGCCCGCCCTCCCCCACGTCGGACCGGCCCGCGAGGCGCAGATCGGCGAGCAGGAACGGCAGGGCCGCGACCGCGGCGACACCGAACGGCCACGCCCGCCTGCGCCACAGGACGGCCGCGATCACCAGCTCGACGAGCGCCGGGATCGCGCCGTAGGGATGCACCGCCGGCAGGAGCCAGGCCGCCGCGGCTGCAGCGGCGATCGCGCCGGCGCTGCGCGCCTGCACCGCCCGCACGAAGAGGTCGGCCGCCAGGGCCGCGACGAACACGAACAGGGCGTACATCCGCCCGAAGCTCCCGTAGACGGCGAGCGCGGTCGACGAGGCGGCCACAGCGGCCGTGACGAGCCCGGCAGCCGTCCCGCCCAGCCGCCGCCCGAGGTCGAAGCAGAGCGGCACGGCCGCCACGGCGCAGACGACTGACAGCCACCGCAGCGCGTCGGCGCTCGCCTCGAAGCGGAAGACGCCGTGCGCGAGGAGGAAGTGCAACGGCGCGCCTCCCCGGTCGAGCATCACGGTGTCGAGCAGCTCGCCGACCGGGCGAACCGAGATCAGCCCTGCGACCGCTTCGTCCTCGTACAGCGGCTTGCCGACGACGTCGGGCGCGATCCGGTACAGCAGGAACCCGCAGAGCGCAGCGACGGCCCCGCCCGAGAGCAGCCGGGACCTAGAAGAGCTGATTCGCGCCCTGGAAGACTGCCGAGACGGACTCGTCGGCGAAGACGTTCATGATCGTGTCGGCGAGCAGGCCCGACACCGGGAGCACCGTCAGCTTGGCCGGCCGCTCGAGAGGGCTGAGCGGCACCGTGTCCGTCACGACGATCTCGGTGACGTCGGCGTCGGTGAGCTTCTCGAGCGCATCGCCGACGAAGTGCCCGTGGGTCGCGAAGACGTAGACCTCCTTCGCGCCGTTCTCCCGCAGCGCCTTCGCGCCGGCAAGGAGCGTGCCGCCGGTGAGGATCATGTCGTCGCCCATCAGCGCGATCTTCCCGCGGACGTCGCCGATGACCTCGGTGATCGACGCCTGGTCGTGGGCCGGCCGGGTCTTGTTCATGATCGCCAGGTCGGCCTCGAGCATCTGGCCGAATCGGCGCGCGAGCTTGGCGCGGCCGGCGTCCGGCGAGACCGAGACGACCTTGTCGCCCGAGAGCCCCTTGTCACGGAAGTACTGCGCGAAGAGCGGCAGCGCCGTCATGTGGTCGACGGGGATCGTGAAGAAGCCCTGGATCTGACCCGTGTGCAGGTCCATCGTGAGCACGCGGTCGACCCCGGCAGCCCGTTCGAGCGCGTCCGCGAGGAGCTTCGCCGTGATCGGCTCGCGCGGAGCCGACTTCTTGTCCTGCCGCGAGTACGGGAACCAGGGCATCACCGCGGTGACCCGCTTCACGGACGCGAGCTTCGCCGCGTTGATCATCTCCAGGAGCTCCCAGAGGTACGCGTTGACCTTCCCGACGCCGGCGCACGACTGGACGATGAAGAGGTCGGCCCCGCGCACCGACTCCTCGTACCGGCAGTAGACCTCGCCGTTCGCGAACGTCTTCAGCTCGACCGGGCTGAGGTTGACGCCGAGCTTGCCGGCGATGTCCTCGGCGAGGTCCGGATGGGACCGGCCCGACACGAGCATCAGCCGCTTGGACGGCCCGCGCTCGAGCCAGTTCTGCGGCTTGGGGGTCGCCTGCGTCGCGGGCGCCTCGAGGCCGGGCAGCGGGGCGAGCTCAGTCGTCGTCACCGGCGACTCCTTCGGTTCCCTCGGCTCCACGGGTGGCGTACCCCTCCTTGTTTTCCTGCCGCGCACGCGCGACGGCGAGCGCGCCGGGCGGGACGTCTTTCGTGATGACCGATCCCGCCGCAACCCAAGCACCGTCGCCAATCTCGACCGGAGCAACGAACGAATTCTGGACCCCGGTCCTGACGTTCTTGCCGATCGTCGTGCGGCCCTTGGGTTCCCCCGGCGTGTGCGGGTAGTTGACGGTGATGTTGCCCGCGGCGATGTTCGTCGCCTCGCCGATGTCGGCGTCGCCGATATAGGACAGGTGGGGCACCTTCGTGCCCTCGCCCACCCGCGAGTTCTTGATCTCCACGAATGTGCCCGCCTTCGAGCCCGCCTCGAGAACCGTGCCGGGGCGAAGGTAACAGAACGGACCGACCAGGGCACGGGGGCCGATCACAGCGTCCACGGCCACCACGTGCGGGCCGACGCTCGCACCTTCGCCGACGCGCGTCTGGCCGTTCAGAACCGTGAACGGACCGATCACCGCGTCCGGCTCGATCTCGACCGTGGGCTCGATCCAGGCCGTCCCCGGATCGACGATCGTGACCCCGGCGAGCATGTGCGCCTCGTTGATCCGGTCGCGCAGCGCCGCGGCCGCCAAGGCGAGCTCGACGCGGGTGTTCACGCCCTCGGGCTCCTTCGGGTCGGCCGCCTCGTGTGCCACGACGCGCTCACCGGCGTCGGCCAGCAGCCGCACGACGTCGGTGAGGTAGAGCTCGCCCTGGGCGTTCGCCGGGTCGAGCCGGTCGAGCGCGGGCCACAGCGCCTCCCCGCGAAAGACGTAGATCGACGAGTTGACCTCGTCGATCGCGAGCTGCTCCGGCGACGCGTCGGTCGCCTCGACGATGGCCTGGATGACGCCGCCGTCGCCGCGGACGATCCGCCCGTAGCTCCCGGGATCGTCCTTCCGGAACGTGAGGACGGTGGCGGCCGCTTCCGCCTGCAGGTGCGTCGCGAGCAGGTCGGCGAGGGTCTCCGGCCGTAGGAGCGGCGAGTCGCCCGAGAGCACCAGGACCTCTCCGGTGTGCGCGCCGAGCGCGTCTTTCGCGGAGGCGAGCGCATCGCCGGTCCCGTTAGGTGTTTCCTGCAAGGCCACGTCGACACCGTCGAACGCGTCGGCGAAGTCGGGTGACGTGACCACGACGAGGCGCGCCGGGTCGAGCCCGCGGGCCGCGTCGACGACCCAGTCGACGAGGCGGCGGCCGAGCAGCGGATGGAGGTGCTTCGGCGTCGCCGACTTCATCCGCGTGCCGAGGCCCCCCGCAAGAATGACGGCTGCCAGTTCCGATCCGTTCACGGGCTCTCGCGCAATGGCTGGGGCGCCAGGATTCGAACCTGGGATCGCGGGACCAAAACCCGCTGCCTTACCACTTGGCTACGCCCCACCGATTCGATGGCCAACGAGATCAAGTCTGCCAGCGGCGTGGTGACGCTTCGAACAACGGCCCGCCGGCGAAGCCGCCGGGCCTCCAATCGGCATCGCAAGCGACGCCTCAGCACTTGGCTACGCCCCAAAAGAGGTTGGTGCCGACCAGGGAATGAGTCTATCGGCGGCTGAAGAGGACGACGAGCGCGACCACGGCCAGCACCGCGATCGCCACGACCGCGAGGGCCGTCAGCACTGCGAGGAGCAGCGGCACGAGCGCGACGAGCGCCTGCGACACCGCTGCGATCCAGAAGACGTCGTGCGCGACCTGCGGGCGCAACTGCCGACCGAGCCAGAGGTAGCCGACGATGACCGCGACGGCGACCACCAGCGCAAGCGGGCGGTTGATCCCGCCTGCGACGAGGAGGATCGCCTCGACGAGCGCGATGACCACCGCAAACGTGGTCCGGTTGCGCCGGAGCCAGCGGCCGCCGCGGGTCGAACGGTGCTCGAGGACGGGCTGCTCGATCACCGCCGCCACGCTACCACCCGGTCGTCGCCACCCAGACGTCGCCTCGACGCTGCAGCGCGGCGGCGGCGGTGACCGCCTCCGACTCCTCGGCGAAGAGCCCGTAGACCACCGGGCCGGCGCCGGTGACGTCGGCGCGGAACGCGCCCAGCTCGCGGAGCGCGTCCGCGAGCGGCGAGGACGCGAGGTCGTTCGCCGGCAGCGCAGCGAGGTCGCCGAGGACGACTGCGCGCCGGAGCTCGTCCCGGCGTTGCTCGAACCCCTCGTGCCCGCTCCGCCGGTCGAACGCCTCGTACACGGCCGCGGTCGAGGCCTTTCGTTCCCCGGCTGGGAGCACGAGGACGATCCAGTAGTCCTGCGGGAGGTCGAGCGGGCTCAGCCGGGTCCCGTCCGCCTCGCCGAGCTGTGGCCCTCGGGTCAGGAAGAACGGGACGTCGGCGCCGAGCTCCGCCGCGAGCGCGTGGAGCTCACCGTCGGCCAGCGGGCGCTCGAGCGTGTCGCTGGCGAGGCGCAGTGCGGCCGCGGCGTCCGAGCTGCCGCCCCCGAGGCCGGCGGCGACCGGGATCCGCTTCTCGATCGTCACACGCCAGGCCGGGTCGACGCCGGCGCGCGTCGAGACGAGCTCGAGGGCGCGGCGGACAAGCGTGTCCTCGGGGAAGCCCTCGACGAGGAGCGCCTGGGCAGGCTCGAGCGAGAGCGTGTCGGCCAGCCCGATCCGCTGGAGGACGGTCGCGACCTCGTGCATGCCGTCGCGCCGCCGCGGCCCGACGACGAGGGCGAGGTTCAGCTTGGCCGGTGCGAGGAGCTCGGTCACACGAGGGCTTCGGCGAGGTCGACGAACTCGGACGGCGTCAGCTCCTCGGCGCGCGTGGACGGCGGCTTGCCGATCGCCTCGAGTGCCGTTTCGGCCGTGGCACGGTCGGCGAGCCCGGCCAGCTCGAGCGAGTTCGGGAGGCGCTTTCTCCGGTGCGCGAACGACGCCTCCACGACGCGCTTGAGCTCCGGCCAGGGAACGCGGGGCGCGGTCTCGCGTCGCCGGAAGGCGACGAGCATCGAGTCGACGTTGGGCCTCGGCCGGAAGACCTCGCGGGAGACCGGGTGCGACCCCGTCCGCTCCGCCGCGAGCTGGATGAGGACGGACACCGCGCCGTACGCCTTCGTTCCCGGCTCGGCGAAGAACCGGTCCGCCACCTCGCGCTGGACCATCACGCACCAGAAGTCCACGGTCTTAAGCCGCTCGAGGCTCTCGACGACGATCGGCGTCGCGACGTTGTACGGCAGGTTCGCGACGAGCTTCGCCGGCGGCGGGTCCAGCGCCGAAGGGTCGAGGTCGAGGGCGTCGGCGAAGTGGAGCCGCACGTTCTCCGCCTCGCCGAACCGCGACTCGAGATGCGGCTCGAGCCGCCGGTCGAGCTCGACCGCGTGGACGAGACCGGCGTGCTCGGCGAGGAACGCCGTCAGGACGCCCTGGCCCGGGCCGATCTCGAGCACGACATCGCCGGTGCTCAGATCCGAGAGCCGGCCGATCACACGGACGATGTTCTCGTCGACGAGGAAGTGCTGGCCGAGCTCCTTGCTCGGGGTCGGGAGCTCGGTCACGCGAGGCCGAACGCCGCGTCGGCGTTGCGGTCGAGCTGCGCCGCGAGCGTCTCGGGGTCGGTGCCGCGAAGCTCCGCGAGGGCCGCGACGGTGTGGACGACGTTCGCGGGCTCGTTCGGCCGCCCCCGCCGCGGCTGGGGTGCAAGGTACGGGCTGTCCGTCTCGGCGAGCAGCCGGTCGTCCGGGATCTCCCTCGCCGCCGTCCGCAGGTCGTACGCGTTCGGGAACGTGACGTTGCCGGCGAACGAGACGTAGTAGTCGCGCGCCAGCGCCGGCTCGAGGAGGCCCGGCGACGAGAAGCAGTGCAGGATCACCGTCCCCTCGTAGTCCCCGAGCGCGCGCGCCACGTCCGCGTCGGCCGCCCGGCAATGGATGACGACCGGCTTCCCGAGCTCCTCGGCAAGCGCGAGGTGCGCCTGGAAGAGCTGGCGCTGGGCCTCGCGCGGCGCGTAGTCCCGGTAGTAGTCGAGCCCGGTTTCGCCGACGGCGACGGGGTCGAGGTCGCGCAGCGCCTCGAGCTGCGTCGGGTTGGCGTCGCCGGCTTCGTGCGGGTGGATTCCGAGGATCGGGAAGACGCCCTCGGTCCTGGCGCAGAACTCGACCACCTGCGGCCACGTCCCCGGCCACGCGCCCACCTCGAGGATGCGGTCGACGCCCGCGTCACGGGCTCGTGCGACCAGCTCGTCGATCGGATCCGCGCACGCGTGCAGATGCGCGTGCGTGTCGATCACGCAGCGGCGAGCGGCGCTTCGACGCGCGGGAAGAGCGGCGGCGCCGGCCCGACATCCTGCGCCTCGACCGTCAGGCCCGGCTCGACGCGGGACCACTCCACGTCGTCCGGCTGGCCGAGTGCGCGGAGGATCTGCGGTGCGGTCTCCGGCAGATACGCGGAGATCGCAACTGCGACCACCCGCAGGCCGTCGGCGAGCGCGTAGAGCACCTGGTCGAGCCGCTCCGCGTTCGCCTCGTCTCTCGCCAGCTCCCACGGCTTCGTGTCGGTGACGAACTTGTTCAGCGCGCGGACCGAGTCCCAGATCGCGTCGATCGCCCCGGTGAGATCGAAGTCGTCCAGGCGCCCCGAGACCTCGCCGGCGAGGTGGCCGAGCGAGGGCGCACCTTCGGCGCCGGGTGCGACCGGAATCCGGCCGTCGCGGTACTTGGCGATCATCGCCGTCGTCCGGGAGACGAGATTCCCGAGGTCGTTGCCCAGCTCGCGCTCGTAGCGCTCGTGGAGCGAGTCGATCGAGACCGACCCGTCCTGGCCGAACTGCACCGAGCGCGTCGCCCAGTACCGAACTGCGTCCGACCCGTAGACGTCGACCAGCTCGAGCGGGTCGATCACGTTGCCGAGGGACTTGCCGATCTTGCGCTCGTTGAGGAGCAGGTAGCCGTGGACGTAGATCCGCCGCGGCACCTCGTAGCCCGCCGACAGCAGCAGCGCGGGCCAGAACACGCAGTGGAAGCGGAGGATGTCCTTCGCGATCAGGTGGCGCACGTGCGGCCAGTAGCGGTCGCGCAAATCCTCCCCCGGCCGCGCATAGGCGAGCGCGCTGAGGTAGTTGATGAGCGCGTCGACCCAGACGTAGACGACCTGGCCCTGGTCCCACGGGACCGGGACGCCCCACGGCTGGCCCGCCCGGCTGAGGCTGAAGTCCTGGAGCCCGGCCTCGATGAAGCTGCGGGCCTCGTTGCGCCGGAAGTCGGGGACGACGAAGTCGGGCCGCTCGTCGTAGAGCCTCAGGAGCGGCTCCTGGTACTTCGACAGCCGGAAGAAGTAGTTCTTCTCCTCGATCCACTCCGGGACGGTGTCGTGCTCGGGGCACTTGCCGTCGACCAGCTCGTCCTCGGACTTGAAGGCCTCGCAGCCGACGCAGTACAGCCCGGCGTACGTGTCCTCGTAGATGTCGCCGTTGTCGTAGATCCGCTGCACGAAGTCCTGCACGAACGCCTTGTGACCCTCGTCCGTCGTCCGGATGAAGAAGTCGATGTCGGCGCCGACGAGCTCAGGGACCTCGCGCCACTTCTCTGCGATCTGGTCGACGTAGACCTTCGGGTCGAGGCCCTGCTCCTCGGCGACCCGGTACACCTTGGACGCGTGCTCGTCCGTGCCAGTGAGGAAGAACGTGTCCTCGCCTCGCTGCCGGTGATGGCGCACCAGGATGTCCGCCGCGAGCGTCGTGTACGCATGCCCGATGTGCGGCGTCGAGTTCACGTAGTAGATCGGCGTTGTCAGGTAGAAGCTCATCGGCGCTCATGATAGGTGTGGGCCTCCGGGTCACCCGAGCGCGCTGACCACTCCGCAAGAGCGCCCCGAGGGCCAGCAGCGTGAGCAGCGCGGCGAGGCCGAGCGACCACGGCGGCCGCGAGCTACCGGGCGCGGGCGTGAGCTTCGGAGGGCTCGGCATCTCGGTCGGGGCGTCGGCCGGCGGCGGGACCGGAAGGCGGACCGCCGGTCGCGTCGCGGGTCGTCCCGCGGGCTTCGCCGTCGCCGGCGCGGGGGTCGCGACGCGCCCCGGCGCCGCTGCCGCGGCCGGCTTCGCTGTCTGGGTGGGGCGGGCTGCGGGCCGGGTGGAGCGGGCCCTCCGAGGGCGCACGGAGGCGGTGGGCGCGGACCTCGCCGAACGAGGCCGCCGCGCCGACACCGCCGCCACACCCGCAGGCGCCGTCGCATGGCGCGGCTCTCGCGCCGCATCCGGCGCCGCGCTCGTCACGGGACCGGCAGCCGCAACGGACTGTGCGACGGGCGCCGGTGCCACCGGGACTGCCGCCGGGGCCGGCGCGGCCTCGCGCAGCGGCAGGAGCGTCAGAGGGTCGACGTAGCCGCGCGGGTCGTCAGCGCGACGGGTCCCCAGCTGCACGTGGGGCGGCCCGCCGTCCTCGCTCTCTCCGATCGTCCCGACAGGCTCGCCCTCCGCGACGCCGTCGCCGGCGGACACCGTGATCGAGCCGAGATGCGTCAGCGTCACCGCCCAGCCGTCGGCGGTCCGGATCGAGATCGTCCGACCGTTCGACGGCAGCGATCCGGCGAACCAGACACGGCCCGCGGCGGGCGCCTTCACCGCCCAGCCGGACGGGCCGGCGATGTCGATCCCGCGGTGACCGCTCGCCGTATACGGCCCGCCGCCGTAGTCGAAGCCGCGCACGACCTCGCCGGGAGCCGGCCAGGTCCAGCCGAGTGCCGGCGCGGGTAGCGCGAGCAGGCCGATGGCGAGCACTGTTGTCAGTCGAGCCAACATGGCGGGCGGAAGGTAGCAGGGCGGTCGGCTGTTGTCAAAATCGGCTACAGCGAAGTGTCGTAGAGCCGCTTGCGGGGGACCCCCGTGAGCCGGGCGACGACGTCGGCCGCCGTCTTGCGCGAGGCTCCGCCCTGCACGAGCGCGGCGACCGCGGCGTGCGCGGCCTCCTCGTCACCGGCGACCTCCGCGGGGCCGACCACCAGGGTGATCTCGCCCTTCGTCCCGTCCGCGAACCGCCCGGCAACGTCGGCCGCCGGCCCGCGAACCACCTCCTCGAACCGCTTCGTGAGCTCTCGGCAGACGGCCACCGGCCGGTCGGGAAGCGTCGCGGCGAGGCTCTCGAGCGACCGTCCGAGCCGGTTCGGCGACTCGAATGCGACAAGAGCGTGCCGCCAGTGCGCCAACTCTCGCCACAGGGCCGCGAGCGCGTCCGCCTTGCGCGGCAGGAACCCGACGAACTGGTACCGCTCGGCCTCGAACCCGCTCGCCACGAGCGCGGTCTCCACGGCGGACGGCCCCGGCAGCACCGAGACCGGCACGCCGGCGTCCAGCGCCGCCGCGATCAGGCGCGCGCCCGGATCGCTGATCGCCGGCAGGCCCGCGTCGGAGACGAGCGCGACCCGCTCCCCCGCCTCGAGCCGCGGCACGACCTCGGCGGTGCGCTTCGCCTCGTTGTGCTCGTGATAGCTCGCGAGCCGAGACTTGATCCCGTGCCGCTCGAGCAGGATCCGTGTCCGCCGTGTGTCCTCACAGAGCACGAGGTCGGCCTCGCGAAGCTCGGCGAGGACGCGCAGGGTGACGTCGTCGAGGTTGCCGATCGGCGTCGCGCAGACGGCGAGCGGCACTAGCCCGACGCGTCGAGGGCCTCGAAGCCGACGAGGCCCGCCCCGACCATCCCCGCCTCGGGCCCGAGCTCGGCGAGCACCACACGCACCGTCTCGCGCGGCAGCTGCAGCCCCTCCACCGCGAGCTTCTCCCGTGCCGGCCCGAGGATGAGCTCGCCGGCGTCCGAGAAGCCGCCGCCGACGATCACCAGCTCGGGATTGAAGATGTTCACGAGCGACCCGATGCCGGCGCCGAGCCTCCGGCCGAGCTCGGCCAGGTCCGCGATCGCCCCCTCGTCGCCTCCCTCGGCGGCCTCCACGAGCCGCTGCGCGTCGGCGCCAGGGCCGAACCGCCGCTCCGCGAACAGGTCGGCTTCCGAGCCCGCCGCGAGCTTCTCGAAGTGCCCGTGCCCCGTGCAGTTCCCCGGACAGGGGTCGCCGTCGTAGTCGAGCACCATGTGCCCGAGCTCGGCGCCCGCGCCGACCGAGCCCCGGAACGGCCTCCCGTCGAGGATCAGCCCGCCGCCGATCCCGGTTCCGAGGGTGAGCAGGACGATGTTGCTCGCGCCGCGGCCGGCTCCCAGCTTCCACTCCGCGATCGCGGCCGCGTTGCCGTCGTTGTCGATCCCGACCGGCAGCCCGAAGCGCTCGGTCATCCGGTCCCGGAAGGGCACGTCCTCGATCGGGATGTGGACCGACGAGACCGCGCGCCCGCTCCGCTGGTCGATCTGCGACGGGATCCCGAACCCCAGGGCCACGACGTCGTCGCCGAGCAGCGACTCGACGACCTCGTCCAGCCCGACCAGCAGGTCCTCCTCGGACGAGACGGGCGTCGGAACCTCTCGCTGACGGTCGACGACGCCTTCCCGGTCGAGGGCGCCTGCGAGGACCTTCGTCCCGCCGATGTCGACGCCGATGGCCCGGGGGGTGCTCACGAGCGGCGGCTACCATACCCCGCCGGATGGCCCGCGAAGACAAGCCCTACCGGGTCTATCGCGGCGGCCGGGCCACGGGGGGTGTTCCGACACTCACGAGGACGCCCAAGCCGGAGCGCGGGAAGAAGCAGCCGCGCCAGGCGCCCAAGCCGCAGCGCTACGCCGGGCCCGGCCCGGCCAAGCGCCCGCGCCGGTTCGGCACCGGCCGGATCATCTTCCTGGTCGTCCTGGCGCTCCTGCTCTTCCTCGTCGGCTGGACGGTCGCCGGCTATCTCTCGATCCGCAGCGGGATGAAGGAGGCGAACGGCCGCCTCGGCGACGCGGCCAAGGCGCAGCTCGTCCCGCAGGACGGCTGGATGCTGTCGCAGCCCAGCACGACCCTGATCGTCGGCAGCGACCACTCCTCGCATCCGACGCGGCGCGGCAACCGGCTCGCCGACTCGATCATGCTGCTCCGCACCGACCCGGATCATCACTCGATCACGTACCTCTCGATCCCCCGCGACCTCGAGGTCGAGGTGCCCGGGTTCGGCCACGAGAAGATCAACTCGACGCTGCCGCTCGGCGGGCCGCAGCTCACGATCCGGACGATCCGCGACGCGCTCGGGATCCCCGTCAACCACGTGATCCTCCTGGACATGACCTCGTTCCGTCAGGTGGTGGATGCGCTCGACGGGGTCGAGGTGGACGTGCCAAAGGCGGCAGTGACCAAGGTCGAGTGCCCGTACCCGAGCGCGGAACGCTGCGCGCGCTGGGGCGGCTGGCGCTTCGGCCGCGGGCGCCAGGAGATGGACGGCAAGCGCGCCCAGATCTACGCCCGGATCCGGAAGAACGAGCTCGACCCCGGCGAGAGCGACCTCAACCGCGTCGGCCGCCAGCAGCAGGTGCTCCAGGCGACGCTCGACGAGATGGTCAGCGTCGGCGCGTACATGCGCCTGCCGTTCATCGGCGACGATCTCGTGAGCCCGCTGACCACCGACCTCACCACGAACGAGCTGTTCCAGCTCGGCTGGCTGCGCTTCCGGTCGAGCGACGACCGGACCGTCTACTGCCGCCTCGGGCTGACCGGCGACGGGGACGACAACGCGGCGGTGCTGACGATGTTCAACGGGACCTCTGCGATCCAGCCGCCGAACCCGACCTCCGGTGCCGGCTGCCTTCGCGGGACACCGCTGACCTAGCTCGCGTCGGCGCTGACCTAGGTCGCTTCGGCGGCCGGGGTCTTCTTCTCGGGCTCCTTCTTGTCGCCCGAGTCGCTCTTGTCGGCCTTGTCGCCGTCGCGCGACGGCTTCCGGCTTCCGCGCCCATAGTCCGTCGAGTAGAAGCCCGAGCCCTTGAAATGGACGGCTACCGGGTGCAGGACCCGCGTGACGGGCGCCGCCTCACACACCGGACAGGCCTCCGGCGCAGGCTCGTTGATGCCGTGAAAAAGCTCGAAAACATGCCCGTTCGGGCACTTGTACTCGTAGATCGGCACCCCGTCAGAGGATAGCGGTGGCCTAGGAAGGTGCCCGCTCGCGCTCCTCGAGCGTCTCCTGGTAGCAGGGTGCCCCTTCGAACGCAGCAAGACCGACGGGCCGGCGGTCGCGCCGTCGACGGCGCCGCCGCGCCGCGGCCATCGCGGCCGAGGCTCCCACCACGCCGCCGATCAGGAAGGAGCGCAGACGCCGCACGCGGTCCTCGCCGTCCATGGGACGATCTTACGCGTGCCCGTCGTCTGCGCCCTCGGCGACCTCCTGCTGGACGTCGTCGTCAAGCTGAACCGCCCGCTCGCCGACGGCGACGACACGCACGGCGAGACCCGCGCCGGCGCCGGCGGCCAGGCGGCCAACGTGGCCGCGTGGGCCGCAGCCCTGGGCGCGGAGGCGCGCTTCATCGGAAAACGCGGTGCCGATGCCGCGGGCGAGCTCGTCGAGGCGGATCTCCTGCGACGCGGGGTCGACGTCCTCGGCCCGCCGCCGGTGGGACGCAACGGCGTCGTCGTCTCGCTCGTGGACCTCGACGGGGCCCGGACGATGGTGTCCGACCGCGGCGTCGCGCCGGAGCTGGCGCCGGACGAGCTTCAGAACGAGTGGCTCGAGAACGCCGACTGGCTCCACCTGTCCGGCTACTCGCTCATGGGCGAGCCGATCGGCTCGGCGGCCGAGCGGGCGGTCGAGCTGGCCCGCAGCGCGGGCGCGCGGGTCAGCGTCGACCTCTCGTCCGTCAACCTCATCCGCGAGTTCGGGCCCGCGAAGCTCGGCGGGCGACTCGACCGGATTCGACCCGACGTCGTGTTCGGGAACGAGGCGGAGCACGAAGCGCTGCCGGTCGACGGCGAGGTCCAGGTGGTGAAGCGCGGCCCGCGGGGCGCCACGATCGAGGGCAGAGACCTGCCTCCGGTGCCGGGCGACGTCGTGGACACGACCGGCGCCGGCGACGCCCTCGCGGCCGGGTACCTCGTCGGGGGCGCGGGACTCGCGATGGAGGCGGCAGCGCGCTGCGTCTCCCAGCTCGGGACGATGCCGTGATCCGGGTGTCCGACGAGGTGCGGGAGGCCGGCGCCGTCGTCGCACTCGAGACGACGATCGTCGCGCACGGCTTCCCGCCCGGCGAGGGAACCGCGGTCGGGATCGAGTGCGAGCAGCGGGTTCGCGAGGCCGGCGCGGTCCCGGCGACGATCGGCGTCCTGGACGGCGAGATCCGCGTCGGCCTGACGGAGGGCGAGCTCGAGCGCTTCGACGCCTCTGCCCGCAAGGCGGGCCCGCGCGAGCTCGGCGTGTGCGTCGCCCGCGGCGAGGTCGGCGCGACGACCGTCGGTGGGACCCTCGCAGTGTGCCGCGCCGCCGGGATCCGGTTCATGGGCACCGGCGGGATCGGCGGCGTGCACCGCGGGGACCGCATGGACATCTCGGCCGACGTGCTCGAGCTGTCGCGCTCGCAGGTCGCGGTCGTCAGCTCCGGCGTGAAGTCGCTGCTCGACGTCGAGGCGACCGCGGAGCTCCTGGAGACCCTGAGCGTGCTCGTCCTCGGCTGGCGGACGGACACGATGCCGCGGTTCTACGACGCGCTGGGCGGGCCGCCGGTCACCGAGCGGGTGGAGTCCGCGGAGGACGCCGTCCGCCTCGCGCAGCTCCACTGGGAAGTCGCGGGCTGCGGCGTGCTCGTCGCGCGGCCGCCGGACGAGAGCCTGGACGCCGACGAGCTGATGGACGAGGCGCTGCTCGAGGCGGAGCGCCAGGGCGTCAGCGGCCAGGCGGTCACGCCGTTCGTCCTCAGCCGGATCCACGAGCGAAGCGGCGGCCGGACGCTGCGCGTCAACCGTGCGCTCGCCTCCGCCAACGCCGGCCTCGCGGCGGAGCTGGCGGTCGCCGCGGCGTGAGCCGCGAGCTGCACATCGACTTCCCGGGGCTCCGGATCGGCGTCGCCGAGTACGAGGACGGCCCCACCGGCTGCACGGTCTTCCAGCTCCCGCCGGGCGGCGCGGCGTGCGCTGTGGACATCCGCGGCGGCTCGCCCGGGACGATCGGCAACTACGAGTGGGCGCACGCCGTCTGCTTCGCGGGCGGCTCGCTCTACGGGCTCGAGGCCGCGTGCGGCGTCGCGGCCGAGCTGATGGCGATGCGCGGCAACACCGTCGGCTGGACGGATGTCGAGCTCGTCCTCGGCGCGATCGTCTACGACTTCGGGCGCCGGGAGAACGCGATCTACCCGGACGCCGAGCTCGGCCGTGAAGCGCTCCGTGCCGCCAGGGAGGGCGTCTTCCCGCTCGGCCGGCGCGGCGCCGGTCGCTCGGTCACCGTCGGCAAGACCTTCGGGCTCGAGCAGGGCGAGTTCTCCGGCCAGGGCGGCGCGTTCCGCCAGATCGGGCCGACGAAGGTCGCGGTCTTCACGGTCGTCAACGCGTTCGGCGCGATCGTCGACCGCGAGGGGAACGTCGTCCGGGGCCACTTCGACGCCGAGCGAGGGCTGCGGACGCCGCTCGTCGACGGGCTCGAGGCGAGCCTGCCACAGGCGGCGCCCGGCAACACCACGCTGACGCTCGTGCTCACCAACCAGCGGCTGGAGCGGCGCGAGCTGCGCCAGCTCGGCGTCCAGGTGCACGGCTCGCTGGCCCGCGCGATCCAGCCGTTCCACGCGCTCGTGGACGGGGACGTCCTCTACACGGTCACGACCGCGGAGGTCGACAACGAGGACCTCCCGAGCATGAGCCTCGGCGTCGTCTCGTCGGAGCTCGCCTGGGACGCCGTCCTCAGCTGCTTCGACGACGAGTCCTGAGCCAGTAGCGCAGGAAGTAGAGCGGCACGGCGATGCCCATCGCGAGGAACGTCGCGATCCCCCAGGCGGTGGCGTGCTTGTTCCCGTGGCGGTCGGCGTGGGCGAAGATCGCGAGCGACGCCCCCGCCGCGATGGCGGTGACGATCAGGAACTCGCCGAAGGTCAGCCGGTACACCCGGCGGACCTTCTAGCCGACAGCGCCGAGGAACTCGTCGATCGAGAGCGCGGTCATCGTCTGCAGCTTCGCACTGCCGCGCGCGCCGAGCGCCACGGAGACCTTGGCCACCGTCGCCGCGTCGGGCGCCTCGACGACGTTCACGAAGTCGAACGGCCCGAGAGTCGCCCACTGGTGGAGGACCTTCGCGCCGAGCTCCTCGACGTCGCGGTTGACCTCCCGCAGGCGGTCGGGGTTCGCCTTCAGCGTCTGGACGCCCTGGGCCGTAAGCGAGGTGAGCAGGATGTAGGTCGGCATTCGACTCCTTTCGACGAGGTCGAGCGTGACTCTATTGCGCCTTGAGCCGCGCTTCCTGGTCGAAGTAGAGGAGCGCCGAGCCGAGGAAGAGGAGCGGCGAGACGAAGACGAGCGGGATGACGGCGGCGAGCGTCCGGCTCTGCTCGCCGAACTGGCCGAGCAGGAACGCCAGCGTGATCGCGCTGATGAACCCCACGATGACGAGCGCGGCGAGCGATCCGAGCGCGTGGACGAAGTCGGCGCGGGCGAGGACGATCGACCGCCGGACCGACTGCCGCAGGCCGCGCTGCTCGTTCAGCGCGACGGGCACGGCGAGCCCGAAGAACGCGAGCCAGATCAGGCCCGGGAACACGAACGAGACGGTCAGGAAGGGCACCGGCGCGAAGACGAGCACGCCGATCACGACCGCGGTCAGGATCGAGGCGCGCGTCGGGCGGGCGTCCCCCGCGATCAACGTCGCGACGACGTAGCAGACCGTGACCACGAGGGCTCCGCCGGTGGCCAGGAAGATCAGTCCGGTGCGCCCGGGGAGCGCGTTCACGGTGATCGCGACGGCGAGCGGCCCCACTCCGAGGGCCAGCGCGGCCCAGAACCTGCGCCCGTAGAGGCGCATCGCCTCGGCGACGAGCTGGCCCGAGGTGCGGGTCTCGGGCGGCGCCGGGGGCGGAAGCTCGGGCACGCGGCAACCGTACCGCCGTTCCCCCTTTTCGGGGACGCCCGACGGCCGAAGCCGCTCCATCGTCAGAGAGCACCACGGAACTGCGGATGACTGCGGCAAGCTCGAAATCCGGTCTCGGCGTGCGGCTGCTCGCGGTCGCCATCTTCGCGTTCGCGCTGCTCCTGGTCGGTCCCACGGACGACGCGCCGGCGGCGAAGACCAAGACGCAGGAGACGAGCTACGGCGTCAGCGCCTGGGACGACTGCGACTGGTGGATGTGGTGGTGCTGGGACGATCCGCCCCCGCCTCCGCCACCGCCACCGCCACCGCCCCCGCCGCCGCCACCTCCGCCGCCACCGGCACCTCCTCCTCCTCCACCTCCACCTCCGCCACCGCCACCGCCTCCTCCGGCGCCACCTCCGCCTCCCCCGCCACCGCCGGCCGAGGAGCCTCCGCCTCCTCCGCCACCCCCTCCACCGGCGCCACCGGCCGAGGAACTGCCCCCACCGCCTCCGCCCCCGCCGACGGCGCCTCCGCCCCCGCCGACGGCGCCTCCGCCGCCGGTCCAGGAGCTCCCGACTCCGACGGCGCCCGCGCCGCCGGCCGTCGAGGAGGAGACGCAGGCGACGGACGAGCCCGTCGCACCGCCCCCGTCCAGCTCGACCTGGCTCGAGCCGATGCCTGCAGCCCCGGCCCCGGAGCCGGCGGCCTCGACCCCCGCGCCGGCGCCCCCGTCGAGCGAGCCCACCTTCACGACCACGTTCGGCGTCGCAGCTCCGACGCCCGCCCCTGCAGCTCACGACGCAGCGCCGATCCCGAACGGCGACTTCGAGTCCGCCGACGGCTGGCAGGGCGCGAACAGCCAGCTGACGGTGATCGACGGCGGCGTGACCGGCAAGGCCGTGCGCGTGTCGCGCGCCGCCAGGAGCGACTCCTTCGCGATCGTCGCCAAGGCGCTCGACGCAGCCAAGCCGGGCACGAACTACCGCGCCGGCGCCTACGTCCGAAGCCTCACCCCCGGGATGTTCGTGTGCCTCCGCGTCGAGGAGCTGCCGAAGCGCGGCGGGCTCCCGATCACGAGCGAGCGGTGCCGCCCCGCAGCGGCCGGCTGGCAGCGCCTCCGCGTGAGCGCACGGTCGACGGCCAAGAACAGCAGGCTCGTCGTCTCCGTCCGCGTCATCGCCGCCCTCGGCGGCACGAGCTTCGACGTCGACGGCTTCAAGCTCCGCTAGCCGGAAAACGAGCGGCCCCGGGTTGCCCCGAGGCCGCTTCGAGCGTTACGACCCGTCGTCTACGACGCCTTGGCGAGCTTCAGGTCGTAGACCATCTGCGACGACGGGCTGCCCGCGCCGCCGTCGCTGTAGCTGTACTCGATCTTCGCGAAGTTGATGGCGACCGACTCCGCCGGCACGCCGCTTCCCTTGGAACCGCTCACCTGGTAGCTGCTGATGATCGCGTCGGACATCTTGATGGTCATGTACGGCTGCTTGACCCCCGTGCCTCCGGCCTTGCGAAGGCTGAGCGTCACCGTCTTCATGTGCTGGCCGGTCGCGCATGCCTTCATCAGGACCGGCGAGCTCACGTCCACCGTCTTCGTGAAGGTCAGCTCGGTGAAGTTCGCCTTGCCCGCGCCCGCGCCGCCGGCTGTGGCGGCCGAGCCCGTGTTCGCGACGCCGAAGCTGTAGGACTCGACGTCGATCGCCTGGGCGGGCCCCGGGATCGTCAGACCGTCGAGGGCGAGCGACGCTTCTGCGCTGTCGGCGCTCTTCGGGTCGAGCAGGGCTCCTGCCCGGCGTGCGTCGCTCGAGGCGTCGTCGCCTCCGAGTGCAATCAGGCCGATTGCCGCAGGCGCAGCGATCAGCACCAGCGCCGCAGCCGCCCAGATCATCTTCTTCCGCATCCTGGTCAACCTCCTCGAGAAATCAGGGTCGTAGCCATCGTCCTCCAGACGGGGAACGCTGTCCAGATCTTCCCCCCGAACGAGTAGGCCCCGGGCCGAAGCCCGGAGCCCGGAGCCCTACGTATCTACTGGGCCTTCGTCGCCTGGAGATCCCAGACCATCGTGTTCGTGGTCATCTTTCCGTCGCCGTCCCGGTCCTCGACGGTCGACTCGAGCCTCGAGTACGCGAACGAGACCTGCTCGTTCGGGACCTCGTCGGCCGAGCCGCCGTGCTGGACCGACGAGATGATCACGTTGGTCAGCTTGTACTCCATGTACTTCTCGGCCTTCTCGCCCTTGTAGAGCGTCAGCGTCGCGGACGGATACTTCGTCCCCTGGGACAGGCCCTTCATGAGCAACGGCGTGGCCGAGTCGATCTTCTTCGAGATCGACAGCTCGGTGGCCTTGGCCCGGCCCGATGCCGCCCCAGTGGCGGTGTCGATCGCGGCAGACCCGCCCCACGAGTACGACTCGACCTTGATCGCCTGGCCGCCGGTGTTCAACCCGCCGAGCACGAGCTCCTGGCCGCCGGTTCCAGGCTGGATGAGCGCGCCCGAGCGGCGGCTGTCATCGCCGCCCAGCGCAAAGACACCGATCAGCGCCGGGGTCACGACGAGGGCTGCCACCGCCGCGCCCCAGATGAGCTTCTTCCGCATCAGAAACGACCTCCTTGTGACGATCCGTTCAAAGCCATCGTCTTCAAGACGGAAGGAGGCCTCGACTTCTTCCTCTGAAACGCGAAAGCGCCCCAGGCCTTGCGGCCTGGGGCGCGAGATGTGAGAGCTACGGGGTAATGACGTCGTCGCTCTTGTTCGTGACCTGGTTCCACCCGGCCTGAACCGGCGGAGCCGCGTCCTCGGCGCTCTTGATGACGAGCTTCCCGAAGACGAACGTGATCTCCTCGGTAGGAGCCTCGGGGCTGCCGCCTCCATGGTCCACGTTCGTGGTGAACACGGTCTCCATGTGGTACGTCACGTACGGCTCCTTCCCCCCGGCCTTGCGGAGGGACAGGACCGCCGTCTTGTAGTGGGCACCTGCCGCGAGATTCTTGAAGAGCAACGGCGACGCCCTGTCGACCTTCTTGCTGATGCGCAGAGCGTTGAACTTGGCCTTGCCCGCGCCTGCGCCTCCGGTCGCGCTGCCGATCGTGGTCGGGTTCTCGACGCCGAACGAGAACGAATCGATCTCGATCGCGTCCTTGGCGGCGACCGGGGACGCCATGCCCGACTGAGGCGTGAGCTGGAGCTGGTACGCCGTCGCGCCACCTGCGGCGACCAACGCGCCGGCTCGGCGCGCCGAGCTCGAGCCGTCGTCGTCACCGCCGAGAACGAGGAGCCCGACGACTGCAGGTGCCAGCACGAGTGCCGCCACGACGAGGCCCCAGAGAGCCTTCTTCCGCATTCCGAATACCTCCACTAGGTTGCGAGCCAGTATCGAACAGACGGCGCAACGCGCCAAGATCTTCCCTGCGTACACTCGGCGCATGGCGTTCCGCGTCGTCTCGCCCGAGGACCTCGACTGGGTGACGCGTCCTGCGGAGCCGGGTGAGCCCGAGCGGCAAGTGGGCGGAGTCAGCGACGCCGCCGGCCTCGAGCACTCACGCGCGAACCTCTGGCGCTACGAGCCGGGCTCGAAAGGGCGGCGGCACAAGGACCCCGTGCAGGAGGAGACCTTCGTCGTCGTCCGCGGGACGCTGACGATGTACCTGGGCGATCCTCCCGAGCGCCACGAGGTGGGCCAGGGCGGCCTCGTCCACGTGAAGCCGGGAACGGCGCTGCAGATCGTCAACGAGGGCGACGAGGAGCTGCTGCTCTTCATCTACGGCGCCCCGCCGCAGCGCGAGCCGGCCGAGTACCTGGACTCCGCCGTCTAGGCGGCCGCGGGCTCCGGTGCCGGCGCCTTCGTGAAGACCACCTCACCGTCCTGCGCGTCGACGCGAACCGTGTCGCCCTCGGCGAAGTCGCCTTCGAGGAGCCGCAGCGCCAGCGGGTTCTCGACGAATCGCTGCAGCGCCCGCTTGAGCGGCCGCGCGCCGTAGGTCGGGTCCCAGCCCGCCTCGGTGATCAGCTCCCTCGCCTCGTCGGTCAGCTCGAGGGTCAGCCCGCGATCGGCGAGGCGGCCGCGGAGCCGCCGGAGCTGGAGCTCGACGATCTCACCGAGCTGCTCCCGGCTCAGCGGGTGGAACTCGATGATCTCGTCGATCCGGTTCAGGAACTCCGGGCGGAAGACCTCGCGCATCGCCTCCGCCGACCGGACGTTCGAGGTCATGATGATCACGGTGTTGCGGAAGTCGACCGTGCGGCCCTGGCCGTCGGTCAGCCGTCCGTCGTCGAGGATCTGCAGCAGCACGTCGAAGACCTCGGTGTGCGCCTTCTCGATCTCGTCGAGGAGGACGACCGAGTAGGGGCGCCGCCGGACGGCCTCGGTCAGCTGGCCGCCCTCGTCGTAGCCGACGTAGCCGGGCGGGGCGCCGATCAGGCGCGCCACCGTGTGGCGCTCCTGGTACTCGGACATGTCCAGCCGGATCATCGCCCGTTCGTCGTCGAACATGAACTCCGCGAGGGCGCGAGCGAGCTCCGTCTTCCCGACGCCGGTCGGGCCGAGGAACACGAAGGAGCCGATCGGGCGGTCCGGGTCCTGCAGTCCGGACCGCGCGCGGCGGAGCGCGTTGGCCACGGCCGAGACGGCGTCGTCCTGGCCGATGACGCGCTCGTGGAGCCGCTCCTCCATGTGAATCAGCTTCTCGGTCTCGCCCTCGAGGAGCCGGTCGACCGGGATGCCGGTCCACCGCGCGACGACGGCGGCGATGTCGTCCTCGTCGACCTCCTCCTTGACCATCGGGTTCTCCACGACGGCGCCGTCCCGCTCGGCCAGCTCCTGCTCGAGCTGCGGCAGCTCGCCGTACCGGATCTCCGCAACCCGCTGCAGGTCACCCGTGCGCTCGGCGCGCTCGGCCTCCAGCCGGAGCTCCTCGATCCGCGCCATGACCTCCTTGACCCGCTCGAGCGCCTCCTTCTCGGTCGCCCATCGGGCGGCGAGCTCGTTCCGGCGCTCCTGCGCCTCGGCCAGCTCGCTCTCGACCGGCTCGCGAACCTCGTCGGACTCCTTGCCCATGGCTGCGAGCTCGATCTCGAGCTGCCGTACCCGCCGGTCCGCCTCGTCCAGCTCGATCGGCGAGGAGTCGATCTCCATCCGGAGCCGCGACGCCGACTCGTCGACGAGGTCGATCGCCTTGTCCGGCAGCTGGCGGTCGGAGATGTAGCGGTCGGAGAGCACGGCCGCGGCGACCAGGGCCGCATCCCGGATGCGGACGCCGTGGTGCGCCTCGTAGCGCTCCTTCAGCCCGCGGAGAATCGCGATCGTGTCCGCAACGGACGGCTCGCCCACGAAGATCGGCTGAAAGCGGCGCTCGAGCGCGGCGTCCTTCTCGATGTGCTTGCGGTACTCGTCGAGCGTGGTCGCGCCGATCGCGCGCAGCTCGCCGCGCGCGAGCATCGGCTTGAGCATGTTGGCCGCGTCGACGGCGCCCTCGGCCGCGCCGGCACCGACGATCGTGTGGAGCTCGTCGATGAACAGGACGATCTGGCCCTCCGAGCGCTGGATCTCGGTCAGGACGGCCTTGAGGCGCTCCTCGAACTCGCCGCGGTACTTCGAGCCCGCCAGCAGCGAGCCGATGTCGAGCGCCCAGACGCGCTTCCCCTTCAGCCCCTCGGGGACGTCCCCGGCGACGATCCGCTGTGCGAGCCCCTCGGCGATGGCCGTCTTGCCGACGCCGGGGTCGCCGATCAGCACCGGGTTGTTCTTCGTGCGGCGCGAGAGCACCTGGATCACGCGGCGGATCTCCTCGTCGCGCCCGATGACTGGGTCGAGCTTGCCCTGCTCGGCGAGCTCGGTCAGGTCGCGGCCGAACTTCTCGAGCGCCTGGTAGGTGCCCTCGGGATCCTGCGAGGTCACGCGCTGGCCGCCGCGGACTTCCTTCAGCCGCTCGAGCAGCGCGTCGCGCGGGACGGCGTCGAGCGCGAGCAACAGGTGCTCGGTCGAGACGAACTCGTCCTCGAGTGAGCGCATCTCGTCCTCGGCGCGGTCGAGGGCCTTCGAGAACGCGGTCGATGCCCTCGGCTGCTGCTCGGCTCCCTGGAGCGACGGCTTTTCGGCGAGCGCGGCCTCGGCCTGCGCGCGCAAGCCGTCCGCGTCCGGGACGAGCTCGCGCGGGAGGTCCTGGCTCAGCAGAGCGAGCAGCAGGTGCTCCGGGTAGATCTCGGGGTTGCCGCGGCGACGCGCGTCCTCCTGCGCGCTTGCAATCGCCTCCTGGCTCTTGATCGTCAGCCTGTTGAAGTCCATCGAGTTTGCACGAGTCGTGTGTTCTCAGGGTCGTAGGGAACGAGGTCGCGCCGGTACTGCTTGTGCACCTGGGCGATCGCCTCCCGCATCTCGCGCTCGAGGCGCTCCATGACTCGCTGCATACGCCGGATCTGCTCCTCGAGCCGGATCACGTGCTCGACGCCGGCGAGGTTGAGACCGAGCTCCTGGGTCAGGTGATTGATCAGTCGCAGGCGCTCGAGGTCGGCCTCGGAGTAGAGGCGCGTATTGCCGGCCGTGCGCTGCGGCGTGACGAGCCCCTTCGACTCGTAGATGCGCAGCGTCTGGGGATGCATCCCGACGAGCTCGGCGGCGACGGAGATCATGTAGCGGGGCCGGTCGTCCATCACTCCCACTGCTTCTTCTCTTGGTGACCGGACCGGACGGCTGCCACGATCACGAAGATCACGCCCAGGAAGCCGAGAACGATTCCGCCCAAGGTGATCAGCGCCGACGCCCACTCGATGAACCGGTCAGGCGACCAGTCCCAGGTGATGAGGAACACGAGCGCACTCGCGAGCCAGAGAATGGCGGCTCCCGCCAGCAGGTTGCGCATCAGTCGACCCTCTGAATTTTCTGCAGTTGCTCCAAGAGATCACGCTCCTTCTTCGCGGGTTTCTTCGGTACGGCGATCCTCAGCCGTGCCAGAACGTCGCCCTTGCCGCTGCCGCGCAGCCTCGGGGCGCCACGGCCTTTGATCCGCAGAAGCTTCCCACTCTCGGAGCCCGCGGGGATCTTCAGCGAGACCGGGCCCTCGGGGGTGGGGACCTCGACCTTCGCGCCAAGCGCCGCATCCGCATAGGTCACGGGCACTTCGACCTCGAGGTCTGCCCCCCGGCGCTTGTAGACCGGCGACTCCGAGACTCGCGTGACGACGAGCAGGTCGCCGGGCGGACCTCCTCCGAAGCCTGGCTCGCCCTTCCCCTTGAGCCGGATCTGCGTGCCGTCCTTGACGCCGGCTGGGATCTTGACCTTGTAGCGCTTCGTCCGCCGCTCGCGCCCCGAGCCGTGACAGCGCGGGCACGGGCTCTCGATGACGGTGCCATTGCCTCCGCAACGCGGGCACGGATGTGAGAGGCCGAACATCCCCTGGCTCTCGACCGTCACACCGCGTCCCTTGCACTCCGGGCAGATCGTCGGCGAGGTGCCCGGTCGGGCGCCGGAGCCACCGCACTCGCGGCAGGCGAGCTCGGCCTCGACCGGGATCTGCGTCTCGATTCCGCGGAGCGAGTCCTCGAAGGAGAGGCTGACCTGGGCCTGGAGGTCGGCGCCGCGGGAGGCCCGCTCGCCCCGGCGACTCCGGCCGAAGATGTCGCCGAACCCGCCGAACAGGTCGGAGATGTCGCCGAAGTCGAAGTTGAACCCGCCGCCTGGAGCGCCCCCAGGGAAACCGCCGGGCCGGCCGTCAGCGGAGCCAAACGCGTCGTACTGCTTGCGCTTCTCGGGATCCGACAGCACGTCGTAGGCGCCCTGGATCTCCTTGAACCGCTCCTCGGCCTCCTTGTCGCCGGGCTTCTTGTCCGGGTGGTACTCGCGGACGAGCTTGCGATAGGCCTTCTTGATCTCGTCCGGCGAGGCCGTCTTCGAGACGCCGAGGGCCTCGTACGGTGACTTAACCCTCGTCGCCACGCGGCTCCTCCTTCGGGCCGGCGACCACCACCCTCGCAGGTCGCAGTACGCGGTCACCGAGTCGGTAGCCCTTCTGGAGCACCTCGATCACGGCGCCCTCCTCGGAAGCCGACGGCTGCGTGAGGAGCGCCTCGTGGACGTGCGGGTCGAACTTGCCCTCGGTCTCGACCGGAGCGAGCCCTTCCCGCTCGAGCAGCTGCTCGAGCTGGCGGTGGACGAGCTTCACGCCCTCCTCCAGCTTGGCCTCCTCGTGCTGCTCGGCGGCCTCGAGGGCGCGCTCCAAATCGTCGAGCACCGGCAGGAGCTCCTTCACGATCCGCTCGCCGGCCCGCGCGACCAGCGCTTCCTGGTCGCGCGCGGCCCGCTTGCGGAAGTTGTCGAAGTCGGCCTTTACCCGCTGGAGCGTGTCGATCAGCTCCTCGTTCTCGGCGCGCAGCGCCTCGAGCTCGACCTGCTCGACTTCCTCCTGGTTCTCGACGTCCTCAGGCATTACGAGCGCTTCGCCTCTTCCTCTTCGTCGATGACCTCATAGTCGGCTTCCTCGACGACCTCGTCATCCGAGGCTGCCTCGGCGCCGTTGCCGCCGCCGGCCGACTGCGCCTGCTGCGCGGTCGCCTGCGCGTACACGGCCTCGGCGAGCTTCTGCGAAGCCTCCTGGAGCGCGTTCGTCTTCTCGCGGATCTCGTTCACGTCCGAGCTCTCGAGCACGGCCTTCAGTTCCATGACCCGGCCCTCGATCGTCGAGGCGTCGGCCTCGTCGAGCTTGTCGCGGTTGTCCTTGAGCGTGCGCTCGGTCTGGTAGGCGAGCTGCTCGGCCATGTTGCGGGCGTCCGCCAGCT
>DATBMH010000061.1:0-15706 GCA_036554945.1 Gaiellaceae bacterium | reverse complement strand
TCACCGACCGCGCCCTCCGTTCCGCCGGCATCGAGCCCGCCAGGCTCTGGGAGCTCGACTCGAGCGAGGCGATCAAGCGCGCCGCGCGGGAGGGGCTGGGGATCGCTTTCCTCTCCCGCTTCGCCGTGGCCGAAGAGGTCGCGCGCGGCGAGCTCGAGAGCTTCCGGCTCGCAGGTCGGCCGCGGATCGAGCGGGGCCTTCACATCGCCCGGCTCGCCCGCCGGCCGCCGGGACCCAGCGAGCGCGGCTTCGCCGAGACGCTTCGCCGGTGCTGCGGCAAGAACGCCGAGCTCGCCTCGGCATGCGTCGCCTAGCCGGGCGTCCTCGCGCGGGCAGGGTCAGGGCTCGACGAGGCCGCGCTTGATCGCGTAGCGCGTCAGCTCGACGCGGTCGCTCATGCCGAGCTTGTCCAGGATGTTGGCGCGGTGACGCTCGACCGTCTTGGGGCTGATGACGAGCAGTTCGGCGATCTCCTTGGAGCTGTGCGCTTCGGCGATCAGCTTCACGATCTCGGTCTCCCGGGGCGTGAGGACCTCGCCGCCGTCGGACGGGGCGCGCTCGAGGTGGTCGCGGATCAGCGTGCGGATCGCGGACGGGTAGAGGAACGGCTCGCCGCGCATGGCCGCCCGACACGCCTCGACGAGGTCCCGGTCGGCTCCGGACTTGAGGACGTAGCCGGACGCGCCGGCGCGGAGGGCCTCGAACAGGTACTCGGTGCTGTCGTGCATGGACAGCATCAGGACGCGGACGTCTGGCCGGGCGGCAAGGATCTCGCGGGTCGCGTTGATACCGGTCATCCGGGGCATCGAGACGTCCAGGATCGCCAGGTCGACCTCGGTTCTCAGAGCGGCCCGGACGGCCTCGATGCCGTCTCCGGCCTCGGCGACGACCGTGAGGTCGGGCTCGGCGTCGATGAGGAGCCGGAGCCCATGCCTGACGACGTGGTGGTCGTCCGCGAGCAGGACGCGCGTGGTCGCTGCTTGGCTCATCGGGGGGGCGGGGCGGTCAGCGTCACCTCGACGCCGCCGGTCGGGCCGGTCTCGACCGTGAGCCTCGCCCCGATGAGCATCGCGCGTTCCCGCATGCCGACGATTCCGTACCGGGTCGCCGGTGGATCCGGGAGGCCGACTCCGTCGTCGAGGATGCGAAGAACGGTTTCGCCGCTCTCACTCCGGCGGAGCGTGAGGTCGACACGGGTCGCGCGTGCATGCCGGGCGGCGTTCGTGAGGCCCTCCTGGGCGACGCGATAGAGGACCAGCTCGGACTCCTCGTCGAGACCGTCGAGATCCGGGGCGACACGAAGCGTGACCTCGAGGCCGGATTCCTCTTCGACCCGCCCGGCAAGCGCGGCGAGCGCTCTCGGGAGGCCGAGGTCCGTGAGCGCCTCCGGTCGGAGCTGACGCACCACGTGGCCGACACGGTCGATCGTCTCCCTGGTTGCCTCTTGAGCCGCGCGCATGTCGGCCTGGAGCTCGGCCGGCGCGCGCCGCGCGAGAGATTCGAGCCTCAGCAGGACTCCTGTGAGTGCCTGACCGACGTCGTCGTGGAGCTCCTGAGCGACCCGTCGACGCTCGCCCTCCTGGGCCGTGAGCGCGAGCCGTCCGCTCTCGCGCCGCTGCGCCTCGAGCCGGTCGAGCATGTCGTTGAAGACCGCGACGAGCTCCCGCACCTCCTCGGGCCCCGTCACCTCGAGCCGTTCACCCGGTCGGTAGGAGTCCACCGCCCGCATCGAGCGCATCAACCGGTCGACAGGCGCCAGTGCCGCCCGCAGGGCGACGGCATTCAGGACGAGCATCGCGAGGAGCCCGCCCGCGAGCACGAACGCCTCGGTCAGCTCCACGGGGAAGCTCACGGTCGCCGGCGTGATCGCCACGACGAGCGTGGCCACGACGAGGATGGCCGCGTTGAGACCGAACACGCGCTTGTAGAGGCTGCTTCGCTTCATCGGCGTAGAGATGCCCCTCCGGCTCAGAGCTGGAACGCCAGCAGGTACGCGGTCGCGATGAGGAGCGAGACCACGGTGACCGGCATTCCGACCGCCAGGAACCTCAGGAACGATATCCGCGTCCCGGTCCGCCCGAGCGCCGAGACCGCGGCGACGTTGGCTGCCGCTGCGATGAGGGTCGCATTGCCGCCGAAGCACGCGCCGAGCGCGAGCGCCCACCAGGTCGCGTCGTCGAAGCCGTCGGCCTGCAGCTCGTCCACCACCGGGATCATCGCGGCCGTGAAGGGGATGTTGTCGACGACCGCGGAGCCCGCCGCTGCGCCCCACAGTATGACGAGCGCCTCGGCTGTCTTCGACCCTCCCGTCACGGCGGCGAAGGCGTCCGCGACCGAGCCGATCACCCCGCGTTCCTCGAGCGCGCCGACCATGACGAAGAGCCCGACGAAGAAGAAGATCGTCCCCCATTCCACGCGCTCGAGAGCCCATTCGAGCTCCCTGCCCGCGACGAGCAGCATCACGGTGGCGCCCGTCATCGCGACCACGACCGGCTCGACGTGCAGCGGCGCGTGGAGGAAGAAGCCGACGATCGTCCCACCGAGGACGGCGAGGATCCGGAACAGGCGATCGCGCTTCAGCTCCGCGCGCGGATCGAGCCCTGTGAGGCGGTCTCGCGCGTCGGGCACCGGCTTCAGCGAGCGGCGGTAGAAGCCGTAGAGGACCAGGGTCGTCACGAGCAGCGTCACAGCCGCGACGGGGCCGAGGTTGACGATGAAGTCGATGAACGACAGCTGCTCGACGTGCGTCCCGATCATGATGTTGGGCGGGTCCCCGATGAGCGTCGCCGTGCCGCCGATGTTCGAGGCCATCACCTGCACGAGCACGAGGGGAATGACCGGGAGCCCGAGCAGCCGCGACAGCTGCAGGCTGATCGGCACGACGAGGAGGATCGCCGTCAGGTTGTCGAGGAACGCCGACAGGACGGCCGTCATGAGCGCGAGCAGCGCGATGAGCCGGAAGGGGCGCCCGCCGGAGAGGCGGGCGATGTGCAGCGCGAGGTAGGAGAAAACGCCGGTCGGCTCCGTCAGTCCGACGATGATCATCATCCCGACGAGCAGCCCCAGGGTCGCCCAGTCGATCGACGCGATCGCCGTCTCGACGTCCAGCGCGCCCAGAACGACGACCAGCGAAGCGCCGACGAGAGCGATCTTCGTTCGATGTCCGAGCTCGAGCGCGAGAGCGAGCAGGGCGACCGCGAAGGCGGACGCCGCAACAACAGCCACGACCCTACCTCCGTCTTGCGGTCACATCACGGGACGAGCCTCCAGTGTCGCCGCTCGGCCTGCAGGCCCGCAATGGGGTCGAGACCCCAACTGAGCCGCCGCCGTCGCGCAGATCGACTGCTGCTGCACTTCCGATTCGATGTGCATGGGGTCGTGCACGGATCGACCCGGGGTCGCTTCCTCGGCATCGTCTGGGTGATGGGCTTCCTGGCCGGGCTGCGCACGGACGTGCTCGACGAGATGACCTACTACCTCGTCGACGCCCCCGATGGATCGGTCGGGGTCATCGACGGATGCACGCGAGACGAGCACGGACGCCCGGACGCGCTCGTCGCCGCTCGCGGGTGGCTCAGGCGCCGGCGATTCGAGATCCCGATCGGCACGCTCCGAGAGGTCGATCACGGTCGCCGGCGGGTCCTTGTCGCCGGGGACGCCGAGCCTGCTCCGAGCACAGAGGGTGTCCGGCCGGTGGTCTGCCGTGTGTCATCGGACCGGCCCGCTGTCCTCGCCGTCGCGGCGCGGCTCGCCGGGACGCTCGAGGTGCCCCTCGTTCTCGGTGGCGATGTCCCGCTCGCCGACGCGGACTCGCGCGGTCCCGACGCACTGGCCGTCGCGATGCTCTCCCGGCTCGTCTGGGACGCGGGCGTCAAGCGGGTCGTCGCCCGTCGAGCACCGGCAGAGACGGTGGAGGGTCTCGCGCGACGGGAGGACGCCCAGCTCCTCGTGATCGGCCCCGGCCGAGTCGGATCCCTCGCTGAGCCCGCACACTGTCCCATCGTCGTCGTGCCGCCGGGCCCGACGGCCTCGAGCCGTGACACGGCAGACGTCGCGCAGTCGGCGAAGACCGCCTAGCCGGAACCCTTGCGCGCGCGGCTCGGCGCCACGCGCGGTGGCTCGTCCGGCTGCTTCGGGTAGACGGGCGGCCACGGCGCGTCCATGAGCCCGGCTTTCCGGTCGCGCTCGTGGAGGGCCAGCAGCGGCTCGAGCGACTGCGGGCTCTCGTTCATGCCCTCCCACGGGTCGCCCCGGGCCGCGAGACGCTCGGGGACGGTCGCGATCGTCAGCTCGTCGGGGTGCACCGTGTCGATCTCGTCCCAGCCGAACGGCGTCGAGACCTGCGCGCCCGGGCGGGCGCGGACGGACCAGGCGCCGAAGACGGTCTTGTGCGGAGCGTTCTGGTTGTAGTCGACGAAGATGCGCTCGCCGCGCTCCTCCTTCCACCAGGCCGCCGTGATCAGCTCGGGGTTGCGGCGCTCGAGCTCGCGCGCGGCCGCCACCGCCGCCGCGCGCACGTCGTAGGAGTCCCAGCGGGGCTCGAGCCGGACGTAGACGTGGATACCGCGGTTTCCCGTCGTCTTCGGGAACCCGGCGATCCCGAGCTCGTCGAGCAGGCCGCGCACCTCCCGCGCCGCGGCCCGCGCCTCCTCGAAGCCGACGCCGGGCTGGGGGTCGAGGTCGAGCCGGAGCTCGTCGGTGACCTCCGGCCGCTCGGCGTGGTAGGGCCAGACGTGGAAGCCGAGGCAGGCGAGGTTGACGGCCCAGGCCACGTGGGCCATGTCTGCAAGCACGAGCGCGTTGGCGGTCGTGCCGTTCGGCGTCTCGACGATCGTCGTCTCGAGCCACTCGGGCGCCCCCTTCGGCACGCGCTTCTGGAAGAAGGACGAGCCCTCCGCGCCGTGGGGGAAGCGCTGCATGAGCGCGGGACGCGCGCCCGACGCCCGCAGGAACGGCTCCTCGACCGCGAGGTAGTAGCGCACCAGGTCGAGCTTCGTCTCCCCGCGCTCGCCGAAGAAGACCTTGTCCGGGCTCGTGACCGTGACCGCGCGCCCGGCGATCTCGAGCTCGTGCTCGTCCGCCACGTGGGCGAACGGTAGCCGCTAGAAGTTCCGGTCGTTCCCGCCCGACTCGTTGACCGCGGTCGCCGAGCAGGCGTTGGCGGCGCGGTCGGTCGCGGTGGTGGACGGGGTCCAGGTCATCTGCGCGGCTGCCCCGCGGGTCCTCGCGCCGGAGGGTGTCCCGAGCGTGATCGTGATGGCCGCGCCGCTCTGCGTCATCGTCGAGCCCGTGAAGTCGACCGAGGCGGTCACGTACCCGGTGCCGCCGAGGTTGACGCTGCCGAGTGGGAGCTGCGTCGTGTTGGCGGAATCCCAGATCTGGACGCTGTCGTTGCCGCCGCCTCCGTTGATCAGGCGGAGGGTGACCGTCGTCGAGCCGCCCGTCCAGCCGCTCAGGATCGAGCTCGGGTCCACGGTCTCGCTGTACGTGAACGTGATCGTGTCGCCGGTGTCGGCTCTGCCCGTCTGGCTGCCGCCGACGTTTGTCGTCTGGACGTCGGACGCCGTCGGCGCAGTGTTGTCGACCGTCACCGAGAAGCCGCCCTGCGTGCCGCTGTTGCCCGCGGCGTCGGCCGCCGTGACCGTGAAGGCTTTCGCCCCGGCGGTCAGCGGGTTGCCGGCCGAGAGCTGGGCGCTGCGGTAGCCGTAGGAGACGCCGCCGGCGGTGTAGGAGCCGGCGGTCAGGGCGACGGCCGTCTGACCGGTCGTAACCGTGTTGACGTTGGCGGTGACCGTGGCGACGCCGCTCCCCCCGTCGGTCACGTTCGCGTAGACGTAGTAGGTGCCGCCCTGCTTGACGAAGCCCGCCGTCCCGCCCTGGGTCTTGGCGATCGCGGCGGCGGTGACGGACGGAGCCACCGAGTCGACGATGACCGCCGCGCTCGCCGTCGAACCGCCGCTTCCGACCGCGTAGACCGTGTGGGAGCCGTTGGAGGTGCCGACCGGGATGGTCACGGTGATGTTCGCGCTGCCGCTGCCCGGGATCGGGCTCGGGACGCTGGAGCCGGCGAGAACGGTGCCGCTCGTGGGGTTGTCGAGCCGGAACGTGAGCGTCTCGCCGCCCAGGTAGCTCGCCACCGACCCGGAGAGCGCCCTCGGGAGCGTGTTGATGTTCGTCGAGGACGAGAAGGTCAGTGACGGCGCGTCGACCGTGACGGTCGCGCTCTTGACGCTCTCGCCGCCGACCCAGCTCTGCTTGACCGGCGTGACCGTGTAGCGCCAGCTTCCCGGGGGCACCGACGTCTCGGTGCACGTGAGGCCGGCGATCGTCCCGGTGCAGCCGGCCCCGATCGTCTGGAGCACGTTCGTCGACGCGTCGTAGCGCTTGACGGTGTACCCGCTCACGGCCGCGCCGCCGGGAAGGGCGCTGGCCGTCCAGCTGACGGTCACGTCCCGGTTCGAGACGCTGACCGTCGGTGTGTTGCCGGTCGGCATGACCTGCGCCTTGGCCGCCCCGGAGCCCGAGCCGCTCGAGGTCCAGCCGGCCCAGGCCGCGCCCGGCGCCGTGGCGGCGACCGCGACGACGAGGAGCAGGCCGAGGACGTGAGCGCGCCTCATCCCTTCACCGCCTTGCCGGTGTAGCGAAGCGGGAGGCGCGCGCCCATGCAGCCGTCGGGCGCGGTCCTGCGCATGGAGATCGGAAGCGCGATCCGGCGCTTCCGCTTGGCGGCGACCCTGAGCGAGCCGCGAAAGCTCTTGACGACGAGGTTCGAGCGCGGGCAGGCGGGGGCGTTCCCGACCTTCACGCGAATCGACTTCACCCTGATGGCGAAGCGGTTCTTGTTCCTGATCGTCAGCCTGAGGGTCGCCGTGCGGCCGGGGTAGAGGCCGAGCACGTGGCCCTTGATGGTGAACGAGCCCTTGCGCGAGCTCGTCAGGACCGAGTCGTCCGCTCGGGAGTAGGCGGCGGCGAGGGCGAGGGCGGCCACCAGCGCGACCGCGAGAAGCGGTGTGCCGAGAGCGCCTGCCCTGTCGATCAGAAATCGCCGCATGACCGTCGACTCGAAGGGGCGGGCTCGACGCCCGCCCCCTGGTCCGTTCTGCCGCTAGGCGTTGCTCGCGCCGGAGAGCGAGACGGGGACGGTGAAGACCGCGCCCTGGCAGCTGTTGTCCGAGGCGTTGCTCATGGCGACGGAGCCGGCGAGCGTGAAGGTCGCCGAGCTCGAGGCCGGAACGTCGAGCGTGAGACCGGACTGGTTCGTGTACGTGACGCCGGTCGAGGCGTCGCACGCCGCGCCCTTGTCGGACGTGATCGTGCCCGCGCCGCTGACGCTCGTGACGCGAACGGGGTACGGGTTCGGGTTGTCGATCTGGAGTTTGAGATCCCCGGTGGCGCCAGGGTAGAGCGTTGCGGGGGTCGTCGCGGAGACGTCGACGGTACCGAGCGCCTGCGCTGTCGTGGCCTTCGCGTAGCCGGTCCCGCTGCCTCCCGCTGTCCAGGCCGCATAGGCGACGCCGGCGGCCACCACGAGGACGGCCAAAGCAGCGACGATGATCGTCCGCTTCCGTCCACGGCGACCGGTAATGGCGTTGCGCATCTGAACTTCTCCTTTCACACAGTTGAGCTCTTCGAGCAGTTGGTGCTTCCATCGGCCGCCCGCCCGGCGAGACGGTCTGAGTTCGGCATGAATCAGGTATGGGTGCGTCCGGCCGCAGCGTCGTTCGATCGTGGGCCTCCCTGCGTCGCCCGGGTCGCCTAGCGTGTCGGCCGTGCGCTCGCTCGCCGCGGTCTGCGCAGGACTGGTCGGGGCCACGCTGCTGGCCTCCTCCTCGCCTGCGCACGCGGCGCCGACGACCGCGCGGATGATCGGGCAGAAGCTCGTCGTCAGCATGGACGGGGCGACGCCCTCGGCGTCCCTGCTCGGGCGCGCTCGGCGGGGGAAGATCGGCGGCGTCCTCGTCCACCGCTCCAACTTCGGCTCGGCCGCGCAGCTGCGAGCGGTGACGCGCAGGCTCAGACGCGCGGCGGCCGCGGGCGGTCGGCCGGGGCTCCTGATCGCGGTCGACCAGGAGGGCGGGCCCGTGAAGACGGTCCCCTGGATCCCCCCGACGCTGTCACCGCCGCAGATGGGCGCGCGCGGATCGAGCCGGAGCGCGCGGCGACAGGGGCGGCGGACGGGGTCGGCCTTGCGCGACCTCGGCATCAACACGGACTTCGCCCCGGTCGCGGACGTCCCGACCTCGAGCTCCTCGTTCATGTACCTGCAGGGCCGCACGTGGTCGTTCGGCGCGCCGAAGACGGCGCGTCTCGCGAACGCCTTCGCGCTCGGCCTCGCCGACCGGAACACGCTGGCGACGATGAAGCACTTCCCCGGGCTCGGCTTCGCGAAGCGCGACACGGACACCTCGGTCGTCCGCATCGCGGCGACGCGGGCTCGGCTCGCGCCCGGGCTCCGGCCTTACCGCCGGGCCGTCGCCAACCACGTTCCGCTCGTCATGCTCTCGAACGCCGTTTACAGGGCGTACGATCGCCGCCACGCCGCCGCGTGGTCGCGCGCGATCGGCATCGGGCTCCTGCGCCGCACGCTCGGCTTCCGAGGCGTGACGATCACCGACGCGCTCGACGGGGCCGCCGCCGCGCGCGGCACCAGCCCGAGCCGGCTCGCGGTGCGCGCGGCCGCGGCCGGGACGGACATGATCCTGCTGAGCGGGTCGGAGGCGTCGTCGCGCAGGGTCTACCGATCGCTCGTGGACGCGGCCTCGGCCGGCCGGATCAGGACGGCGAGGCTGCGCGTGTCGTACGAGCGCATCCTCGCGCTGAAGCAGGGGCCCTAGCCGGCGACGTCAGCGGAGCTTCACGGCCGTCCCGCTGGCAGCGACCATGAGCATGTTGTTGCCGACGGTCTCGTAGTCGATGTCGATGCTGAGGATGGCGTCGGCGTCCATGGTCTCCGCGCCCGCTCTGAGCTCGTCCATGACCTCCCCGACCGCCTGCGCGATCTCGCCCTCGTACGACTTGGACCGCCCACCGATGATGTTCCTGAAGCCCGCAGTCAGGTCCTTGCCGATGTTGACGCCCATGATCGCCTGAGCGGAGACGACGTCGAGGTACTCCCGCACGGGACGTCCCTCGACCGCGGGGCCCGTTGTGAGGATCATCCGCGCTCCTTTCGCCGTCGTGATTCGCCGTCGGATCCTGTCACGGCCGGAGGAACCGCCGCAACGTCCGCAGCGACGTGCTCAGCTCGCGAGCGAGACGAAGCCGCCGACGATCGCACCGTAGGCGACGTGGGCGACGATCGTGGCGAGCGGAGTCCGGCGGCCGTAGTTCAGGAGCATGAACCCGGGCGGCTCGAGCAACGGCGCCGAGCCGGCGGCGGTGAAGCCCGTGCCCATGCGCCGGTGCACGACCGGAAGCAGGATGTTGACGAGCGCGCTGCCGGCGAAGAGCGCGTGCACGAGGCCGAACAGCGCGCCGAGGAGGAAGCCGCTCTCGTCGATGACGACGAACACGGCGTCGTAGACGAGCGCGAAGACGAGGCCGAAGCCGAAGTGGAGCGTGTAGCCGATCGCCTTTGCGCGCACGCGGTCCTCCGTGAACGCCGTGCCGAGCAGGAAGGGGATGTCCATGCGCGTGAGCCCCAGCTCGCTGGCGGCGCGGAGCACCGTCGTCAGCACGAGCGTTCCGACGAGGCCGCCGACGATCGCGCCCCAGATCACGCGCGCGCCTCGGCGATCGCGGCGGCTGCGTTGACGAGCGCCAGGTGCGAGAGCCCCTGCGGGAAGTTGCCGAGGAACTCGCCGGTCGCCGGGTCGATCTCCTCGGCGAAGAGGCCCACGTCGTTGGCAAGCGGGACGAGCTCGTCCATCAGCGCTCCCGCTTCGTCGAGGCGGCCCTGGCGAGCGTACGCCTCCGCGAGCCAGAAAGAGCAGGCGACGAAGGCGCCCTCACTGCCCGCCAGCCCGTCCGCGCCGAGGTAGCGGCGCAGCAAGGGGCCGCGGCCCAGCTCGGCCCGGACGGCGTCGACCGTCGCCAGGAGACGCGGTGCGCGCGGCGGCCCGTACCCGGCCAGGACCCCGAGGAGGAGCGAGGCGTCGAGATCGTCCGCGCCGACGCTGCGGACGTAGCTCTGCTTGCGCTCGGAGTAGCCCTGCGTCTCGACGAGCTCCCTGATGCGCTCGTGCTCGTGGCGCCAGCGGCCGGCCTTCCCTGCCGGCAGGAGACCGCGTGCGGCGAGCTCGCAGGCTCGTGCCAGGCCGACGGCGCACAGCATCTTCGACTGGACGAAGTGGGCCTGCTCGCTCCGCGTCTCCCAGATGCCGGCGTCGGGCTCGTCCCAGGCGTCGCAGACGAAGTCGGCGATCTCGGCGAGCCGCTTCCCCTGGTCGCGGTCCAGCCCGCCCGTGGCCGAGGCGAAGCGCCATGCGGCCTCGAGCAGCTCGCCGTAGACGTCGAGCTGGGTCTGGTCCGCCGCGCCGTTTCCGACCCGGGCCGGCCGCGAGCCGCGGTACCCGGCGAGCGGCAGCGAGGTCTCGTCGGCATCCGCACGGCCGTTGAGCCGGTAGAGCACCTGAATGCGCGGGTGTGTGAGCCGCGACGCGTGGAGGATCCAGGAGAAGAAGGCGCGCGCCTCGGGCGCGCAGCCGAGCGTGAGCAGGGCCTGAAGGGTGAAGGCGGCATCGCGCGGCCAGGAGAAGCGGTAGTCCCAGTTGCGCTCGCCGCCGATCTCCTCCGGCAGCGAGGTCGTCGCGGCGGCGGCGATCGCGCCCGTGGGCGCGAAGACGAGCAGCTTGAGGGCGAGCGCGCTGCGGATCACCGCTTCCCGCCACGGCCCGTCGTAGGCGCGTCCGTCCGCCCACCCGCGCCACGAGCGCACGGTGGCGTCCAGCCGCGCCTCCGCCTCGCCCCTGGACGGCAGGACCAGCGGCTCCTGGTGCGCGGCGCTCAGCACGAGCAGGCCGACGCCGCCCTCGTCGACGCCGACGTGACCCGCGACTGCGCTCTCGGAGCACTCGGGCTCGCCTGCCTCCCAGCTCGAGAGGGCGATCGCGTCGCGTCCCGCCAGCGCGACGGGAACGCCGGCGCGACGCTCGATCCGCGTGTCGGCGCCCGCGTAGCCGAAGCGCGGCTCGAGCCGCCATCGCATCGCCACGGTGCCGGCGAGCCCTTCGATGCGGCGGACGAGCTCCCGATACGGGCTCAGGCCGACGGCGGGAAGCGTCATCGCGTCGAGGACGCGGACACGACCACCGTTCGTCGCGAACGTGGTCTCGAGGACGTTCGTCCCCGGGAGGTACCGGCGCGCGATCTCGTACGGGCCTTCCGGCTCGAGCACGAACCGTCCGCCGCGCTCGGCGTCGATCAGCGCCCCGAGGACGCTCGGCGAGTCGAGGTCGGGCAGGCAGAGCCAGTCGATGGAACCGTCCCGGGCGACGAGGGCGACCGTTCGACCGTCGCCGATCGCGGCGTAGTCGCGGATCGGCGCGTACCCGTCGGTGTCCCGGAGCGTCTCGCTCACGAGGTGGGGCCGGTGGGGGACGAAGTCATCGGCACGTCACGTGGCGCCACGCGATGGCCCCGGGAGGAGTCGAACCTCCGCACGCGGATTCGAAGTCCGCCGCTCTATCCGCTGAGCTACGGGGCCCCGCGGGTGAGTGTATCGGCGCCCGTCGTCAGCCCTCGGCCTCGGCCTCGGCGCGGCTCCGGTCGCCTTCGGCATCCAGCTCCGCCCCGAGCAGGAGGGCGACGGCCGAGAGCCAGAGCCACGTGAGCATGATGATGACGGCGGCGAGCGAGCCCCAGGCCTTGTTGTACGAGGCGAAGGTGCTCACGTAGAAGGCGAAGGCGCCCGAGGCGAGGAGCCAGATGACGACGGCGACGACGGAGCCGAGGCCCAGCACCTTCCAGCTCTTGCTCTCACGGTTCGGCCCGAAGTAGAGGATCCCCGCGCAGGCGAGGAGGAGCCCCACGACGATGATCGGCCATTCGAGCGTCCACCAGAGCGCTCGCACGAGTCCCTTCTGGTCGATTGCGCCGCCGATCCAGCCCGCGAGGGCCGGGCCGAGGACGAGCAGCCCGAACGAGAGCGCGAAGGCGACGAGCAGGCACACGAGCATGCACAGCGCGGTGAGCCTCTGGGAGGCGAAGCCGCGGGTCTCCTCGGTCCCGTAGACCGTGTTGAGGCCGCGCATGAGGGCGTTCATGGCGCCGGTCGCGGTCCAGAGCGCGAGCAGGAAGCCGACGACGATGAGGACGATGCCGCCGTCGGGGTTCTCGGTCACGCGCGTGAGGCTGTCCTCGAGGAGCGTGACCACCTCCTCCGGCACCACGCCCTCGAGGCGCCCCATCATCGACTCGATCGTGTCCGGCCCGGCCACCTGGCTGAAGACGCCGACCGCGACGAGCAGGACCGCCGGGATGGCGAGGAACCCGTAGTACGCGAGCGCGGCGGCGATGTCGGTGACGGCGTCCTCCTTCGCGTTCCTCAGGGCGCGCAGGACGACCTCTTTCCATCGGCGCAGGGTGCTCATCGAAGACTTCCTTTCCCCGGGGCTATCGTTTCCTCACGCGGGCGTGGCGGAACTGGAAGACGCGACGGGTTTAGGTCCCGTTGGGCGCAAGCCCTTGGAGGTTCGAGTCCTCTCGCCCGCATCGGCCGCGACCCTAGGCGCCCTCGACGGCGAACAGGTGCCACTCGCCCGGAACCCCTGCGAGCTCGTGGACGCCGCGATCGGCGAACCGGATCCCCGAGCCGGCGACGAGATCCTTCACCGTTCTGGAGACGAGGACCTCTCCCGGTTGCGCATGCGCGGCGACGCGCGCGCCCGTGTGGACGGCGATGCCCGCGACCTTCCCGTCGAGGAGCTCGCACTCGCCCGTGTGGAGGCCGGCGCGGATCTCGAGGTCGAGCTCGCGCAGGCTGCCGACGATTGCGCACGCGCAGCGGATCGCGCGGGCAGGTCCGTCGAAGGACGCGAGGAAGCCGTCGCCGGCGGTGTCGAGCTCGACCCCCCGGAAGCGCAGGAGCTCACGGCGGACGAGTGCGTGGTGCCGTTCGAGCAGCTCGCGCCAGCCGCGGTCGCCGAGGGCGCTCGCCCTCTCCGACGAGCGGACGATGTCGGTGAAGAGGACGGTCGCGAGCACGCGGTCGGGCTCCTGCTCCTCCCACCCGCCCGAGTCCCAGACCTCCGTCAGGAAGCTCCTGATCTCGGCGATGATCGGGCCCTGATGCTGCAGAAACGCGAGGTGCCCGGGGCCGGGAATCTCGACGACCCGCGCCGACGGAATGCGCGACGCCATGTAGCGTGCGACCTCGGCCGGGACGACCCTGTCCTCGGAGCCGCGCAGGATCAGGGTTGGAACCCGCACGGCAGGCAGGACGTCTCGCACGTCGATCTCCTTGTTCATGCGGTGGAGTGCCTCCACTGCGCCCGGGCTCGCGCCGAAGCGGATCATCTCCAGGAACCCGTCCGTCTCCTCGTCCGTGAACTCTCCGAGCGCTCGGACGGCCTCCCGCGCCTGCTCGCGCGGGCCGAACGCTTGTAGCGCCCGGTTGACATCGCGCTCGTACTCGTCCTCGCTGCGACCCCACGGGTAGTCGGGCGCCCACATGCTGCGGGGAAAGGCGCTCCGCACCACGAGCGCCGCCGTTCGCTCCGGGTAGGTCGCCGCGAACAGGATGCTCATGGCCGCCCCTTCCGAGAGGCCGTAGAACGCCGCGCGCGGCGAGCCGACCGCATCCATGACCGCGCGCACGTCGTCCATGCGGGTCTCCAGCGTGGGAGCGCCGCTGACGGGGTCCGACATGCCGGTGCCGCGCTTGTCGAACCGGATCAGGCGGGAGAAGGACGCCAGCTCGCCCAGAAAGGGCGCGAAGGTCGGGAGCTTCCACTGGACCTCGAGGTGCGTCACGTACCCGGGGACGAAGACGAGGTCGAACGGGCCGTCGCCGAGGACCTGGTAGGCGATGTTCACGTCGCCGCTGCGCGCATAGCGGGTCTCGGCGGGCACGGCGGTAGTTTCGCCCCTTGCAGGGCTGCCGGGGAAGGGGACGCGTCCACGCGCCGTCTTGTGACCGTCGGCATCAGCCGACGTGAGACAAGGAGGGGTGAGATGCGGAACCGGAGAAGGACTCGCGTCCTCAGGCGTCTGGTTCTCGGGCTCGCGGTGGCTGCGATGGTCGTTCCCGCGGCGCAGGCGCGTGTGGACGGCGGAAGCGGGTGGTCGGGCGTCGGCAAGGCGCGGTCCGTCGACGCGCCGTCGGCGCTCGTGGCGGGCGAGCGCCACGACGGCTTCGTCGTCAGGTCGCCCGACGACACGGTCCTCGTCCGCGGCGAGCGGCACGCCGGCCACGTGACCGGCAGCGAGCCGATCGCGGTCGTGCGTGCGGCGGACTACAAGCGGTACTGGGCACCGGACGACGACGGCACGGTGACGGGGGGCCCGCCGATCCAGGTGGCCTCCGAGCCGAACGGCTTCCACTGGCGCGACGGGCTCGTGGGCGCGCTCGCCGCGCTCGGGATCGCGTTGCTCGCGTTCGGCGCGCTGCTGGGAACGCAGCGCGGGCGCACCGCGGCGGCCTAGTCACGACGCAGCGTGGGCGGGTCGCTCGGCCGGCCCGCGCTGCGCTCGTCCGCACGGCCGGGGCCGGCGCGGCGAGAATGTGGGCATGCGCGTCTCGGCGAAGGTGGACTACGCGCTCCGCGCGGCGGCCGAGCTGGCCGCCGCGGGCGACGGCCCGGTGAAAGGCGAGCGCATCTCGCAGGCGCAGGGAATCCCGCTGAAGTTCCTCGAGAACATCCTCCTCGAGCTCCGCCACCACGGCCTCGTGCAGAGCCAGCGGGGTTCGGACGGCGGCTACTGGCTCGCGCGGCCGGCGGAGGAGATCACGCTCGCCGAGGTCATCCGAGCCGTCGAGGGCCCGCTCGCGAACGTGCGCGGCGCCCGGCCGGAGACGCTCGAGTACGAGGGCAACGCCGAGCCGCTCCGGGACGTCTGGGTCGCGGTGCGGGCGAACCTGCGGGCGGTGCTCGAGTCGGTCACCCTCGCCGACGTCGCGGCCGGGGAGCTCCCCGGCGAGGTGGTCGCGATCACGCGCGACCCAGCCGCGTGGGAGCCGCACTGAAGACGGTCGTCCGGCTCGGCCGGATGAAGACGATCTGACCGTCGTGCAGGTCGAGGTCGTCGGCCTCGTCCCGTGTCACCTGTGCCGTCGCGTGGCGCCCGTCCTCGAGCACGAGCTCGACGCGCACCTCGAAGCCGAGGTGGACGATCCGCTCGACCATCGCCTCGCGCGTCGTCCCGTTGGGGTCGAGCGTGACCTCGAGGTCGTGCGGCCGCACGAACGTGTCCTCGAACCGGTGCGCCTGCCCGACGAAGGTCATCACGAACTCGTTCGCCGGGTCCTCGTAGAGCTCGCGCGGCGGCGCGACCTGCTCGACGCGGCCGCGGTTCATCACGACGACCTCGTCGGCGACGTCCATCGCCTCCTCCTGGTCGTGCGTGACGATCACCGTCGTCGTGTGCGTCTCCTCGTGGAGCCGCCGCAGCCACACGCGCAGCTCGGCGCGCACCTGCGCGTCGAGCGCGCCGAACGGCTCGTCGAGCAGCAACACGTTCGGTTGCACCGCGAGCGCACGGACGAGCGCCAAGCGCTGGCGCTGACCGCCCGAGAGCTGTGACGGGAGCCGGTCGCCGAACGCCTCGA
>DATBMH010000048.1:0-8588 GCA_036554945.1 Gaiellaceae bacterium | reverse complement strand
TCGGCTCGTGAGCGTCGGATGCAAAGGTGATCGGCGATCCGGTGCGCGCGCACGCCAGCAACAGCTCGAGATCGGGGTACAGCTCGCCCACCGGCTTGCGGAGCCCAGCCGTCGAGACCTCGACGGCGACGCCCGCCGCGCCGACGGCGAAGGCGATCTTCTCGTGCAGGTCGGCCAACAGCGCCGGGTCGGGCCGCCTGCCGAAGATCTTCGCGAGATCGGGATGCGCTAGCACGTCGACCGTCCCGGACACGGCCAGCTCGCAGAGCGCGTCGGCATAACGCTGCCAGCCCTCGTCGACCGTCATCACCTCCCACACACCCGGCGACATGTCGACGGCCATCCCGTCGAGCCAGTGCACGGAGCCGAGGCGGAAGTCGAACGGATACCCGGAGAGCAGCTCGGCGAGCCGCCCCTGCCGCTCACCCACGTAGTCGACCTCGAGGCCGAGCTTCACGGGCAGACCGGCATCCTTGGCCGCGAGGACTGCACCGCAATAGTCATCGAGGTCGTAGACGCACCGCTCCGACAAGTAGGGAACGTCCCAGATCTCCGCCGTCTGCCGGAAGTAGTAGACGTGCTCGGTGAAGCCGATCTCGTGGACACCGCGTGCCAGCGCGGTCGCGACGAACGGACCGATGGCGTCGGCGCGAAACGCGATCTCGCCCTCGTCGTCTCGCAGGTGCATGTGGTAGTCGACGATCACGACTGTGCCTCCTGCTCGAGCAGCTGCTCGACGAGAACGAGATCGGCTTGCGACGTGACCTTTACGAGTCGAGCGTCTCCCTCGACGACCCTCACGCGGCCTCCGCGGCCTTCCACGAGCGACGCGCAATCCGTCGCCTCCGAGAGGTCTCCTGCCAACGCCGCGCGCAGCACGTCGGCGACGAACGCTTGCGGCGTCTGTGCGGCCACGAGGCCGTCGCGTTCCAGCGTCTCCAAGACCTGATCGCGCTCCACTCGCTTGATCGTGTCGGCTACGGCCAGCGCCGGCACGACCCCCTCCCAGTCTTCTCCCAGCGGCTCCAGCACGCGCTCGATCACCTCCTCCGGCACGAGCGGGCGCGCCGCGTCGTGAACGAGGAGCGCCACCGCGTCGGGCGGCACCTCGTCGACGCCCAGGAGTACCGACTCAGCTCGGCTGGCGCCGCCGGTCACGGCCTGGGCCACCTTGCTCGCGCCCACCTCCTCGGCGAGGAGGATCGCCGGCTCTTCCCAGCCCTCGGGGCAGGCGACGACGATCCCGTCCACCCAGTCGGATCGGTCGAGCCGCTCGAGGCTCTCCGCGAGCAGCGGCCTGTCGCCGAGGCGCGCAAACGCCTTCGGCCTGTCCGCTGCGAGGCGATCACCGCTGCCGGCGGCGACGATGACCGCCCACGTGGTCACGGGTGGTTCCTAGGCGCTGGCGCCGACCTTGGCCTTCGCGCGGCGCTTGCCGTTCGTGCCCGTGCCAGAGAGGACGTCGTCGAGCCACACATGCGTCTGCTCCTCGTCCATCTGCTTGGCGTACATGAGCTCCGACGCGAGGATCTTCTTCGCTTTGACGAACATCTGCTTCTCGCCGGTCGAGAGACCCTTGTCGCGGTCGCGCAGGGACAGGTTCCGCACGACCTCGGCGAGCTCGAAGATGTCGCCGGTCTTCATCTTGTCGCGGTTGTGCTTGAAGCGGCGGTTCCAGTTCTTCGGCATCGTCGTGCCGTTGCCGGTCAGGGCCTTGACGACTTCCTTGACCGTGTCCTCGTTGATGACCTTGCGAAGGCCGACGGCCTCGGCGTTCTCCGCTGGAACGTTCACGGTCATGTCGTTGTGAAGGATCTGAATCGTCAGATACTCACGCTTCTCCCCGAGGATCGCCCGGGTCTCCTTCTTCACGACGGTGCCCGCCCCATGGTGCGGATACACCACCTTGTCGCCGACCTTGTACAAGCCCGACCTCCCCTGTCCGCATCGATTACGACAAACAGCCGACGGGTGACGAGTCCGCCGGCAAGCGCAGACAGTATAGCTAAAGGTTGGTGAAAAAGCCAGATTTTCCAGGGATTTTTTGGCGCCCGCCGGAAAATCCCTGCTAGCGGGCAGGTTCCGCTGCCGCCTCCTCGGCGGCCAGCCCGGCGGCGAGCGCCCGGCGCAGCGAGTCGGCGCCCTTCGCGTCCACGCCGCGCCGGCCCTTGGTCCCGGCGGGAACGACGACGGTCCGCAGGCCGAGCTTCGCGCACTCGTCGAGGCGACGCTCGGCCTGGGTCGCCGGCCGCAGACGGCCCGTGAGACCGATCTCCCCGAAGGCCGCCACGCCTGCCGGCACCGGCGTCCCGCGGGCGGCGGAGGCGATGGCGAGCGCGATCCCGAGGTCGGCACCCGGCTCGTCGATCCGGACGCCGCCGGCGACGTTCACGAACACGTCCGCCTGGCCCAGCGCGACCCCGGCGTGACGCGACAGCACGGCGACGATCATCGCGAGGCGCTTCGGGTCGACGCCGGTGGCGACCCTCCGCGGCATCGCGAGGTCGGTCGGGCTGACCAGCGCCTGGATCTCCAGCAGCAGCGGCCTCGTCCCCTCGAGGGCGCAGGCGACCGCGGATCCGACCTCCTCTTCCCGCGCGCCGCCGAAGAGCTGCGAGGGGTCGGGGACACCGACGAGGCCCGCGCCGGTCATCTCGAAGATCCCGAGCTCGTTCGTCGATCCGAAGCGGTTCTTCGCGGCGCGCAGGACCCGGTGAGCGTGGTACCGGTCGCCCTCGAACTGGAGCACGCAGTCGACGAGGTGCTCCAGCACACGCGGGCCCGCGACCGAGCCGTCCTTCGTCACGTGCCCGACGAGGAACAGCGCGACGCCGGACTCCTTGCCGACCCGGAGGAGCCGGGCCGCGGCCTCCCGGACCTGGGAGACCGACCCCGGCCCCGAGCCGACCTCCGACGAGGAGAGCGTCTGCACCGAATCGATCACGCAGACCGCGGGCCGCTCCCGCTCGAGCGTCGCGCAGATCGTGTCGAGGTCGGTTTCCGCGAGGATCTCGACGCCCTCGGCCCCGCCGAGCCGCGCGGCGCGCAGCTTCACCTGCGCTGTCGACTCCTCCCCCGTCACGAGCAGCGCCCGGCGATCCCGCGAGATGGCCGCGAGCGCCATCAGCAGCAACGTGGACTTCCCAACACCGGGCTCGCCGCCGACCAGGACGAGCGACGCGGGGACGAGGCCGCCGCCGAGCACGCGGTCGAGCTCGGCGACGCCGGTGGGGATCCGCTCGGCCTCCTCGACTTCGACGTCGACGAGCCGCAGGACCGGGCGCGGCGCAGCGCCCTTCCCTCGCGACGCGGCCGGCTGCGCCTCCTCGACGAGGGTTCCGAAGCTCCCGCAGCCGGGGCAGCGGCCGAGCCAGCGCCCGGTCGACCGACCGCACTCGCTACACGCGTACTTGATCGCGGGTGCTGCCATGGGCGTTCCACTCTAGGGTGCGAAACGGACAGTCTTTGCGCCCATTTCCCTAACGTCCTGTGACGACAATGAAACGATGAGACCGGCAACGCTGATCACCGCTCTTGCGGTCGTCGCTCTCTCCGGACTGTCGTCGGCGTCGGCGAGCGGTCCGGGCGCGCCGCAGCCGAGAATCGTCTACCGCACGGTCCACCTGGCCTCCCCCCGACAGCCGCCTCAGGTCTTCTCCGTCCTTCCTTCCGGGCAGGGGCGGCGCCTGCTCGCCGTCGGCGCCGAGGGGCCCGCCTGGTCCCCCGACCGGAGGCGAATCGCGTTCTCGGGCGGCGGCATCCTCGGCCGGGCGGGAATCTGGGTCATGAACGCGGACGGCAGCCACAAACGGCGCCTGACGCGGCGCGCCGGCGACGGCGAGCCGACCTGGTCTCCCGACGGGCGCCGGATCGCGTACCGGAGCCAGTCGCCGACCAGCAACGACCTGTGGGTCGTGCCCGCCGCCGGCGGCACGGCTCGTCCGCTCCTACAGACGCCTCGGGCGAACGAGTGGGAGCCGGACTGGTCCCCCGACGGCAGGCGGCTGGCGTTTCAGAGCTCCCGGAGCGGCGAGATCCAGATCTGGGTGATGAACGTCGTCTCCCGCGTCGCGCGCAGACTGACGCGCGGCGCTTCGAGCTTCTCCCCGGACTGGGCGCCGGACGGTCGCCGGATCGCCTATTCGACCCGGGGACGCATCGCCGTGGTCGACGCCGACCGCCCGTTCCCCCGCCTGCTCCCGAGCGGGAGGCCGATGAGCGTTGCCAGTCCGGCCTGGTCGCCGGACGGGAGGCGCATCGCGTTCGAGCGTGGCGGACAGGTGGTCACCATGCGTGCCGACGGCCGGGAGCAGCGTTACGCGACCCGCGCCGCCTGGGGCACGAACGGCGGGCCCGACTGGTAGCTCGGGAACCGGCGGCAACGCGACGGTGTAGGAACCGATATGTCGCGTTTCGTCACCGCCGGGCTCGCCGTGCTCGCCCTCGCGTCCGCCGCCGCCGCCGCCCCGCAGGGGCGAATCGTGGCGAAGCTCCAGAACGCCGGCACGGCGACTGCGGGCCGGCCGTGGGCGGCAACGCTCTTGATCCGCGACGGTCGGCGGCCGTTCGCAGGCCGGGTCGCCGTGGTCGCGACCGGGGACCTCGGGCGCCGCACGGTCCCCGCTCGTCGGCGCGGCCGTCCCGGCCGCTACCAGGTCCGGGTCGTGTTTCCAGGAGGGGGGCCGTGGACGCTGACGGTCCGTGTGGGGCGCCGCACTGCCCGGCTGGCCACTGTCGACGTCCGCGGCGCCGGGCCCCGGATCACCCGGCCGCACGGCTTCGAGCTCCACGAGGAGCATGGCGCCCTCGTCGTCCCCGACCTGGACGGCACCGGCTTCTACGAGGTCGAGCTCCGGACCCGCGCGAGGACACTCGTCGGACAGGGCTTCCAGCGCCCGTCCTTCCTCAACAACGGCCCCGGCGGCTTCCTGTACGTCGCCGACGAGGGGCGGATCTGGCGCTTCGAGCCTGACGGGTCGAAGACGCCGGTCGCCGGGAACGGGACCCGCGGGCTCGCGGGGGACGGCGGCCCGGCGACGTCGGCGCAGCTCGGCGGCCACGGCGACTTCGCCTTCGACGCCGCCGGCAACCTCTACATCTCCGAGTACGACAACGGCGTGCGGATCGTCACGCCCGACGGCCGCATCGACACGCTCGGCGGCATCGGCCGGGAGGGCTACTCCGGCGACGGCGGGCCGGCGCGCCAGGCCGCGTTCGGCGCCCCGCACGGCCTCGACGTCCTGCCGGACGGAACCGTGATCGTCGCGGACAGCCACAACAGCGTCATCCGGCGGATCGACGGCGCGACGCGGGTCGTGACGACGATCGCGCGCGACTTCCGGGCGCCGGTCGGCGTCGACGCGCGGCCGGACGGCACGATCTACGTGGCCGACGCCGCCGTCGACTACGTCGTGCGCCTCGCCCCCGACGGGAGCCGGAGGCAGCTCGGGAGCGGCCTCCTGACCCCGAGCTCCGTCATCGCGGACAGCGCCGGGCGGTACGTGTACGTCAGCGAGTTCGACGGGCGCCGGATCCAGCGAATCGACACACGCACTGGCCGGATGACGGCGATCGTTCGTCCCTAGGTTCTGCGAAGCTGCGCGCCGTGGAGGCTCGCGACGCGCCGGTCAACGTCGGGGACTACGAGCGGCTCGCCGAGGAGAGGCTCGACGAAGGGGCGTTCGGCTACTTCGCCGGCGGCGCCGGGGACGAGCACACCGTCAGGCACAACCGGGAGGCGTTCGACCGCTGGCGGCTCCGCCCCCGGATGCTCGTGGACGTCAGCTCGGTCACGACCGGGACGACGGTGCTCGGCCACGAGGTCTCGATGCCGATCCTCACCGCACCCGTCGCCTACCAGCGGATGGCGCACGCGGACGGAGAAGCGGCGGTGGCGCGGGCCACGGCCGAGCTGGGCACGATCCAGTGCCTCTCGACCTTCTCGACCACGGGTCTGGAAGACATCGCCGCAGCGGCGCCCGAGGCCCGACGCTGGTTCCAGCTCTACTGGCACCCCGACCGGGGCGTCACGAAGGCGCTCCTGGAACGGGTTCGCGAGACGGGCTTCTCGGCCGTGCTCTTCACGGTGGACGTCCCGGTGCTCGGGCGGCGCGAGCGAGACCTTCGGACCGGCTTCGCGCTCACGCCGGGAATGCGGATCGAGACCTACGGCTCGGCGCTCGGCGACCTCGGCGCGCTCACCCCGGCCCTCGCCGCCGAGCTGATCGACCCCCGCTTGAGCTGGCGGGACCTCGAGTGGCTGCACGAGGCGGCCGGCCTCCCCGTGCTGGTCAAGGGGATCCTCACCTCGGAGGACGCCGTGCTCGCCGCCGAGCACGGCTGCGCCGGCATCGTCGTCTCCAACCACGGCGGGAGGCAGCTCGACCGGTCCGTGGCCTCCCTCGACGCGCTCGACGAGGTCGTCGGCGCCGTCGGCGACCGGGTCGAGGTGTTGATGGACGGTGGGGTCAGGCGCGGGGCCGAGGCGGCGATCGCGCTCGCGCTCGGGGCGAAGGCGGTCCTCGTCGGCCGGCCCGTGGTGTGGGGGCTGGCCGTCGACGGGCAGGCCGGCGTGCAGCACGTCCTCGAGCTGCTGCGCGACGAGCTGGCGCAGGCGCTTGCGCTCCTGGGCTGCGCGTCGCCGGCCGAGCTCGGGCGGATACACCTCGCCCCCGCCTGACGCACGTGCGGGTCGCGTTCGTCCTCCCCTCGTACGAGCCGCGACCGAACGGCGGCTTCAAGATCGCCTACGAGTACGCGAGCCGGCTTGCCCGCAAGGGCCATGCCGTCGAGGTCGTCCATCCGTGGGCGGGCCCCGGCCGGCCGTCGCTCCTCGGCCGCCTCAAGCGGTTCCGCAGCTACCCGCGGGCCAGGCGCGGTGTGCCGTGGTTCCGGTTCGACCCGGCCGTCGAGTACCGGCTGGTCCGGCGGCTCGACCCGAGCGCCGTGCCGGAGGCGGACGCGCTCGTCGCCACCGCCTGGCACACGGCCGGCGCGGTCGCCGCGGCCGCGCCGAAGCGCGGTACGGGCTTCTACCTGATCCAGAACTACGAGACCTTCGACGGCGCCCCGGGCGACGTCCTCGCCACCTGGCGCCTGCCGCTCCACAAGATCGTGATCGCGCGGTGGCTGGAGCGGATGAGCGCGGAGCTCGGCGAGGCGGCACGCACGTCGTACGTCCCGAACGCGATCGACCACGACGAGTTCTTCCAGACGACGCCGCAGCGCGACCGCGGCCACACGGTCGGGATGCTCTGGCACCACTGGGAGATAAAGGGGACGCCGATCGGGCTCGCCGCGCTCGAGCAGGCGCGCGAGTCGGTGCCGTCGCTCGAGGCCGTGCTCTTCGGCACGGCCCGCCGGCCGGACGACCTGCCGCCGTGGGCGACCTACGTCCGGAACCCGCGCGGGGAGGAGCTACGCCGCCTCTACAACCGCATGGCGATCTTCCTCCACCCCAGCCTCCAGGAGGGCTGGGGGCTGCCGCCGGCCGAGGCAATGGCCTGCGGCTGCGCGCTCGTCGCGGCCTCGAACGAGGGCGTGCTGGAGTACGCGGACGAGGAGACCGCGCGCCTCGCGCCGCTCGAGGACGCCGACGCGCTCGCCGACCACCTGGTCGGGCTCCTCGGCGACGACGACCGCCGCGAGCGGCTCGCCGAGGCCGGCCGCGTCGCGATCCAGGAGCACACCTGGGATCGGGCCGTCGGCCGCTTCGAGCGGGTGCTTCAGGACGTGTCCGGGAAGACCTAGTCGGACTGCTCGTCGTCGTCGGAGGCGCCGTCGCCGTCCTCGGCCTTCGGCTCCTCCGGCGGGACGGTGACCTTCTCGGCCTCCACCGGCGGGGCGCCGGGGATGACGTCGATGGTGACCTCGTCCTCGTTCTCCGTGCTGCGGTTCACCAGGATCGTCGAGCCGGGCTCGATCGACCGTCCGAGGACGAAGTCCGCGAGCGGATCCTCGATGTGCCGCTGGATGGCGCGCTTGAGCGGGCGGGCGCCCATCGTCGGGTCGTAGCCCTTCTCGACCAGCAGCTCCTTCGCCTCGTCCGTGAGCTTGATGTCGGCCTCGTGCTCGCCCATCTGGTCCTCGAGCCGCTTCATCATCAGGTCGACGATCGTGAGGATCTCCTCGCGCGTGAGCTTGTGGAAGACGTTGACCTCGTCGATCCGGTTGAGCAGCTCGGGGCGGAAGACCTTCTTGAGCTCGCCCATGATCCGCTCCTTCATCTCCTCGTAGGAGAGGCCGGTGTCGTCGCCGAGCGTGAAGCCGAGCGTCTGGTTCTTCGAGATCGTCGCGGCGCCGATGTTCGACGTCATGATCACGATCGTGTTCCGGAAGTCGACCTTGCGCCCCTGGGCGTCGGTCAGCTTCCCGTCCTCCAGGATCTGGAGCAGGATGTTGAAGACGTCCGGGTGCGCCTTCTCGATCTCGTCGAGCAGGACGACCGAGTACGGCTTCCGGCGCACGGCCTCCGTGAGCTGGCCGCCCTCGTCGTAGCCGATGTAACCCGGGGGCGAGCCGACGAGCCGGGACACGGAGTGCTTCTCCATGTACTCCGACATGTCGACCTGGATCATCGCGTCCTCGTC
>DATBMH010000039.1:0-11156 GCA_036554945.1 Gaiellaceae bacterium | reverse complement strand
CCTTTGGATTCGAGCGCCCGCAGATGCGAGCGCCACCCATTCGTCGCGCGGGGCCGATTCGGTTCGAGTCAGGAGGCTTGTGCGGCGATCGGACCGACTCGAGAACGTCTTCGCAAAGCTGGGCGTGACCACGCGGACCGCGGTCGCATCAAGTCGTCGTAGAGTCGCGTTCGCCTCAGCTCGCTCCGCGAGCCGAAACCTCAGCGCGCCGACCGAGAGGCCGGCCGCCTCCGGGTCAGGACGCCTCGGCGTCGATGAGGCCCAGGAACCTGGCCACTGCCGCGGTGCGCGTCGTGACTCCGAGCTTGGCGTAGACGTTCTCGAGGTGCTTGCGGACCGTGCTCGGGGAGACCCAGAGCAGCTCGGCGATCTGCGCGTTCGTCTTTCCGCGCGCGACCCACGCAAGCACCTCGCTCTCGCGCTTGGTCAGGTCGGCTTCGATCCGGCGTTCGACGAGGAGCAGCGCTCCGTCCGAGCGATCGATCGTGAGCCGGCGGTCCGCGCTCCGCCGCACGAGCGGCTCGGCGCTGGCGTCCAGCCAGTGGATGACGTCGCGCGGCAGCCGGCCGCCGCACTCGCCGAAGAAGTCGCGCAGGAGGCGCCGGGCCGGCGGAGATGCAAACTCGACGTCGCCGGAGGCGTTCGCCAGGACGATCCCGCGCGAGTGATCCTCGTTGACCTGCGCCAGCTCGGCCAGGGCGACGCGCAGCTGCCGCCGGGTCTGCGCCGCGCGCCAGAGATTGGCCAGGTGCGGCCGCAGGAGGTCCAGCACCAGGCGGTCGCGCTCGGTGAAGTCGCGGGAGCCGCGATGCCGCGTCAGCATCAGCACCTTGGTGTGCCACTGGGGCGAGGGAATCGCGACGTCCAGCTCGTACTCGACGCCGTACGGGGCGTACCAGAGATCGTAGATCCGCTGTGCGCGCAGCTCCCTCGGCGAGAAGAAGTCCGAGAGCTTCAGCGCGTCGAAACGGCCCAGTTGATACGCCAGGCAGATCGGGTCCTCCTCGATGACGATCTCCCAGAAGACGTCGGGGTCGTACTCGACGTCGTCCTCCTCGTCCGGTGCGCGCTCGACGTAGAAGAGGTTGCGGCGCCGAACGCGGTCGAGCTCGTTGTACGCGATCGCGTCGGCGTCGATCAGCGTGCCCAGCTCGCCGAGAAGCTCGGGCGTGAACAGCTGGTCGCCACTAGCGGCGCCCGCCTCGGCGATGAAGCCGAGAAGCCGCTCCGCGTCTGTTGTCGAGAGCGTGGCCACGGCGTCCAAAGATACGACGAATGACGAATGGACTCCAGGGCCCGAAGGGTCGAGCCTCCAGGGCGAACCATGAGACCAGGAGGAATTCCCATGCTCAAGAAGGCTCTTGTCGCTGCGCTGCTCGGCCTCGCGACGCTCGTCGCGCCGCCGATCGCCGCAGCGGACACCGTCACACAGTGGAACCAACATGCGGCCACGGCGCTGTACGTCACTGCCGCGCAGGCTCCGAACGTGTCCGTCCTGCACATGGCGATGGTGCAGGGCGCCGTCTACGACGCCGTCAATGCGATCGACGGCAGCCGGGAGGGCTACCTGCTCACGTCCCGCGTCGCGACCGCGACGGACTCGAAGGACGCGGCGGCTGCGACCGCGGCCTACAAGGTGCTGCTGAGCATCGTCCCGGGCCAGCAGCCCGTCCTGCTCGCCAACTACAACGCAACGCTGGCCGGGATCCCGGACGGAGCGGCCAAGACGCGCGGGATCGCCGTCGGCGACGCCGCGGCTGCCGCGATGATCGCGGCCCGGACCGCGGACGGACGGTTCGGGATGCCGGGGTTCCTGACCGGGACGACCCCCGGCGTCTGGCGCCCGGTGCTGCCGGCGTTCGGCAACGACCCGAACGCCTGGGTCAAGGACGTGAAGCCGTTCCTGATCAGGAAGGCGTCCCAGTTCCGCTCCTCGGGGCCGTATGACTTGAAGAGCCGCAAGTACGCGCGCGAGTTCGACGAGGTCAAGTCGGTCGGCTCGGCGACCAGCACGACCCGCACCGCCGACCAGACCGATGCCGCCCTCTACTGGGCCGAGAACCCGCCGCGGACCTGGAACCGGATCCTGAACTCGATCTCAGCCTCGAAGGGCGTGTCGCTCGTCGAGAACGCGCGTATGTTCGCCGAGGTGTACCTAACCGTCGCCGACTCGTTCATCGCGGTCTGGGACGAGAAGGAGCATGCCCTGTTCTGGCGGCCGATCACGGCGATCCGGGAGGCCGACACGGACGGCAACCACCGCACGGAGAAGGACGAGAACTGGCTGCCGCTGGTGGCCAACCCGCCCTACCCGGAGCATCCCTCCGGCCATCTCGGCCTGAGCGGCGCGGTGGGGAAGACCCTCCAGCAGTTCTTCCACACCGACCGGCTGGCGTGGACGGACACCAACGCCGCCGGGCGCACCCGCAGCTACACGCGGGTCTCGGACGCGATCGAGGAGATCGTCGACGTCCGCGTCTGGTCGGGCATCCACTTCCGGAACGCCGACGAGGCGAGCGTCGAGATCTCGCGCCAGATCGCGAAGTACCGCGACCGGCACTACTTCAACCGCATCCACGACCGCGACCACTGAGCCAAGTAACACGGTGTTACAAGCCAATGGAGGGGCGGCACGCGCCGCCCCTCCGGCGTTTCGGCCGGCGTCTTCGAGCAAGTAACACAGTGTCACTTGGGCAAGATGGCGCGATGAAGCGCGTCCGCTTCGCGCCGAGCCCGACGGGCTCGCTGCACGTCGGCAACGCTCTCAGCGCCGCGATCAACCGGCGCGAGGGGGACACCCTGCTGCTGCGGATCGACGACACCGATGCGGCGAGGAACGTGGCCGGCGGGGAGGACGCGATCCTCGGCGATCTCGAGTGGCTCGGAATCCCATGGGACCAGGGGCCGGTGCGACAGAGCGAGCGGCAGGACGTCTACCGCGCGGCCGCCGAGCGGCTGGGCGGCGAGCGCTTCGGCCGGACGACCATCCTCCGCGAGGACGGGACGGCCACCTACCACCTTGCAAGCGTCGTGGACGACGCCGAGTTCGGGATCACCCACGTCTACCGGGGGAACGACCACCGGCCGAACGAGCCGCTGCACCGGAGCCTGCACGAGGCGCTCGGGACGACGCCGCCCGAGTACGTCCACCACGGTCTGATCCTCGGAGAGGACGGCAAGAAGCTCTCGAAGCGTGCCGAGGGCGCGACGATCGCGTCCCTACGCGAGCTCGGCCTCCCGGCTGAGGCGGTCCGCGCCTACCTCGAGGAGCTCGGCTTGCCGAGACACGACGTGCACCTCGATCTTCCCAGGATCCGGCGTCTTTCCATCGAGGCGCTGGAGGCGCTGACGGACGAGGAGCTGGCGGCGCGGGCCGGGATCCCGCTCGAGGCCGTGCCCGCCGCCCGCGGCGCGCGCGACCTGCGCGAGGCCGCCGACTACGCGGCGCAGGTGCTCGCCGCGCCGGAGCCGGAGCCGACCCGGGCCCCGGAGACCCTCGAGCGCTTCCGCGAGCTGGCCGGCGCCGACCCGAAGACCGTCGTCCGCGAGCTCAAGGCCGTGGGGGGTGACCTCCGCGCGCTTCGAGTGGCGCTGACCGGCCGCGACAGAGGGCCGGAGCTAGCGGCGATACTGGCCGCCCTGCCCAGGGAGGAAGCGCTGCGCCGTGTCGATCAGGCTCTACAACACACTCACCCGTAAGGTCGATGCGCTGCCCGAGCCGCCCGGCCCGGTGCGGATGTACTTCTGCGGGCCGACCGTCTACCAGCGGGCACACGTGGGCAACGCCCGGCCGTTCGTGGTCGGGATGTGGCTCAGGACCTGGTTGCGCGAGCGCGGCTACGACGCGACGCTCGTCCACAACATCACCGACATCAACGACAAGATCTACGAGGCCGCTCCCGGCGCCAGCGCGCAGCTCGCCGCCGAGGCGACCGAGTGGTACCTCAAGGACACGTCCGATCTCGGCCTCGGCACGCCCGACCACGTGCCGAAGGCGACGGAGATGGTTCCGCAGATCGTCCGGTTCATCGAGGAGCTGATCGCGGGGGACTTCGCGTACGCGGTCGACGGGGACGTGTACTTCCGCGTCGCGCGTGACCCGCGGTACGGTCGGCTCTCGGGCCAGCGGCCCGACCAGGTGGAGGAGCAGGAGCCGAACCCGAAGAAGGAGGATCCCCGCGACTTCGCGCTCTGGAAGGCGAACAAGCCCGGCGAGGACACCTGGTGGGAGTCGCCCTGGGGTCGAGGACGGCCGGGGTGGCACATCGAGTGCTCGGTGATGGCCGAGGAGCTGCTGGGGCAGGTGTTCGAGATCCACGGCGGCGGCCTCGACCTCGTCTTCCCGCACCACGAGAACGAGCTTGCGCAGTCGAGTGCGCTCGGCCACGAGTTCGCGCGCATCTGGACGCACAACGGGATGCTCGAGTTCACCGGCGAGAAGATGTCCAAGTCGCTCGGCAACGACGTCTCGCTGCGGCAGGCAATCGACGACTACGGAGCCGAGACCGTGCTCATGCTCTTTCTCGGCGCCCACTGGCGAAAGCCCATGGACTTCTCGGAGGAGACGCTCCAGCAGGCGACCGCACGGTCGGATCGCTTCCGCGAGGTCTTCCGGAACCCGTCGGAACCGGCCGCCGAGGGCGAGTGGGAGAGGCTCGCGGAAGCGCTCGACGACGACTTCAACACGCCGGAGGCGCTCGCGATCATGCACGGCTGGCGCGACCACGACCTCGTGCGGCGCGGCCTGGAGCTGTTCGGGCTCGGGGCGCTCGCGGTGGGCCGGGAGGCGCCGGCGGAGGTGGAGGAGCTGGCGCGGCGCCGGCAGGAGGCGCGGGCCGCGCGCGACTTCGGCGAGGCCGACCGGCTCCGCGCCGAGATCGACGCGGCCGGCTGGGTCGTCCGCGACGCCGGCGACGGCTTCCAGCTCGTCCCGAAGTGACTGCCGAGCCCGTCTACGGCCGCAACGCCGTCCGCGAGGCGCTGCGCGGGCCGCGGGCGGTCCGCGAGCTCTGGGCGACCGAGCGGGCGCTCACCGCCGAACCGTGGCTGAAGGACACGAACGGCGTCCGCGTCCAGGTCAAGCCGGAGCGCGACCTGACCGAAGCGGTCGGCAGCCGCGACCACCAAGGGGTTCTCGCGCGGTGCGACCCGTACCGGTACGCCGATGCGTACGAGCTGGCCGGCACCGAGCGCCCGCTGCTGGTCTGCCTCGACCAGGTGACCGACCCGCACAACCTCGGCGCCGTGATCCGCAGCGCGGAAGGGGCCGGCGCGACCGGAGTCGTCGTGCCGGCGCACGGCTCGGCGAGGGTGACGCCTGCGGTCTGCCGGGCCTCCGCCGGCGCCGTCGAGCACCTGGCGGTCGCAGTGGTGCCGAACCTCGCCCGCTACCTGAACGACGTCAAGGGGCCGTCGCTGTGGGTATGGGGCGCGGACGCGGACGGCGACGTCGGGCTGTGGGACGCGGACTTCGGAGACGGCGGCGCGGCGTTCGTGCTCGGCGCGGAGGGCAGGGGCCTCCGCCCGCTGGTGCGCAGAGCCTGCGACGAGATCGTCTCGATCCCGCTGCTCGGGCAGGTGAGCTCGCTCAACGTCAGCGTCGCGGCGGCGCTGCTCGTCTACGAGGCGAGGAGGCGTCGCAGTGCCTGATCCGACCCTGTACCTGTTCGACGGCTACAACGTCCTCCACGCGGCCGGCCTCGAGGAGCGGCAGGAGCTGGTCGACTCGCTCGCGAGCTTCGTCGCAGTTCGGGGAGCGCGCGGCATCGTCGTCTTCGACGGTGTCGGAGAGGAGGGAGCCTACGGCGCGCTCGAGGTGCGGTTCGCCCCGCACGCCGACGCCCTCCTCGAGCGCCTGGCGGCGGAGCACCGGGAGCGGGAGCGGGTCTGCCTGGTCTCCTCCGACGCGGCCATCCGGGGCACGTCCGGCCAGCAGGTAGCCAAGATCAGCTCGCGCGAGTTCGCTGCGACCCTCGACTCGGTGGAGCACCAGGAGGAGCGCCCGAGCCGGGTCCGCGACCGCGTCGACAGCGAGACACGCGACCGGCTCGAGCGGCTTCGGCGCGGCAAGAGCTGAGTCTCGGACCGGTTGTGCCGGGTCCAGCGCAAGAATCCGATTGGACCAGGACCGCTGCAATGCTCTTGTAATGTGCTTGACGTCCTGCTACCTTCCCGTTCAAGTTGAGGGTGAGGCTCGCTCACCCGAGCGAAACCGACATGGCCGCCAGACCAGTCACGCGCACGTATTCGGCTCAGAGGGCCGAGCGGGAGCTCGAAGACCTGCAGCTCGTCATCCGCGCGCGGAACGGCGACACGAAGGCGATGGACACGCTGATCAGGCGGTACACCGGCTTCGTCCGCCTGAAGTCGAGCTCGTACTTCCTGGCCGGCGGTGACTCCGAGGATCTGATCCAGGAGGGCCTGATCGGGCTCTACAAGGCGGTGCGCGACTTCCGGTCGGACAAGGAGACGTCCTTCCGCAGCTTCGCCGAGCTCTGCATCACGCGGCAGATCATCACGGCGATCAAGACCGCGACCCGCTTCAAGCATGCGCCGCTCAACACGTACGTCTCGTTCTCGCAGACACCCGCGGGACAGGAGTCCGAGGGCGACTGCACCCTCGGCGATGCGCTCCCGGGCCCAGGCGTCGACGAGCCGTCGATCATGGTCATCTCGACGGAGGAGCTCCAGAGTCTGGTCTTCTGTCTCGGGACCGGCCTCTCGCAGCTCGAGTCCGACGCCCTTCGGCTGTACCTCGAGGGCTCGTCCTACGAGGAGATGGCCGAGCGGCTGGAGGTCGACACGAAGACGATCGACAACGCCCTCCAGCGCGTCAAGCGCAAGATCCTGCAGCACCAGGAATCCCGCCAGGTCCTGCAGTAGGTCAGACGGCTGCGGCGGCGCCGACCGGGTCGGCGTCCAGCGAGCGAAGGCCGTCGATCCCGCCCGCTGCGCCCGCGCCCGCCACGGCGACGTTCGTCGTCCGCCCCAGGTCCTTCAGAGCGGCGGTGAGCGGGCTGAGGCGTCGCTTCGTCGTCGCGGTGACGACCACGAGGTCGGGGGAGAGCCGGCTGGTGGCGTCGACGAGGCTCTCGACCGGCGTGTCCGGGCCGAGGTACGTGATCCGCCACCCTCTCCGTCGCAACGCCAGGCCGAAGGCGATGAGACCGAGGTCGTGCAGCTCGCCCGGGGCACACGCCAGGATCGCACGCGGGCCGTCGCCGGAGTCCCAGCCGCGGCTGATGGCCAGGAGCCGGCCGCGGATGAGGTTGCTCGCGAAGTGTTCCTGCGCGACCGTCGCGTCGCCGGTCGCCCAACGGTCCCCGAGATCGGCGAGGTAGGGGAGGATCACCGACGAGAGGACGGTCTCGAGCGTGAAGCCCGCGAAGAGGTCGTCCAGCGCCGTCTGGGCGCGCACCTCGTCGAACCCCGCCAGGGCATCGCGTAGCCGCTCCGCGCCCGTCTGGAGCTCGGGCCGGCTCTCGTCGGCCGGTTGCTCGCGTCGACCGGCGCCCTCGATCGCGTGCCTCGCAGCCTCCGCGGCAGCGAGGCCCGAGCGCAGATGCTCCCGCATCAGCCCGACCCGCTGCTCGTCGGCTTCCGAGTAGAGCCGGAAGCCGCCCGCGGAGCGGGCAGGACGAAGCAGGCCGTATCGCCGCTCCCAAGCGCGCAGCAGCTCGGGCGCCACGCCCGTCCGCCGGCTCAACTCGCCGATCCGCAGATAGCCGGTCGTTGCCTCCACGTTCAGCATTGTACGAAATCTGTACACACATTTGACAGAGAGCCCTCATCCCTGTACAGTCCTTGTACAAGTTCCGTCCAGGGAAGGAGGAAAGATGAAAGCGCTCGATCTGATCACCGGCGTGCTTCTCATCGTCGGAGGGCTCAACTGGGGTCTGGTGGCGATCGCGGAGTTCGACCTCGTCGCCGCGCTCGTCGGTGAGGACTTCGGCGAGACGAACGCGCTCAGCCGGATCGTGTACGGGCTCGTCGGGCTCTCGGCCGTCTACCAGGCCATGAGGCTCCCGGCGTTCGTGTCGCGCGAGCGGCGCGACCCCCACACAGCGGCGGCATAGGGAATCCGACAGAAAGGACAACTTCGCATGAACACTCGACTTCGTTACTCGCTCGCGGCGCTCGGCGTTGCCGTGCTGACCGCGATCGCCGGAGTGGGCGGCGCGGCGGCGACCTCCGGCCAGCAGGCCGCACAGAAGAACATCGTGCAGACGGCCTCCGACGCAGGCCAGTTCAAGACGCTGATCGCCCTCGCGAAGCGTGCCGGCCTGGCCGGAGCACTCTCCGGCCCCGGACCGCTCACCGTCTTCGCTCCGACCGACAAGGCCTTCGCGAAGGTGCCGAAGGCGACGCTCCGGAAGCTGCAGCGCAACCGCGCACAGCTGCGGGCCGTCCTGCTGTACCACGTGGTCAAGGGCAACGTGAAGGCCGCGCAGGTGGTCAAGCTCCGCCGTGCGAAGACGCTGAACGGCGCCGCCGTCCGGATCGGCGTCAAGGGCAGCCGCGTCTACCTGAACCGCACGAACCGCGTCGTGAAGACGGACATCGGCGCCTCCAACGGCACGATCCACGTCATCGACGGCGTGCTCATCCCGCCGGCCTAGCCGGCACAAGGTGCCCGGCCGGCGACCCGCCGTCCGGCCGGGCACCCTTCCTCGTCGGCTCTACCATGTGGCGAGCGCCGGAGTAGCTCAGCTGGTAGAGCACCGCTCTTGTAAAGCGGAGTGCGTCGGTTCGAGTCCGACCTCCGGCTCTTCGATCGCATCTCCGCGAAGCTGGGAGGACCCACCTCCCCGACCCGATGGCGCGAGCCTATCCAGACCTTTCGCGCGCGTGGGTGCCGTGTTCGTGGCAGAACTGACTGCCGGTCACGGGAGCGCCTGCTCGAGGTCCGCCCAGATCTCGCTCACCGCCTCCAGACCGACGCTGAGGCGCACGAGGTTCTCGGGGACGCGGTCGCCCTCCCAGCGCGCACGCGTTTCCAGCACCGACCGTGTCCCGCCGAGGCTCGTGGCGTTCTTGATCGTACGGACCGAGGTCTCCACACGGCGCGCCGCCTCGGCCCCGCCGGCGACGTCGAACGACATCAGTCCGCCGAACCCGGGAAACCGGACGCGCTCGACCGACGGATGCTCCTCCAGCCGGCGGGCGATCTCGGTCGCGTTCTCGGTGTGCCGGCGCATCCGCAGCTCGAGCGTCTCCAGGCTCCGCGACAGGAGCCAGGCAGGATCCGGCGCGGCCACGATCCCCGACCGGCTGCGGAAGTCCTTCAGCCGGTCGGAGTCCTCCTGTCGAGCACACACGACGGCGCCGAGGAGGACGTCGTGATGGCCGCCGAGGAACTTTGTGACGCTATGCAACACAAAGTCGGCGCCCCGCTCGATCGGCCGGAGGTAGACGGGGGTCGAGGCGGTCGAGTCGACGACCACGGGCGCCGGGTGGGCAGCCGCTGCGTCCAGGTCCGGAATCGTCAGCAGCGGGTTGGACGGCGACTCGACCCACAAGAGGTCGGCGCCCTCCGGCGGCGCACCGGTCTGGTCGAACTCGACCATCCGCAGCCCCCAGCGCTCGAGCGCGCGGATCAACGTGGGGGTTCCGTAGTAGGCGTCCTGCGCGATCGCCACGGTCCTCCCCGGCTCCATGAAGCTGAGCAGGAGGGACGTCGTCGCCGCGGAGCCGGACGGGAAGAGCAGCGCGTGGCCGCCCTCGAGCTCGCCGAGCCGCCGTTCCGCCGCGGCGCCGGCCGGGTGGGCGTACCGCTGGTAGTAGAACTCGCCCGGCTCGCCGTCCTCGTACGGCCAGATCGTCGAGCGGTCGAGCATAGGGGCGACTCTAGTTAGGCTCACCCTCGTGGCGGCGACCGACGATCGCACCGGCTCGACGCGGGGCAAGCTCGACGAGCTCCAGCGCCTGCGCGAGGAGGCCGCGCACCAGGCGTCCGAGCGTGCGATCGAGAAGCACCGCAGCCAGGGGAAGCTCCTCGCGCACGAGCGGATCGAGAAGCTGCTCGACCCGGGCTCGTTCGTCGAGCTCGACCGCTACGTCCGCCACCGCAACCCCTACTTCGGGATGATGGAGCGGCGGCCGTACGGCGACGCGGTCGTCACGGGGCACGGGACGATCCTCGGCCGTAAGGTCTTCGTCTTCTCCCAGGACTTCACCATCTTCGGCGGGAGCCTCTCCGAGGCGTTCGCCGAGAAGATCTGCAAGGTCATGGACCTCGCGCTGAAGCTCGGCTGCCCGCTGATCGGGATCAACGACTCGGGCGGCGCGCGGATCCAGGAGGGCGTGGTCTCGCTCGGCCTGTACGGCGAGATCTTCCGCCGCAACGTGCACGCGTCCGGCGTGATCCCGCAGATCTCGCTGATCATGGGCCCCTGCGCCGGCGGCGCGGTCTACTCCCCCGCCGTCACCGACTTCACCGTGATGGTCGACCAGACCTCGCACATGTTCATCACCGGTCCCGACGTCATCAAGACCGTCACCGGTGAGGTCGTCTCCTTCGAGGACCTCGGCGGCGCCCGGGCGCACAACACCAAGTCCGGGGTGGCGCACTACATGGGCAGCGACGAGGAGGACGCGATCGAGTACGTCAAGGCGCTGCTGTCCTACCTGCCGTCCAACAACCTCGAGGAGCCGCCGGCCTACGAGGTCGAGAACGACCTGGCCGTCACCGACGAGGACCGCGAGCTCGACACCCTCATCCCCGACTCGCCGAACCAGCCCTACGACATGCACGTCGCCATCGAGCACGTGCTCGACGACGGCGAGTTCCTCGAGGTGCAGCCGATGTTCGCGCCCAACATCATCTGCGGCTTCGGCCGGGTGGAGGGCCGCTCCGTCGGCGTCGTGGCCAACCAGCCGATGCAGTTCGCCGGCACCCTCGACATCGACGCCTCCGAGAAGGCGGCCCGGTTCGTGCGCACCTGCGACGCCTTCAACATCCCCGTGCTGACCTTCGTCGACGTGCCGGGGTTCCTCCCCGGCACCGACCAGGAGTGGGACGGCATCATCCGCCGCGGAGCCAAGCTCATCTTCGCCTACGCCGAGGCGACCGTCCCGCTGGTCACCGTCATCACCCGCAAGGCCTACGGCGGCGCCTACGACGTCATGGGGTCCAAGCACCTGGGCGCCGACATCAA
>DATBMH010000066.1:0-12843 GCA_036554945.1 Gaiellaceae bacterium | reverse complement strand
TACGTCCACGTGGATCCCCCTGTCGTCATCAGTACTTCCGCTCCATCGGCTCCCACTTGGTCATGCGGACGGGCGCCCAGTCGAGCTGAACCCCTCCTCCGCCGTCGATCGTCGTCAGCGTGTGCCTGAGGTAGTTCTCGTCGTCCCGGTCCGGAAAGTCGTAGGGCCGCGCATGGGCGCCGCGGCTCTCCTTGCGCGCGATGCCGGCCTCGACCATGCACGCGGCCAGCTCGAGCAGGAACCCGAGCTCGAGCGCCTGCGTGACGTCGTTGTTGAAGAGCGTCCCCTTGTCGTCGACGACGACCCGCTCGTTGCGCTCGCGCAGGCTCTCGATGATCTCGCCCTGGCGGCGCATCTGCTCCTCGCGGCGGAAGACGCCGAAGTTCTCGTGCATCGTCGAGGCCATCTCGTCGCGGATCGCGTGCGGGCGCTCGCCGTCGCGCCGGTCGAGCAGGGTCTTGATCTCGCGCTCGGCGTCCGAGACCGCGCTGTCCGGGACGGTCACGGTCGTATGCGTGAGCGCCCAGTCGGCGGCCGCCGCGCCGGAGCGCTTGCCGTACGTGATCGTCTCCATGAGCGCGTTCCCGCCCAGGCGGTTCGCGCCGTGGACGGAGACGCACGCGCACTCGCCGGCCGCGTAGAGGCCCTCGAGCTCCGTCTTGCCCCAGAGGTCGGTCTCGACGCCGCCCATGTGGTAGTGGGCCCCCGGCCGCACGGGGATCGGCTCGTAGATCGGGTCGACGCCCGCGAAGACCATCGAGAGCTCGCGCGTCCCGTGGAGCCGCTCGATGATCTTCTCCGCGCCGAGGTGGCGCAGGTCGAGGAGGACGTTGCCGTCCACGCCGCGGCCCTGGTCGATCTCGGTCTGCTCCGCGCGCGAGATCACGTCGCGCGAGGCGAGCTCCATCGCGTTCGGGGCGTAGCGCTGGAGGAAGCGCTCGCCCTCGGAGTTGAAGAGGTAGGCGCCCTCGCCGCGGCAGCCCTCGGTGATGAGCACGCCCGTCGGCGAGAGCGTCGTCGGGTGGAACTGCATCATCTCCATGTCCTTGAGCGGCACCCCGAGCCGAAGGGCCATCGCCATGCCGTCGCCGGTGCAGGCGTAGGCGTTCGTCGTGCCGGTGTAGAGCCGGCCGGCGCCGCCCGTCGCGAGGATGACCGTCTTCGCGCCGATCGCCTTCACGCCGCCGTTCAGGATGTCCCACGCGATCACGCCCTGGCAGCGGCCGTCCTCCTCGATCAGCTTCCAGGCGAACCACTCCTCGTACGCCGGGATGTCCCGCTTCATCACCTGCTCGTAGAGCACGTGCACGAGGACGTGGCCGGTGATGTCGGCCGCGTACGCGGTGCGGGGCGCGCCGGCGGCGCCGAAGGGCCGCTGGGCGATCCGCCCGTCCTCGGTCCGGGAGAAGACCGCGCCCCAGTGCTCGAGCTGGTAGACGTCGCCGGGCGCCTCGTTGCAGAGCACCTCGATCGCGTCCTGGTCGCCGAGGTAGTCGGAGCCCTTGACCGTGTCGAACGCGTGCGTCTCGGGGTCGTCCTCGGAGGCGTTCCCGAGCGCCGCGTTGATCCCGCCCTCGGCCGCGCCGGAGTGGCTGCGGACCGGGTGGATCTTGGAGAGGAGCGCGACGTCGGCGCCGAGATCGAAGGCCTCGATGGCCGCGCGCATTCCCGCGCAGCCGGCGCCTACCACGAGGACGTCGTGCTGGGCCTCCACTAGCGAGGGACGCTATACGACGCGACGGGCCTTGCGCCTCGTGACGGGAGGCGCGAAGACCTAGGCTCCGGGCCCGGCCGCGACGACGGCCGGGTCGAGGTCCGGGAACTTCGCGATGTTCTCCTGGAACTTGCCCGCGAGGTACGCGGCCTTCTCGTCGTACGCGTCCGGATCGGCCCACGTGGAGCGCGGGTCGAGCAGGGTGTCGTCCACGCCGGGCACCGAGACCGGCACCTCGAAGCCGAAGACCGGGTCCTCGCGGACCTCGGCGCCGTCGAGCGCGCCCGAGAGCGCCGCGTCGAGGAGCGCCCGCGTCGCCTGGATCGGCATCCGCTCGCCCTCGCCGAACGGACCGCCGGTCCAGCCGGTGTTCACGAGCCAGACGGTCGCGCCGTGCTCGTCGAGCTTCGAGCCGAGCATCTCCGCGTAGACGGCCGGCCGCTGGGGCAGGAACGGCGCGCCGAAGCAGGCCGAGAGCGTCGGCTGCGGCTCGGTCACGCCGATCTCCGTGCCGGCGAGCTTCGCCGTGAAGCCGGAGAGGAAGTAGAACATCGCCTGCTCGCGGGTCAGGCGCGCGATCGGCGGGAGGATCCCGAAGGCGTCGGCGGTGAGGAACACCACGGCGCTGGGATGGCCCGCGCGCTTCGCCGGCAGCGCATTCGAGATCTGCTCGAGCTTGTACGCCGCTCTCGTGTTCTCGGTCTTCGAGTCGTCGTCGAGGTCGAGGATGCCGCGCTCGTCGAGGACGACGTTCTCGAGCACCGTGCCCCAGCTCCGCGTCGTCCTGTAGATCTGCGGCTCGGCGTCGGACGAGAGGCGGATGACCTTCGCGTAGCAGCCGCCTTCGACGTTGAAGATCCCCTCCTCGCTCCAGCCGTGCTCGTCGTCGCCGATCAGGTGCCGCTCGGGATCGGCCGAGAGCGTCGTCTTTCCGGTGCCGGAGAGGCCGAAGAAGACCGCCACACGCCCCTCGTCGTCCACGTTCGCCGAGCAGTGCATCGGCAGCACGCCCTCGAGCGGCAGCCGGTCGTTCATCAGGGTGAAGATCGACTTCTTGATCTCGCCGGCGTAGAAGGTGCCGCCGATCAGGACCTCCATGCGGCCTGGGTGGAGCAGCACGAACGTCTCGCTGCGAGTCCCGTCCTCGTCGGGGTCCGCGGTCACGGCCGGGGCGTGCAGGACGAGCGCCTGCGGCTCGTGCTCCGCGAGCTCCTCCTCCGTCGGGTCGATGAAGAGCGTCTTCGCGAACAGCGCGTGCCAGGGGCTGTACGTGACGACCCGAAGGGCCAGCCGGTGCGCCGGGTCGGCGCCCGCGAACGCGTCGACCACGTAGAGATCCTGGTCGGAGAGAAAGGAGGTGACCTTGTCGCGCAGACCCTCGAACCGCTCCTCGGGCAGCTCCGCGTTCACCGTCCCCCACCAGATGCGGTCCTCGGAGCCCGGCTCCCGCACGACGAACTTGTCGTTCGGTGACCGCCCGGTGTGCGCGCCGGTGTCGACGACGAGCGGCCCGCCCTCGGCGAGCAGGCCGTCACCGCGTCTCAGCGCGTGGGTGTAGAGAAGCGCGACCGTCGGGTTGTGGTGGACGGCGCCGCCCGGCTCGAGGCCGTGCTCGCTCAGGTCTTGTCCGCGTACGTCCTCGATGATCGCCATCGGTTCCCCATGGTCTCCCCGGACACCTGCCGGACCGAAACCGGCTGCATATCGTATGGCAATGGAGGTACGACCGCCCGATCCCCCGCTCACGGACGGCGTCGTCACGCTGCGGCCGTGGGGCGAGCAAGGAGACGTCGAGCGCATCGTGGACGCCTGCAACGACCCCGCGATCGCCGAGTTCCTCGACCTGATCCCGCAGCCGTACACGCCGAGCGACGCGGTCACGTACATCGAGGCGTGCCGGAACGGCTGGCTCGACGGCTCGGTCACGAACTTCGCCATCGTCGTCGACGCGGCCGCCGTCGGCTCGCTCGGCGTCCGGCAGACGGAGGAGCCCGGAGTCGCGGAGATCGGCTACTGGGTGGCGGCGGCCGCGCGCGGGCAGGGCGTCTGCACACGCGCCGTGAGGCTCGTCTCCCGGTGGCTCCTCGAGGACCGCGAGCTTGCGCGCGTGCAGCTCCGCGCGGACGAGGAGAACGTCCCGTCGAAGCGGGTCGCGGAGAACGCCGGCTTCACGCGCGAGGGCGTGCTGCGCTCGAGCCACTACAACCGGCGGCGCGACCGGCGCGTCGACTTCGTGATGTACAGCCTGCTGCCCGGTGAGCTCTAGTCGAAGGCCGCGTCGACCCACCCCGGCCCGCCCCAGCTGAGGTCGAGCGGGAAGTCGTGGACGACGTGGGCCCAGATGATCCAGGCGAACCAGCGCGTGGTCCCGTAGAAGAAGCTCGCCCGGTAGAGCGCGAGCAGCGCCGTCTCGGGCAGCCACCGCCCCATCCAGCCCCAGAAGCGCGGATCCGCCCTGACGATCACGTCGTGGAAGTACTCGCGCTTGAGCATCCGCCACGAGATCAGCCCGTAGATGACGAAGACGCCGTCCCAGACGAACCCGAGGCCGCTGAAGTACGCGCCCGCGTCGGTGATCCGGCCGTACTGGCCGGCGTACGCCCAGGCGCCGATCCCGAAGGTCTCCGTGGAGAGCGGGAAGAACATCATCGTGCCGATCGTGTCGCCCGCGTCGGTGATGACGTGGGCCCAGTGTCCTAAGAGGAAGCTCCAGGCCCAGAGGCGGCTGCCGGCGACGAGCCAGATCAGGCCCGCGATCAGCAGCCCGTACCCGAGCGAGTGCGTGAAGCCGACTCCCGGCCAGCCGCGGTGGAACTGGACCGGGTCGTCCGCCCGGAACTCGACCCCGAGCACGTTGATCCCGTAGACGAACCACTTGCTGAGGATGTCCGGGGAGTACGAGCCGATCACGAGCGGGACGAACGCGACCTTGACGCCGAGGTGGCGCTGGATCGCGTAGGGCTCGAGGTCGTGCGCCGCCCAGCTCAACGGAGGAGTCGGCGGACGAAGGCGGGGACGATCCAGACGACGAGCAGGAGGAACGCCGTGCCCTCCACCCAGGAGAAGAGCAGGGGCGGGTAGGCCACGCCGAGCGCGATGTACAGCCCGGCGGCGACCAGGTACAGGGCGGCTTCCCTCACCGCTTGACGATCCGGTAGATGACGCCGCGGCCGTGGTCGGCGACGAGCAGGCCGCCGCTCCGGTCGGCCAGCGCCGCGAGCGGGTGCAGGAACCCGGTCCCGAACGTGGTGACCGCCGCCGGCCGGCCCGGCAGCAGCGTGACGCGCGTCAGCTTCCGCCCGTGGTCGTCCTCCAGGTACTGGCCCCACTCCGCCACGTAGAGCGCGCCGTCCCAGAAGGCCATCCCGCCGGGCGCCGAGTGCGGCTCGAGGAACGCGACCGGCGGCGTGACCCCCCGGCAGTCACCGCGGAGCTTCTTCGTCCGGTGGCTCGGCCAGCAGCGCGGCCAGCCGAAGTCCCTGCCCTGCCGCACCTCGACGATCGTCTCCGCCGGCTCGGTGTCGCCGAGCCGGTCGCGCTCGTTGACCGCCGCGTAGAGGCGTCCGGTGTCGGGATCGAGAGCGAGCCCGTACGGGTTCCGCACCCCTCGCGCGACGACGCGGAGCCCCTTCCCGTCGGGCCGGACGGACAGGATCGCCGCGCTCAGCCGGCTCTTCTCGCGGCAGACGTCGCACGTCGAGCCGCTGCCGAAGTAGAGGCGGCCGCGGTGGAAGACGACGTTGTCCTGCTGGTGCCGCCCGTAGGGCAGGTTCCGGACGATCGCACGCCGCTGCCCGCGGCTGACGCGCCAGAGCGCGCCCTGCGCGGAGACGAACAGCGCGCCGCCCTGCCAGGTGAGCCCCAGCGGCGTCCGGAAGCCACGGAGCACGACGCGGGGCCGGCGGGTCTTCGGGTCGACCCGAACCACCTCTCCGCCCTCCTGGGTGACGTAGAGCGCGCCGCCCGGTCCGAAGGCCATCGCGGTCGGCGACTCGAGCCCGCGCACGTAGGTCTGGACGGTGTAGCCGGTCGGCACTCGCACGGCCTGCACGCCGCCGGCGGCCGACGTCGCACAGACGGCGAGGGCGAGTGCGAGGCAGGACGCAACCTTCACGGGCGCGAATCCTGCCTGGATGGAGACCCATTCGGCGATCGACCGTTTCCTGGCCAGCCCCGCGCTGTCCGACGCGACCCGTCGCGCGTACGGCGTGGACCTCGCCGAGTTCGCCTCCTGGCTCGAGCGCCGGAAGGCGGCGGTGGACGACGTCGACGCCCGCCTGCTCTCCGACTACGCGGCGCATCTCGGCGCCGCTCGGCCGGGGCGGACGCCGGGCAAGCTCGCGCCGGCGACGATCGCGCGCAAGCTCGCGTCGGTCCGCGCGTTCCTCCGCTTCACCCTCGGCGCCGCGAAGGTGCCCGACGCAAGGCTCGCCCCTCGCCGTCCGCGCCGCCTTCCCGACGCGCCGACGGCGCAGGAGATCGAGGCCGAGCTCGACCAGGTCGGCGCCGGGGACCCGCTCGCGGTCAGAAACCGGGCCCTCGCCGAGCTCGTCTACTCGGCCGGCCTGCGGAGCCAGGAGGCCGTCGACCTCGACCTCGGCGACGTCGAGTTCGACCAGGAGGCCGTCCGCGTCCGGGGCAAGGGCGGCAAGGAGCGCGTGGTCCCGCTCGGCGAGGAGGCGGCCTACTGGGTCGCGCTCTGGCTCCGCGAGCGGCCGAAGCTCGTCCGGGGCGCGAACGACGCCCTCTTCGTCTCCGCGCGGGGCCGCCGGCTCGACACGAGCACCCTGCGGAAGCTCTTCCCCCACCCGCACCGGTTCCGCCATGCGTTCGCGACCCACCTGCTCGAGGGCGGCGCCGACCTGCGGACGATCCAGGAGCTGCTGGGGCACAGCTCGCTCTCCACGACGCAGATGTACAGCCACGTCGACGGCAAGCGCCTGCGGAAGGTCTATGACCGAGCGCATCCGCGATCCTGAGCTCGACGGCTTCCTCGCGCTCTCCGCGGCACGGCTCGCGCCGCGGACCGTCGAGGCGTACCGGCGCGACCTCGAGGCGCTCTCGGACTGGCTCGCCCGCCCGCCCTCGACGGTCACGACCGAGGAGCTCGAGCGGTACCTCGCGGAGCTGCGGGCGCGGGGCCTGTCGGGTGCGACGATCGCGCGGCGGGTCGCCTCGCTGCGCTCGTTCTTCCGCCACCTCGTCTTGATCGGCGCGGCCGAGGCGAACCCGGCCGCCGAGCTGGAGCTCCCGCGCAGGACGAAGCGCCTCCCGCGGGCGCTCTCGCCCTCCGAGGCCGAGCGGCTGATCGAAGCCGCGTCGGGCACGACCCCTCGCACCCTCCGCGATCGCGCGCTGGTCGAGCTCCTCTACGGCGCCGGGCTGCGGGTCAGCGAGGCCGTCGGGCTCGAGAAGGGCGGCGTCGACCTCGACCAGCGGCTCGTCCGGACCGTCGGCAAGGGCGGGAAGGAACGGGTCGTACCCGTGGGACGGGAGGCGGTCGAGGCGCTGCGCCGGTACCTGTCCCGCGGCCGCCCGCATCTCGACCGCAGACACCGGCCCGAGCTCTTCCTGAACGCCCAGGGAGGCGCCCTCACGCGGGCCGGCGCCTTCCTGATCCTCCGCAAGCTCGCGGCGAAGGCGGGCCTCGAACCGGAGCGGGTCCACCCCCACCTGCTGCGTCACACGTTTGCGACGCACCTCCTCGAGGGAGGAGCTGACCTAAGGAGCGTTCAGGAAATGCTCGGACATGCCGATCTGGCTACCACGGAGCTCTACACCCACGTAACCGATCGGCGGCGACGGGAGTTGTATTTCCAGGCGCATCCGCACGCGAAACGGAAGACCAGATGACCGAACTGACAAACGAAACAGCTCTTCTCCTCGCCTCCAGCACCGGCGTCGGCGTGCTGATGATGAAGGCGGGGATCGAGAAGAAGATGCTCGAGTGGCGCCGAGCTCCGCGCAGCTGCGCGGGGTGCGGGAAGCCGCTGCCGGGTCGCAGTGTGTGCAGCTGCGCTTCTGGCTGAAAGTCTCACGACTTTCAGCCACCGTATGAAGCCGGGCGGCGCTGCGCGCCGCGCGGCGCAGGCGCGCTGGGCGAGACCTAACGAGCTCGGCTCTTCTTGGTGAGCAACGCGGCCACTCGCTTTGCGGCCTCACGTAGCTCGCGGTCGAGCTCGTCGTCGCCCGCGATCCCCTCGAGCATCACGATCGTGTCCCGGTGCGGCGACCCGTTCTTGAGGACGAGGATCGCGAGCCGGCGGACTGCGGCGTTCGGGTCGCCGGCCGCCAGACGGTGGAGGAGCGACCGGTCGGCGTTGACGTCTCCCGGATGGTCGCGCGAGAGCAGCTCCAGCGAGAGGAGCGCCGACCCGCGGCTCGCAGGGCTCTCGTCCTCGAGCCCGCGCCGGAGGAGCTCGAGCTTCTGGCGGTAGCGGAACTGGCCGATCGCGCGGTACGCGAGTGCGCGCTCGCGGAAGTCCTGGCTGCGCGCGGCGCCCTCGATCTCGTCCTGCCACTTCGTCCTGAGCGCCGCCAGCTCGCGCTCGGAGCCCTGGTCGGCGAGCTGCGCCGCCTCGGCCGCGGCTGACGCGAGCTCAGACAGTGGAGAGCGAGCGCGGGGCCGGGCCGACGTACTTCGCCGACGGCCGGAACAGCCTGCCGGTTCGCTTCTGCTCGAGGATGTGCGCCGACCAGCCGGCGACCCGCGAGCACGCGAACATCGCGGGTGCGAGCGGCGGCGGGATCTCCGCGACGTCGAGGACGATCGCCGAGTAGTACTCGACGTTCGTCGCGAGGACGCGGTCGGGCGACTTCTCCTGGAGCGCCTTCAAGGCGACCTCTTCGAGCTGCTCGGCCACCTCGACCTGCGGGGAGCTGAGCTCCTTCGCGACGCGCTTGAGGATCCGCGAGCGCGGGTCCTCCGCCCGGTAGATGCGATGGCCGAAGCCCATGATCCGCTTGCCGCTCTCCAGGGCCTCTCGAACCCAGCGCTCGGGGTCGCCCAGCTGCTGGACCTCCTCGAGCATCGGTTTCACGTAGGCAGGAGCGCCGCCGTGCAGCGGACCGGAGAGCGCACCGACCGCCGAGGACAAGGCCGCGCCGCAGTCCGCGCCCGTGGAGGCCGTGACGCGCGCCGCGAAGGTCGAGGCGTTCAGGCCGTGCTCGGCGGTGCAGATCCAGTAGGTGTCGATCGCCTTCACGTGATCGGGAGGCGCCTCGCCGCGCCAGCGCAGCAGGAACCGCTCGGCCGCCGTCTCGCCCTGCGCGACCACGTCGTCCGACGCCGCCTCGCGGCCGTCCGCCACGGCGGCGGAGCGGGCGACGATCTCCATCATCAGCGCGGAGAGCCGCGCGAGGTCGGTGCGCGCCTGGTCGTCCGAGATCTCGTTGAGCTTGCCGAGGCCCCAGTGGCTGGAGAGGCGCGCGGTCTCCGCCTGGAGGTCGGAGGGCGCATTGCCGGACAGCGCCGCCGGCTCGTACGGCTCCGGGTCGGGCATCTTCGAGTCGAGGTCGTTGTCGACCAACAGGCCCCAGACGTTCTCGTACGGGTACTGGCCGACGAGCTCCTCGATGTCGATGCCGCGATAGCGGAGCTGGCCGCCCTCGCGGTCAGGCTCGGCGATCTCCGTCTCGACGGCGACGACGCCCTCGAGGCCAGGCTTGAACTCGCTCATCGGCCGCAGAATCTACCCGGAAGCGCCGCTTCCGAATCGGTAGAGTCGCCGCCGCATGGCGCACCGAGTCACCCTGATCCCCGGCGACGGCATCGGCCCCGAGCTGACCGAGGCCACGAGGCGGGTCCTCGAAGCGAGCGGCGTCGAGTTCGACTGGGACGTCCAGTACGCCGGCACGGACGTCATGGACCAGAACGACGGGAACCCGCTTCCCGACCACGTCCTGGACGCGATCCGGGAGACGGGCGTCGCGCTGAAGGGGCCGATCACGACCCCGGTCGGCGGCGGCTTCCGCTCCGTGAACGTCGGGCTACGGAAGGCGCTCGACCTCTACGGCCAGGTGCGCCCCTGCAAGAGCTACGAGGGCGTGCGCTCCCGCTTCGACGACGTCGACCTGGTGCTGATCCGCGAGAACACCGAGGACCTCTACGCGGGGATCGAGTACGAGCAGGGCACCGACGACGTCGAGGAGCTGATCGGCTGGATCGAGAAGCACGGCGGGAAGCTCCGCCACCGCGACGCGGGGATCTCGATCAAGCCGCTGTCCGTGTCGGGCACGCGCCGGATCGTCCAGTTCGCGTTCGACTACGCCCGCAAGAACGGCCGTCGCAAGGTCACGGCCGTGCACAAGGCGAACATCATGAAGTTCACGGACGGCCTCTACCTGCGCGTCGCGCAGGAGGTGGCGGCCGAGAACTCGGACATCGAGTTCGACGACCGGATCGTGGACAACATGTGCATGCAGCTCGTGCAGCGGCCTGAGGAGTACGACGTGCTCGTGCTCCCGAACCTGTACGGCGACGTCCTGTCGGACCTCGCGGCCGGCATGATCGGCGGGCTCGGGATGGCGCCCGGCGCCAACTACGGCGAGAACGCCGCCGTCTTCGAGCCGACGCACGGCTCCGCGCCGAAGTACACGGGCCAGAACCGGGTCAACCCGATGGCGATGATGCTCTCCGGCGTGATGATGCTCCGGCACCTCGAGGAGCGCGACGCGGCCGACCGCCTCGAAGGCGCGATCGCCGAGGTCATCCGCGAGGGGCGCAGCGTCACGTACGACATGAAGCCGACCCGCGACGACCCGACCGCCGTCGGCACGAGCGAGGTCGCCGACGCGATCATCGAGCAGATGGGAGTGCGGGTGTGAGACGGAAGGTGACGGTCGTCGGGGCAGGGAACGTCGGCGCGACCGCGGCGCAGGAGATCGCGCGCCGCGACTACGCCGAGGTCGTCCTCGTGGACATCAAGGAGGGCCTCCCGCAGGGGAAGGCGCTCGACATCGCCGAGGCCGGGCCGGTGCTCGGCTACGAGCCGACCATCTCGGGCTCGAACGGCTACGAGGAGACGGCCGGATCCGACGTCGTCGTGATCACCGCGGGCCTGCCGCGCAAGCCGGGCATGAGCCGCGACGACCTGGTGACGACGAACGAGGAGATCGTCCGCAGCTGCGCGCTCGCCGCCGCTGAGGCCTCGCCCGACGCGATCCTCGTCGTCGTGTCGAACCCGCTCGACGCGATGTGCCACGTCGCCCGCGCCGCCACGGGCTGGGCCCGCGAGCGCGTGTTCGGCATGGCCGGGATCCTCGACACGGCGCGCTTCTCGACCTTCATCGCGATGGAGACGGGCATGTCCTCGAAGGACGTGACCGCGATGGTGCTCGGCGGGCACGGCGACCAGATGGTCCCGGTCGTCTCGGCCACGACCGTCGGCGGCGTCCCGCTCACGAAGCTCGTCTCGGCCGACCGGATCGAGGCGATGGTGGAGCGGACGCGGAAGGGCGGCGGCGAGATCGTCGAGCTGCTCGGCACGTCGGCGTGGTACGCGCCCGGCGCGGCGGCGGCGCAGATGGTCGACGCGATCTGCCTCGACCAGAAGCGCGTCCTCCCGTGCACCGCGTACCTGGAGGGGGAGTACGGCATCGACGGCCTCTACATGGGCGTCCCCGTGAAGCTCGGTGCGGGCGGCGTCGAGGCGATCGTCGAGCTCGACCTCTCGGACGCCGAGCGCGCCGAGCTCGAGGCGTCGTCGGCGGCCGTGCGCGAGGTCGTCGGCGTGCTGCAGCACGGCGCGTAGCCGGACGCGCACCATGTCCGCGTGAGACGCGTCCTCGCGCTGGCCGCGGTGATGGCGGCGGTGGTCGCCGTCCTCGTCTTCGTCCCCTCGGACCACTACCTCTTCCTCCCGGACAAGGCGCGGCCGGTCGACCCGCTCGTCCAGGTGCCCGGCGAGTCGAAGGACGACGACGGCCCGGGCGGGATCTACATGGTCGACGTCCTCATCCGGAAGGCCTCGCTCCTCGAGCGCGTCTACCCCGGGGTCGAGGAGGGCTCGACTCTCGTGCCCGAGCACACGGTCAACCCGGCCGGCGTGAGCGACAGCCAGCGGCGCAAGCAGAGCCTCAACCAGATGTCGCGCTCGCAGGAGATCGCGGTCACCGTCGCGCTGCGCGAGCTCGGCTACGACGTCGAGGTCCGCCGCGAGGGCGCCGAGGTGACGACCGTCGTCCCCGACCGCCCGGCGGACGGGAAGCTCCAGGTCGGCGACGTGATCGTCGAGGCAAACGCGCAGCGCGTCCGCTCGCCGGAGCAGCTCACGCGCGCGATGCAGCAGCTCGACCCCGGCCAGGTCGCGACGTTCGTGGTCGAGCGCGACGGCAAGCGCGAGACGGTCGAGATGAAGACCGTCCCGAGCGAGGACGACCCGTCGACGCCCGAGGACGAGGGCGGCCGTGCCGTGGTCGGCATCGTGGTCACGCAGGCGGCCACGTTCGTGTTCCCGGTGGACGTGACGATCGACGCGGGCGACATCGGCGGACCCTCGGCCGGGCTCGCGTTCGCGCTCGACGTGACGGACGAGCTGGGCGAGACCGACCTCGACCGCGGCCGGAAGATCGCGGCCACCGGGGAGATCTCGCTCGACGGCACGGTCTCCCCGATCGGCGGCGTGAAGCAGAAGACGATCGCCGCGCGCCGTGCCGGCGCCTCGCTCTTCCTCGTGCCGGACGCCAACGCGGCCGAGGCCCGCCGCTACGCCGACGGGTTGAAGATCGTCCCCGTGTCCGACTTCGACGAGGCGCTCGACGCGCTCACCGCGGCCTGAGAGCCGTCGTCAGGCACGGCAACGACGGCTGTTTGCCGGCCTGACACTTCGCGGAAAATGCGGGCTTCGCGGCGCCGGCGGGCTGGCCGCCCCGAGGGGGCGCGCCTATAGTCGGGAGCTTGAGCGGAGCGGCCCCCCCGACCCCGGCGAACGAGTCCACGACCGCCTCGTGCGAGGACTGCTTCTTCCGCCAGATGCAGCTCTGCGCCCTCCCCGGGAACACCGTCTGCCCGACCTTCCGCCCCGCCGCGGCGGTCGTCCAGGCGAGCGCCGAGCCCGCCGGGCGGCACCTCTCGATCGCGGCCGCCTAGCGGTCCGCGGCCCTACGCCGGGACGTGCGCGGCCTCGCGG
>DATBMH010000030.1:0-50280 GCA_036554945.1 Gaiellaceae bacterium | reverse complement strand
TCGCCGCGATTGGCAATGAGGATCTTAGAGAACATACGCGGCTACTACCGTTCCCCGCATTACTCACTTCACCCAGTTCGGCTTGCGTTTCTCGAGGAAGGCGGTGATGCCTTCGCGCCCTTCCGCGGAGGCGCGGACGCTGGCGATGCGTTTGGCAGTCTCATCGAGCAGCGCCGGCTCGAGCGGCTTGTTGGTAACGTCGGCGACGAGCCGCTTGGCTTCAGCCTGGGCGCGCGGCCCGCCCTCGAGCAGGGCGCCCAGCATGCGCTCGGCGGCGCGCTGGAGTTGGTCGGCCACCACCACCTCATGAACGAGGCCGAGACGCAGCGCTTCAGCGGCAGTGAAGCGCTCGCCGGTCAGGAAGTAGCGCCGCGCCGCGCGGGCGCCGATGGCCGTCACCACGTAGGGGGAGATCACCGCCGGGACGAGGCCGAGACGGACCTCCGAAAAGCGGAACCGGGCCGCCGGCGCGGCCACCGCCAGGTCGCAGCAGGCGACGAGGCCGACACCGCCCCCGTAGGCCGGTCCCTGCACCAGGGCGATGGTCGGCTTGGCGAGGCGGTCGAGGGTCTGCATCAGCTCGGCCAGGCCCAGGGCGTCGGCCAGGTTCTCGGCCTGGCCGTAGCCGGCGGTGCGGCTCATCCAGGCAAGGTCGGCGCCGGCGCAGAAGGTCCTGCCGCTTCCCGTCAGCAGGACGACGCGCACCCTGTCGCTTGCCTCGAGCTGGCGGAGTTCGTTGATCAGTCTGACCACCAGCGCGTCGTCGAAGGCGTTGTGGACCTCGGGACGGTTGAGGGTGACGAGGGCCCGGCCGTCGCTGTCGATTTCGCTGAGGAGGGTGGATGCGCTCACGGCTAATTCCTTTTGGAATTCAATATTTCATTGTAGAGACGGGCCGGTGGCCCGTCTCAGGTGCCCTACCGGACCGGAGACGCCCCACCGGGGCGTCTCTACAGGATGGATGTCCTTTGGAACGCGCATTGATCTCACATCCTGAAAACGCCGAAGTCGGTTTGTTCCACCGGCGCATTGAGCGCCGCCGAGAGAGCAAGACCGAGGACGGTCCGGGTCTGGGCCGGGTCGATGATACCGTCGTCCCAGAGGCGGGCACTGGCGTAGTAGGGGTGCCCCTGGCTTTCGTACTGCGCGCGGAGCGGCGCCATGAACGCTTCCTCCTGCTGCGCGCTCCAGCTTTCCCCCTTCGCCTCCAGACCGTCCCGGCGCACCCGGGCGAGGACCCGGGCCGCCTGCTCGCCTCCCATCACCGAGATGCGGGCGTTCGGCCACATCCAGAGGAAGCGCGCCCCGTAGGCCCGGCCGCACATGGCGTAGTTGCCGGCGCCGAAGCTGCCGCCGATGATGACGGTGAACTTGGGGACCCGCGCGCAGGCGACGGCGGTCACCATCTTCGCCCCGTCTTTGGCGATGCCTCCGGTTTCGACCTTTTTGCCGACCATGAAGCCGGTGATGTTCTGCAGGAAGAGCAGCGGAATCCCCCGCTTGCAGCAAAGCTCGATGAAGTGGGACCCCTTCAGGGCCGATTCGGAGAAGAGGATGCCGTTGCTGGCGACGATGCCGACGGGGTAACCGTGCAGGTGTGCGAAGCCGGTCACCAGGGTTTCGCCGTAGAGGCGCTTGAACTCGTCGAACTCCGAGCCGTCGACCAGCCGGGCGATCACCTCGCGCACGTCGTACTGCCGGCGCGCGTCGCGGGGGATGACGCCGTAGAGTTCCTCGGCGGGATAAAGCGGTTCCACCGGCGGCCGCAGGTCGAGGGTGACGGTTTTGGTCCGGTTGAGGTTGGCGACGCAGCGGCGGGCGAGCTGCAGGGCGTGCTCGTCGTCCTCGGCATAGTGGTCGGTGACGCCGGAAACGCGGCAGTGGACGTCGGCGCCGCCGAGCTCCTCGGCGCTCACCGTCTCGCCGGTGGCGGCCTTGACCAGCGGCGGGCCGCCGAGGAAGATCGTTCCCTGGTTGCGGACGATGATGCTCTCGTCGGCCATGGCCGGCACGTAGGCGCCGCCGGCGGTGCAGGAGCCCATGACCACGGCGATCTGCGGGATGCGCTCGGCGGACATGCGCGCCTGGTTGAAGAAGATCCGGCCGAAGTGCTCGCGGTCCGGGAAGACCTCGTCCTGGAGCGGAAGGAACGCGCCGCCGGAGTCGACGAGGTAGACGCACGGCAGCTCGTTCTGCTCGGCGATCTCCTGCGCGCGGAGATGCTTCTTGACGGTCATGGGGAAGTAGGTCCCGCCCTTGACCGTGGCGTCGTTCGCGACGATCACGCACTCCTGGCCCTCCACGACGCCGATGCCGGTGACGATCCCCGCGGACGGCGCCTGGCCGTCGTAGAGCTCCCAGGCCGCGAGCGCGCTGAGCTCCAGGAACGCCGTGCCCGGGTCGACGAGCCGGTCGACCCGCTCCCGCGCGGTCATCTTCCCGCGCGAGCGATGGCGCTCGACGGACTTCTCGCCGCCGCCCTGGGCGACCTGTCCGGTGCGCTCGCGAAGCTCGGCGACCAGCGCCTCCATCCGGTCGCGGCGCTGCACGAAGACCTCCGAGTCGCGCTCGACCTGCGACGTCAACAACGCCACGAAAACAGCCTAGCCGTGCGGTCGGACCCTGCAGGTCCGGACTTGTCGGGAAGGCCCCCGTCAACGACAGTGAGAGCATGCACGTCCGGCTGAGCGATCCCGGTCTCGCTGAGGAGTTCCTCGACTTCCTCCGGCGCGCCGACTGCATCGCCGACGTCGGCGAGGTCGAGGCGCACGCCGAGGGGATCGCCGTCCAGGTCGATGTCCCGCATGCGTACAACGGCAACCAGGCCCGGATGGAGGTCGCGCTCTACCTCCGCGTCTGGGAGGCCGTGCACCCGGGCTCCGGGGCCGAGCTGCTCGACTAGTCAACGCGTACGAAACGGCTGGCGGAGCGAGCACGGTTCCAGCCGAGCGAGATCCGCCAGCCGGATCCATCGTACTCCGAACGAGGTGTCAACAGGTTTGCAACTGTTGGCATCGTGTCATAACTCCTCCACGGTTCCAGTTCGAGCGGGAAGTCGGCGTCGCCGGATTCCGCGAGACCAAGGGAGGAGAGATGGGAATTCCGTCATCCGTGCGCCTGCGGGTCGCAGTGTGCTGCGCCGTCGTCAGTGCGCCACTCGTAGTCGCGCCAGTGGCATTCGCTGACGCCGAGCCTTTACAGCCCGTTACCTGGGGCGATCGCGTGGCCGTCGCCGACGCGCTCGCAGGGAGCAAGGATCTTGCTTCGCTCCTTGCCGGACGTGCCTACACCGTCGCCGACGTGACGGGCTGGTACACCGTGCGTGATCATGTGAAGTTCGGGGCGGTCGCGACCGCGCGTCTCGGCGTCGCCTCGGCGATCGAGGGCACGTTTCCGATCGTCGACTACGACGCATACGAGCGTACGTCGCCTGCCTACCGGACCACTCGACACGACCTGGCTGCGATCGATGTAACCGAGCTGCGGATCTTCGTGGACCTGGCCGGGGCGCGGGTCGTCGGGATCGAGCCCACGGGGCCCGAAGCTCAGGTCACCCGAGGGGCGGACACCTTGCGGCGCCCGCAGCAGTCCGAAGACAGGCCGGCGATGAAGCCGCCCTTCGCGGCGCAGCCGGCGAGGCCGACCGGGTCAACGGCGTATGGACTGATGAACATCCCACACGATGGTGGTGGCGGCATCCATGCCATCTACTTCAACGGCAACCGCCAGTTCTACAACTGGGACTTCAACGGACAGAACACGGGAAATCCCGACTGGCCGGTCACACTGCTCTTCACGAACAATGCAAACGTGAACCACGTCAAGGATGGGCCGCTCGGCGGCAAGTACGACCAGGGGGCGAGCTGCGCGTCGCCGATGAACATGCCTGTTGGCCCGAATTTCAACGCGATGATCTGGGACGAGGATTCGGGGAAGAAGACAACGTGCTGCCCGGTTACCGGAGGTGCGACGCACTTTCGGGTCTACGCCGATCACAACGACAGTCCGCATCGGCTGTACACGCCCGATCTTGGTTACTACGTCCCTGCCACCTCACACCGAGACGTCCGCGAATGTGGATCGGGCACCGAGCACGGATGGTCGGAGGACGCCGAATGGGAAATCGGCACCGATTCCTGGAACGTGGGGTGGGCCGTCTACCGGAATTCCAGGGCCCTCGACAACAGCGTCGTGACCTCGTGGATCGGGAGCTACTACTACCAGAACAACGGTTGGGCGACTGAGGTCATTGTCTGGTAGTCGGCCGTTGGTGTGTGGGGCGGCACGTCGTTCGGGCCGCCCCACGGCTGCGCTGCTGCTCGCGATGGTGCTGCTCGGGGCGATCGTTGCGGCGCGTCCCACGGCCGCGAGCTCGGCCCGGGCAGACGTTGTCATCCGCGGACCAGGTTTCTGGTCGCTCAGCCGCCTCGGGCATTCCGAGCAACACCTGCCGGCGACGAGCCCCACCAATGTCGTACGGCTCGGGTTTCGCTTGCCACGCGGCGTCGCTGCGGCCGCGCGGCGCTGCTACCAGGGCCGCTTGACCGCTCGCAAGACCTGCTTTCTGATCCGCTACCACTTCCGGCTGCGAATCGATCCGACGTCGCAGCCTGGCTGGATCAATGTCAGCGCCGCGACGAACCGGTTCACGTCTTCCCAGGTGTTGTTCGATGTCCGTCGCCCGGCCGATCGCCTTCAGATCGACTGGAGCACGCTCGACCTGATTCGCGGGCACGATCCACACACCACGACCGAGCCGGAGATCGAGGTCCGAAACATCAACTACCTCCAGACGCGCGGCCTGCGGGACGGTCTCAACACGATCGATTTCCAGCTCCAGATGTCCGAAGGAGTCCGCGTCCTCGGCGTTGACGTCTTCGCAGACAGCGGTCTGGAGTGGTCGCGTGTTCCGCCCGGGAGGCTGCGGCTGACCGTGCAACCGCGAAAGGCACTCGTCGGGATGGGGGGACGGATCAGGCTCTCGTACGCGGTGACCCGGCTGGGCGGCCGGGCACCGGAGAACGTGCTCGTCGAGGCGGCCGGCCGCGTCGACTCCCTCGAGGTTGTTGGCAGAGCATCACGCCGCATTCCTGTCGTCAGGGACACGGTGCGAGGGACGTTCGTGCTCCGCGCCCTCCGCAGAGGCAGAACCAGCGTCGCTGTGCGAATGTCGAGCGGAACGGATCGCCCGACACTCGTGGTTCCGGTGGTCGTCGGCTGAGGGAGCGCAGTGGATCTCGTCGTCCTGGTGGTGCTTCCGCTCCTCGCCGGAGTGGTGCTGGGGGCGCTCGTGCTGTCGGCATCGAAGCGCTGGCTCGTCCTTCCGGCAGTCGCGATCGGAGTCGTCTACTGGGTGACCATCGGCTGGCTTCGGGACGATCCGGACCTGGAGCGCTTCGCCCGCATCGGTATCACCGGCGCGTTCGCGCTGCTGTTCACCGGCTCGTGGCTCGCCGGCGTCATGCTCGGCCGCGTCCTCCGGACAGCATCTTCCCCGCGGTGAAGCGGCTCGGCTCCAGGCTGCTCGACTAGGGGCCCTGGGACCCTCGCTGCGCTGTCGTGCCAGCGCGCGAAGTGCTCGCGGTGGAGGTCGTGGCACGCGCCGGGCTTGTAGAAGCGGTCGTAGAAATCTGGATCGATGTGGTGCGCCTGATAGGCCATCAGCGAGCGAAGCGGGCCGAAGTTCGCGAGGAAGCGGCCGTAGTTCGCGTGGACGTACTCGCAGTACAGCTCCTAGCCCGACCGAGGGATCCCGGACTGGGCGGATCGTGCCGATCAGCACGAGATGCGCTGCTTCGCCGCCGCGGCGCTGGCCGCACTGATCCTCGCGGCCGCCGCCACCGCCACGATCAAGCCGGCCCGCGGCATGTCCGGCATCACGCTCGGCATGACGCCGACGCAGGTCGCGGCGAAGCTCGGCCGGCCGGTGGGGAAGAGCAGGACGCGCTGGTACTACCCCCGCGTCTGGATCGGCTTCCGCGGGCGGCGCGTCGTCGAGGTGACGACGACCCGGAGCACCGAGCGCCTGGCGAACGGGCTCGGCGTCGACTCGAGCGAGGCGGATGTCCGCGCGACCTACCCGCGGGCGCAGTGCGCGCAGGCCGGGACCTTCCGTCGCTGCCGCCTCGGCACCGGCCTGCCGAAGTCCCGCGTGACCGACTTCATGATCGGCCGCGGCCGGGTCCTGCAGGTCACGATCCAGCTGCTGCCCTGAGGGCGGCGTCGATCCGCGCGCCGAAGGCCGCCGCGCCCGAGGAGTCGGCCGTCTCCTTGGCCTCTTCGAGCAGACGCCGAGCATCGTCGGTGCGGCCTTCCTCCTGAGCGATGTCGGCGAGCGTCAGCAGCCCGGCGGCCACCCCCGGAAGGAAGCCGTCCGCGCGGCGGAGCTCGAGCGACTCCTCGAGGGCCTTCAGCCCCTCGTCCTTGCGGCCCTGCTCGTACCACCCGAAGCCGAGATGGCGCACCGCGTACGAGCGCAGCAGCGTGTCGCCGTTCGCGGCCGCCCAGTCGTACGACGCCTGGAAGTGCGGGAGGGAGGCGTCGTTGTCGCCGCGTACGACCTGGTAGGCGATGCCGATCCAGAACTCGGCCCAGCTCTCGAGCCGCTCGTCGCCGGCTTCGCGCGCCAGCTCGAGCGAGCGGCAGAAGAGCTTCAGCTCGCGCGGGTCCTCGACCCGCTCGGCGAGAAACGCGGCGTGGAGCATCCGGCCCTGCTCCTGGAGCAGGCGCGCCTCGGCCCGCAGCAGCTCCCGGCCGGCGGCCTCGCGAGCCTCGGCCGAGCCGGTGAACAGCGCCTGCTCGTTCAGGACGTCGGCGCGCTCCAGCGGGTCCCTCACGAGCTCGAGTGCCTCGGCCCAGCGGCCCAGGCCCCGCAGCTCCGCAACGCGCGCCTCCACGCGGACTTAGACGAGGGCGCGCCGGTTCGGTTGCGGCGGGCATCGCCGTTTCCGCTGAAGTGAGCCGCCATGGCCGGGCGGCGCGGCGGTTCTACCGCGACGTGCTCGGCCTGCGGCCGTTCTCGGACGAAAGCGCCGGCTTCCGCGTCGGGTCAGGTCTACTTCCACGACCCGGCCGGCAACGTGGTCGAGATCGCCGAGGACGACCTCTGGCCCGCGTGAACCCGCCCAACAGGGGCGACAGGACTCGAACCTGCAACCCCCGGTTTTGGAGACCGGTGCTCTACCAAATTGAGCTACGCCCCTGGGCTGGGTCCGATTGTAGACACGGCCTTCCGGGCACTACGTCCGCATGACCGATCAACCGCTCGACGACCGCGAGGACGCAGAGCCCGAGACGCCGCCCGACGACGAGGACGAGCCTGAGGCCGACGAGTAGGCTCGGGCCGTGGCCAGAGCAGCGCAGCGCCGCGCGCAAGGCGCCTTCTTCGGGTTCCTGGCGGTCTTCTTCGCCGGCATCGCCGCCACGGCCTACGCCGCGCGCGAGTGGGTCTTCGTCGTCGCCGCGGCGGTCCTCGCGCTCTGGATGGCCGGCCTCGCAGTGCGCACCTTCCGCGCAGCACGTGAGGAAATAGCCAGGTAGCCCCGTATCCTTCTCTAGCCCGTGAGCTCCCAGGTCGAAGACACCCAGACCCTCTGGCGCTCGTTTCGCGCCAATCCTGACGACAAGGTCCTCCGGGACCGCCTGATCCTCACCTACGCGCCGCTCGTCAAGTACGTCGCCGGCCGGCTCGGCAGCGGGCTTCCGGCCCACGTCGAGGAGGAGGATCTCGTCTCGTACGGGCTCCTCGGCCTGATCGGCGCGATCGAGCGGTACGACCCCGACCGCGACGTGAAGTTCGAGACGTACGCGATCGCGCGGATCAAGGGCGCGATCATCGACGAGCTCCGCTCGCTGGACTGGGTGCCGCGCTCGGTCCGGGCCCGCGCACGCGAGATCGAGCGGGCGATCGCGACCCTCGAGGCGAAAATCCACCGGCCGCCCACGGACGAGGAGATCGCGAAGCAGGTGGGGATCACGGTCGAGGAGCTCGAGGACAGCCTGACCGACATCTCCCGCTCGTCGATCGCCGCCCTCGACGAGCTGTGGACGATCGGCGGCTCCGGTGGCGACCAGGTCGCCCTGATCGACACGATCGAGGACACCGAGGCGCCCTCGCCCGAGTCCTCGCTGAGCCAGACCGAGCTGAAGGAGGCGCTCGGCGAGGCGATCGCGCGGCTCCCGGAACGCGAGAAGCTCGTCGTCACGCTCTACTACTACGAGGAGCTGACGCTCCGCGAGATCGGCGAGGTGCTGGGCGTCACCGAGTCGCGCGTCTCGCAGCTGCACACGAAGGCGATCCTCCGCCTGAAGGCTCGCCTCTCCGGCGCCTCGCAACGCGCAGAAGACCAGTAGCGCGCGGCTAAGATCGCGGGTCCAACGACCGAGGAGGACCCGCCCAGATGGCAGCTGTCGAGCCTGGAAAGATCCGCAACGTCGCCGTCACCGGACACCGTGGGACGGGGAAGACCTCGCTCGTCGAGGCGATGCTCTTCCAGGCCGGGTCGGTCAACAGGCTCGGCTCGATCGAACAGGGCTCCACGGTCTCCGACTGGGACGAGGACGAGCAGCGCCGCCAGATGTCGATCTCCGCGTCGCTCTGCCACACGGACTGGCAGGGCCGGAAGATCAACCTCGTCGACGCGCCGGGCGAGCCGAGCTTCCAGGGCGAGGCGATCTCGGCGCTCCGCGTCGTCGAGGGGACGCTGATCGTCGTCTCCGGTGTGATGGGCGTCGAGGTGCAGACGGGGCGCGTCTGGAGCAGGGCGGAGGAGCTCGGCCTCTCGCGCGTCCTCTTCGTGAACATGCTCGACCGGGAGCGCGCCGACTTCTACCGGGTGCTCGAGCAGCTCCGGAACACGTTCTCCACGCGCGCGGTCGCCGTCCACCTGCCGATCGGGGTGGAGCACGAGATCAGCGGCATCGTCGACCTCCTCCACATGAAGGCCTACACGAGCCCCGAGGGCGGCAAGGAAGGGGCGCCGGGCGAGATCCCTGCCGAGCTCGCCGACCAGGTCGAGACGTACCGCACGCAGCTCCTCGACTCCGTCGTCGAGACCGACGAGGGGCTGATGGAGCGCTACCTCGACGGGCAGGAGCTCTCGGACGAGGAGGTCGCGCACGCGCTGAAGGACGCGGTCACGCGCGGCGAGATCTTCCCGGTCGCCTGCGGCGTCGCCACCAAGAACCTCGGGACGACCGCGACGCTCGACCTGCTGGTCGAGGGGGTGCCGTCCCCGGCGAAGAAGGACTTCGACGTCCACATCGACGGTGCGTCCAGCGCGGCGTTCGTCTTCAAGACGGTGGCGGACCCGTTCGCCGGCCGGATCAACATCTTCCGCGTGATCGAGGGGACCGTCAGCTCGGACTCGACGCTCGTGAACACGCGGAGCCACAGCAAGGAGCGGCTCGGCCAGCTCCTGGCGCTCCAGGGCAAGGAGCACGAGTCGACGGACGCGTTCGGCCCGGGCGACCTCGGCGCAGCCGCGAAGCTGAAGGACGTGCTGACCGGCGACCTGCTCCTGGACAAGGAGACGCAGGTCGAGGCGCCCTCGATCGAGTTCCCCGAGCCGGTGATGAGCTTCGCGATCTCGCCGAAGGCGAAGGGCGACGAGGAGAAGCTCGGCCAGGCGTTGCGCCGGCTGAGCGAGGAGGATCCCACGCTCGTCGTGCGCCGGGACCAGCAGACCGGCGAGCAGCTGCTCTCGGGCCTGTCGCAGATGCACGTCGAGGTGGCCGTCGAGCGCCTCAACCGCCGCTTCGGGGTGGAGGTCGACCTCCGTCCCCCGCGGGTCCCGTACCTCGAGACGATCCGCAAGGAGTCGAAGGGCCACGGCCGCTACAAGAAGCAGACGGGCGGCCGCGGGCAGTTCGGCGACTGCCACATCGTCCTCGAGCCGCTCGAGGGCCACACCGGCTACGAGTTCGTGGACAAGATCGTCGGCGGCGTGATCCCGCAGGGGTTCCGTCCTGCGGTCGACAAGGGGATCCAGGAGGCGATGGTGCACGGCGAGCTCGCCGGCGCACCGGTGCAGGGCGTCCGGGTGCTCCTCGTCGACGGCTCGTACCACACCGTCGACTCGTCGGAGATGGCCTTCAAGATCGCCGGCTCGATGGCGTTCAAGGAGGCGTACGGCGCGGCGGAGCCGGTGCTCCTGGAGCCGATCATGGAGGTGGACGTCACGGTCCCCGACGACACCGTCGGCGCCGTCAACGGCGACCTCAACTCGCGCCGTGGCCGTCTGCACGGGATGGAGCCGACCGGAAGCGGGATGACCTCGATCAAGGCCGAGGTCCCGATGGCGGAGATGCTCACGTACTCCCAGTCGCTGACGTCGATGACCGGCGGGCGCGGCGACTACCACATGCACTTCGCGCGCTACGAGGAGGTCCCGACGCACGTGGCCCAGAAGGTCATGGCCGAGGCGCAGAAGGAGAAGGAAGAGGTCAGCGTCTGAGGCTTCGCCGCTCCGAGCAGGCGGCGAAACGGCGCGGCGAGCTCGAGCGCCAGGCCGGTCTCGACCCGGACGACGAGGCCGCCCGCTGGCTGGCCGAGCACGACCCGCCGCCCGAGCCCGCGCCGCCGAAGTCCGCGGCGAAGTCGAAGCACCTCCATCGCTGGCGCCGCCGCCGCGCGTAGCGCGAGGCGCGTAGCGCGAGGGACTGTCCCTCGGCCGTGGCCCTGCGGGCCGCGGCCTTCGTGCCGAGAGTGGGATTGGTTGTCCACGGGCGGCCGCTGCCGGCGGTTCGGGTCGTACGTTTCGGTGGTGCCGTGCCGCCTGCGCGGGGTCGGGAGACGGCACGGACCGCGTAAGGGCACCGGTCGCACGCGGTCCGAGGGGAGGCGCGGGGCGGGCCGAAGCCCGCCCACCGAACCTCCTAGACGGTCGCGGTCGCCTGCTGGGTCTCGCCGGCGCCGCTGTCCTTCAGTCGCTTGATCAGATCAGAGACGTCCGCGAGCTCCTGCTCGAGGTCTCGCTGGTACTCCTCCAGCCGCTCGAGGACGCGCTCGCGGTCGTACCAGCCGCGGCCGATCCCGTGGGAGTAGCGGCGGTGGAATCGATGTCGTCGTCCGTGCATGGTCACCTCCTCTCCGCATATCTCGTGAGGAAGGCCCCGAGGCGCATTTGCGAATCTTGCAACGCGCTCGCCCACTGATCGAGGAGCGCGCGCCCCTCGGGGGTCAGCTCGTAGACCCGCTTGCCCGGTCCCGGTGCCGCGTCGTCCCACTCGGAGCGGACGAGGCCGTCGAACTCGAGCATGCGCAGGAAGCGGTAGAGGTTGCCCATGTCGACCCGGTCGCCGGTCAGCTCGGGGAGCTGCTCGAGCAGCTCGTACCCGTGAACGGGGCGCTCCCGGAGAAGTAGCAGGACGGCCGGCTCGGCAAAGCGCTCGACCCTCGCACGCACCTCGAACTCGGCCGGGCCGACCCGGCGGCGAACGCGGGAATGACGATGGCGCCTCATACCTGTAAATAACATATGTAGCAGACGAGGAAGCCGTGACGGTGGCCTCGAAGCGCTGGGCTAAGATCGCCGCCTATGCAGATCATCGGCCAGGCGGTCAGCCGCACCTGCGCGATCTGCGATCGGAGCCTGCTGCAGGGCGAGCGTGCGGTGCGATATGCGCCCGAGGGCGGCGAGTTCGTGGACGTGTGCCCGCTCTGCCAGGAGATCGCTGCCGACTACGGGTGGGTCAAGGAAGGCAGTCCGACGACGCCCACGGTGCCGGTCCAGCGACGGCGACGGCGGGGCCTCCTGGCCTCGATCTTCTCGCCGCTCCAGTCGGCGCCGGAGGAGACCGTGGCCTCCGAGCCCATCCTCCGGCGGCTGAGCGATCCCGAGCTCGCCACCGTCGAGGCGGCCGACCTCTACAACGCGAGCGACTACCGCCGCACGATCGGCGGCGTCGCGAAGAGCCTGGGCGAGCCGAGGGCCAGCATCCTCCCGCTCTCCGGCGTCAACCAGGAGCTCGTGATCACGATCGCCTGGGACATCACCTGGTACCAGTACCGCGTCTCGCCCGAGTCGGCGCAGCCGGTCAAGCTCGAGGCCCGTGGGCACGAGCTCGCCGAGCTGGACGGCGGGTACCAGTCCTGGAACGCGAAGATCCAGCCCGACGGAAAGATCGTCCCCCAGATCGCCCGCCTCTAGCGTCCGCCGAAGTCGTCCCTAAGATGCGGTAGAGAGCGGCAATGATCTATTGCGTCATCCCAGCAGAGCTCGCGGATGAGCTCTTCGACAAGCTCACCGAGTACTACAAGGACAACCCGAACGTCGAGGTGATCGTCGACCGGCGGACCGGGCCCGACCGCCGCCGGGGCAAGAGTGCGGGCGGAAAGCGCGAGATCCGCGATCGCCGCAGGCCGCGGGCGCCGGGAACCTTCCTCAGCTCGGACCCGCCTGAGTAACCTACGCGCCGTCATGGCGCTGCTCGGGTCGAAGACCTTCCAGAACTACATCGCCGGCAAGTGGGTGGACGCCGCGTCCGGCGAGACCTTCGAGTCCACGTCGCCCGCCAACGGCGAGGCGATCGGCACCTTCCCACTGTCCGCCGAGGAGGACGTCCAGCGCGCGGTCGCCGCCGCGAAGGACGCGTTCGAGGAGTGGCGGCTCGTGCCTGCGCCGAAGCGCGGCGAGATCCTCTTCCGCTTCGGCGAGCTGCTGAAGGGCGAGAAGGAGGACCTGTCGCAGCTGATGGCCCGCGAGATGGGGAAGGTGCTCGCCGAGGCCCGGGGCGACGTCCAGGAAGCGATCGACATGGCGTACTACATGGGCGGCGAGGGACGGCGCCTCTTCGGCCAGACGACGCCGTCGGAGCTGAAGGACAAGTTCCAGATGAGCGTCCGGATGCCGATCGGCGTCATCGGCGTGATCACGCCGTGGAACTTCCCGATCGCGATCCCGTCGTGGAAGACGCTGCCGGCGCTCGTCGCCGGGAACACGATCGTCTTCAAGCCGGCGACCGACACGCCGACGCTCGGCCAGCGCTACGTCGAGCTGCTGCTCGAGGCCGGGCTCCCGCAGGGCGTGCTCAACATCGTCCACGGCGGCGGCGGCGCGGTCGGTGAGGCGCTCGTGCGCCACCCGGACGTCCGCGTGATCTCGCTGACCGGCTCCCGGGAGACCGGTGTCGCCGTGCTGAAGGCGGCGGCCGACGGCCTCAAGCACGTGCACCTCGAGCTCGGCGGGAAGAACGCGATCATCGTCCTGGACGACGCCGATCTGGACCTGGCCGTCGAGGGCATCATCTGGTCGGCATTCGGCACCTCGGGCCAGCGCTGCACGGCCGCCAGCCGCGTGATCGTCCAGCGCGGCGTCTACGAGGAGCTGCAGGCGAAGCTCGTCACCGCCGCGGAGAAGCTGCGCCTCGGCTACGGCTGGGAGGACGAGACGGACGTCGGCCCCGTGATCAACCAGCGGTCGCTGGAGAAGATCCACTCATACACCGAGATCGGGAAGGACGAGGGCGCGAAGCTCCTGACCGGCGGCGAGGTCGCGTCCGGCAACGGGCTCTCCGACGGCTTCTACTACCGGCCGACGATCTTCGCCGAGGTGGAGCCCCACATGCGGATCGCGCAGGAGGAGATCTTCGGCCCGACCACGGCGCTGATCCCGGTCGAGTCGTTCGACGAGGCCGTCCGCGCTGCGAACGGCGTCAAGTACGGCCTCTCGTCGTCGATCTTCACGCGCGACGTCAACAAGGCGTTCCGCGCGATGCGCGACCTCGACACCGGCATCACCTACATCAACGCCGGGACGATCGGCGCGGAGGTGCACCTCCCGTTCGGCGGCACGAAGGACACCGGCAACGGCCACCGCGAGGCCGGCCAGGCCGCGCTCGACGTCTTCACCGAGTGGAAGTCGATCTACGTCGACTATTCCGGGCGCCTGCAGAAGGCGCAGATCGACACGAACGAGTAGCCGGCCCTAGGTGAACGTGAGGATGTGGTGGAGCTCGACGTCGAGGCCGTTCGAGGTGCAGCGCGCGAGGACGCAGATCCCGTCCCGCTCCTCGAAGCGCAGCACGAGCGTGTCGACTGCGTCGTCGGCGCCGTCCAGCTGGTCGAGGCGGAAGAGGAGCGAGGACGTCTGCTCGCCCGCGACGTAGAGCAGGCGTCCCTCGACGTTGTTCGCCCGCCCGAAGTCGTGACCCTCCTGAAGCATGAACTCCCAGGTCGGGCGATGGGTCGCCCACTCCTCGATCGTGTCGGCGAGGTCGGCGAGCTGCGGCTCCACGTCGACGGGCACGACGGTGTCGGCGCGCTCCTCCGGGGTGGGCCTCGGCTGGACTTCGAGCGTGACCACGTCGCTTCTCTGCCCGAGCCTGATAGACCGCAAACGTGAATCGGAAGCTCGTCGTCTTCGTTCCCCGAGAGGCGCTCGACAGAGTGCGGACGGCGCTGTTCGAAGCGGGCGCCGGGAAGATCGGCGACTACGAGCACTGTTCCTGGTACGCGGCTGGCACGGGCACGTTTCTCGCGACCGATCGAGCGTCGCCCACGATCGGCCAGCGCGGGAAGGAGCAGCGCGTGTCCGAGTTGCGCCTCGAGACTGTGTACCCGGAAGAGCTGCACGACGAGGTCGTCGCCGCGCTTCGGGCGGCGCACCCGTACGAGGAGCCCGCGTTCGACGTCTATCCGCTTCTGTGAAGGCACGGCTCTCCACGGACGGCGGGGCGCGCGGGAACCCGGGACCGGCTGCCTACGGCTACGTGCTCGAGACGGAGGACGGGACCGTGCTCGCCGCGCACGGCGAGGCGATCGGGACAGCGACGAACAACGTCGCCGAGTACCGGGCGCTGATCGCGGGGCTCGAGCAGGCGGTGGACGCCGGCGTCGACGAACTCGAGGTCGTCTCCGACTCCGAGCTCCTCGTCAAGCAGATGCGCGGGGAGTACAAGGTCAAGAACGCCGCGCTCAGGGAGCTGAACGAGGAGGCCTCGGACCTCGCGCGCCGGCTCGGTCGCGTCGGCTACACGGCGGTCCGGCGCGAGCACAACGAGCTCGCGGACCGGCTCGTCAACGAGGCCCTGGACGCATCCGGAGCCTGAAAACCGCCTGGCTATACTGGCCGCACGCGGATGTAGCTCAGTTGGCTAGAGCGTCTGCTTGCCATGCAGAAGGTCGTGGGTTCGAGTCCCATCATCCGCTCTCGGTCGAAAGCCCCGCAGCTGCGGGGCTTTGTTCGTTCTGACGATGAGTTTCCTCCGCCCCGAAGGTCGTATTCGGGGGCGCCGAACGATCGAAGGGAGCTGCCACGATGAAGCTGACGACCGTCACGCACGTCACCGTCGACGGAGTGATGCAGGGGCTCGGGGCGTCGGAGGAGGACCGCAGCGGCGGATTCGAGCGCGGCGGCTGGGCCATACCCCTCTTCGACGACGAGGCCGCGACGTTCCTCGACCAGGTCTTCGAGCGCGCCGACGCGTTCCTGTTCGGCCGGCGGACCTACGAGATCTTCGCCGGCTCCTGGGGAACCGGCTCCTGGGGGCGAGATCAGGGCGACAACCCGATCTCGGTGTCGCTGAACACGCGGCCCAAGTACGTGGCGTCGACAACGCTCACCGACCCGCAGTGGGCGGACACGACCGTCCTTTCCGGAGACGTCGCGGCAGCCGTCGGCGAGCTGAAGGCCGAGCCGGGGGGCGAGGTGCAGGTGCACGGAAGCGGCAGCCTGGTCCGCTGGCTGCTCGACCTCCGGCTCGTCGACGAGATCACCCTGCTCACCTATCCGGTCGTTCTCGGCCAGGGCACGCGGCTGTTCCCCGACACCGGGCCGGACACCGCGCTCGACCTGGTCGAGTCGCGAGCCACCCCGAGAGGCGTGACGATCCACGTCTACCGGCTCGCCGGGCCTCCCCAGTACGCGAGCGCCGCCGACCTGGACCCGCAGGACGGCTAGTTCAGGCCCACGGCAGTCGATCCCACGTCGGCGGCCGTTCGACGCGCCAGGACCCGGCCGGCTGGCGCTCGTTCTCGCCGCCGGCGCCGTGACGCCGCGCAGCGTCCGACGGGAGCGCCTCCCGCCAGAACGACTCGTCGTCATCCCGGTTGCCGGCGCAGATGATCACGCACGGGCCGTCGCCGGCCCCGACGAACGCGTGCGCGACGCCCGGCGGGCAGTGGACGAAGTCCCAGGTGCGGAGGTGCCGCTCCTGGTCGTCCACGATCGCGATGCACTCCCCGAGGACGACGAGGAAGTCCTCCTGCACGGACTCGGCGTGGTACCCGCCGGTCGGCTGCCCCGGCATCACGACGCGGATGACGAAGCCGGCGGCGGGCTTCTCGTAGGCGTCCAGGTCCGGTCGTCCGCGCAGGACGAACTCGTCGGACTCGAAGATGCAGACGCCGCCGTAGCGGTCGTTGTTCACCCAGGCGGCGTCGCCCGCGTTCACGACGAACCACCCCGGGCTCACGGGGGCAAGGCCGGACGAGACGGATGCAAGACGTGCTTCAGCCATCGGAGCTCCTTTCGCGGAAAGACAACGGACAGTCGAATCGGGAGCTCAGCGTGCTGGCATGCTGAGAGTGTAATGCCCCATTCGGGGCGTTTGGTTCAGGCGGACAGGGGCCGAAGGCAAGCACGTGGTTCTGCGGACGCGGCGCATCGCCCTCGCGGCGGCCCTCGCGCTGACCGCGCTCGCGGTCGGCGACACGGCGGCTGCCCGCGAGGCGCCTCGGTGCGCGCCGAAGGCGAGCAGCCTCGGCGTGCTCGACTGCAAGCGCCTCCCGGCCGTCGCCTCTCTCGACCCGCGTTACCGGAGCGGCAAGCCCAGACTCCGGGCCGCGTCGACGGCGATGATCCCGCGCTGCCGCTCGTCCCAGTTCGTCTTCTATGCGGCGCGCGACTGGCTCCGCCTGGCGCCCAAGCTCGCCGAGCACGCGTCGCCGTGCGCCGACTACTACGTCTCGGTGCCGCCGCTCGTCCGGGACAAGACGCTTCCGAGGGCCGACCAGGCGTGGCGCATCCGGGCGCTCGGGCCGCGGTTCCACGCGATGGCCGAGATCCACTGGACGACCTGGTCGCACTGGGTGCGCTCGACCGGCCGGGGCTGGTACCAGGCCGGCGTCGAGGCGAGGCGGCGGATGGCGGCGGCCGGGTACAACGTGTTCGCCGGGGACACGTGGGCCGTCAACGAGTTTCCCTCGAGCGTGCGCCGGAATCTCGGGACCGCCCGCCGGGATGCCCGCGACTTCGTCCGCGGGCTCCACGACGGCGACGGCCTCCACGTCCAGGGCGCCGTGTTCGTGATCGGCGTCATGCACGGGACGACGGACGCGTCCCAGTACAAGGCGACGATGAAGAGCTGGCTCGCGGATTCGCGGTTCTGGGTCGACATGCAGCGCGGCGTCCGCTTCTGGGCGCAGGAGGTCTACGGGGACACGCGGCGCTGGGGCGTCCCGGGTGCGCCGGCAGAGGCGCGCCGGGAGTACCTCAACGACTTCCTGCAGCACTCGGCCACGCTCGGCTCCGCCGCGCCGGACCGGTACGGGGCCGCGCGCTGGTTCCTCGCCCGGACGCACACCCCGATCGCCAACGCCGGCTGGCAGTGGCCGGCCGGGCTCGGCTGGACGATGGTCTCCGGCGATCAGATGCGGGACTTCGTGTCGTCGCAGACCTACGCGCTGCGCAACTTCGCCGCCACCCGGCCCGGCCCCGACCGCTTCGGCTTCGCCTGGGCGCCGAACAACGAGACCAAGATGCCCGATGCGCAGTTCCAGTCGGAGACCGGCCAGCTCCTCGACCGCCTGGGATCGGCCCTCTCCGAGTCCGGGGCCGTCTGGCGGTTCGACCCGGGCGTGCACGCGTGCGGGGCGCTGGGGCTCGCCTGGTGCGACGCCAGCGTCGAAGGCGCCTCGTTCACCGAGGCGTGGAAGATCTTCGCGAGCTGGAGCGAGCTGCCGGAGACGGTCGCGCGGGAGCTACCGCGCCTGCGCGCGGCCGTTCGGAGGCTCGTGCGGCTCGAGCGCGGCCGCTAGCCGGTCAGACTCGTTCGCCGTACCCCCGTGAGACGTCGGTGTCCCTCGGCGCGCCGGGCTCGGCGGCACCGTTGACGAGGAAGTACAGGATCGAGCCGAGGACCGGGAAGATCAGGATGACGAGGATCCATGCCGCGGTCTTTGCGCCGGACCTCGAGTGCCGTCGCCGGATGATGTCCACCAGCGTGACCACCCAGATCACGGCGATGATGATCATCAGAAGCCACCAGAACCATGCCATTGGCTTTTCGCCTCCGTTCGGGAACGCTGCAGGCAGGCTACGCCGGTCGAGTCTGCGGCGCCTCGCCCTCTTGGGGTGAAGTCGAGTCTACGCAGGTCCGGTCGAGGCCTGCGAGTGCCTCGCGCTTGACGCGCTCGTCGCCCTCGTGGTGGCCCCAGACCGCGAGCGTGCCGCAGAGGAACAGCGAGAGGATGCGGGCGCGAAGGAGGCTCTCCTCCGAGATCTCGCCGTACGCCTCGCGGAAGGCGGCGCGGCCGGCGGGCGGCAGCGCGCCCCAGTAGAGGACGAGGTCGACGCCGGGGTCGTTCCGGCTCAGGTCGATCCAGTCGATGACGGCCGTGGGCTCGCCGCCGTCGTCGACCAGAAGATGCCGGAGGTGCAGGTCGCCGTGCGCGACGACTTCGGGCTCGGGCTGCGTCAGGCGTCCCGCCGCTGCGACGATCTCGAGCGCCCCCGGCGGCGCGGTCCAGAGCCCCTCCTGGGCGAGCTGGTCGAATCGCTCGTTCGTCCTCGGGACGCGGAAGCTCATATCGGCGCGACGCACGGGGTCGACGGGCAGGTCGGCGTCGAGCTCGAGCGAGTGCAGCGCCCGCAGGAAGGCTCCGAGCGGCGCGGCGAGACGGACACGGGCATCGTCGTCGAGCGCGGAGTGTGCGAGCTCCCGCCCGGGGAGGAACGGCGCGCCGTAGAACTGCCACCCGAAGTCGGCCGACGGCTCGCCGATCAGGGTCGGAACCGGCACGGGCAAGGGCAGCAGCGGCGCCAGCCGCGGCAGGTAGGCGATCTCGTTCGCGAGGCCGGGCAGCACCATCGTCCGGCGCGGGAAGCGGAACACCCACTTCTCGTCCACGAGCCAGACGGTGTTGTCCCAGCCCTCGCCGAGGAGGCGGAACGCGCGCTGCTCGACCTCGGGGAACTGCGCGCGGATCAGCCGGCGGGCGAGCGCCTCGTCGACCCGGACCTCGGGAGCCCACTCCTGCACGGAGCGAGCGTAGGGATCAGGGGCCGGCCTCTGCTCCCTCGACCGGCGGGCCCTCGATCTCGAGCACCTGCGCCAGCCAGTTCAGCTGGTCGCGCTGCGCCTGCGGGACGGCGAGGTCGTGCCCGGCGTCGTACCAGGTCACCTTCTTCGGCTCGCTGCCGGCCTTGATCAGCGTCTCGAGCGCATCGCGGGGGACGACCTGGTCGTTCCGGCCGGCCTGGAAGAAGAGCTTCGAGGGGCTCGCCTGCCCGACGAAGTGCAGTCCGTCCGTGTCCTCCATCAGCGGGCGCACCTCCGCCTTCTGATCGGGCTGGACGAGGGTCAGGAACTCGTCGACGGGGTCCTCGCCGCCCGACATGAAGACGAACGCCTTGATCCGCGGCTCCACGCCGGCGAGGATCGCGCCGGTCCGGGCGCCCGCGCTGTAGCCGACGAACCCGATCCGGTCGTCGTCCACCTGCGGCAGCGACTGGAGCAGGTCCACCGCCCGCCGGAGCTCGATGACGCTCTGCACCGTCCGGTTCCGCTCCTTGCGAAGCCCCTCGACGCCGGGGCCGAGCTCGATCTCCCGGTTCGGCGAGTACGGCGACTCGACGGTCAGCGCGACCGCCCGTCGCGCCGCGAGCCAGCTCGCCGTGTAGACCATCTCGACCCGGTCGCCGCCGCTCCCGTGGAGGTAGATCACGGCCGGGTACGGGCCCTTGCCGGGCGGGAGCAGCAGGAATCCCGGGACGCGCTCGGCGCCGCCGTCGAAGCTGACGTCGTGGATCTCGATCGGGTAGTCCGAGTTCGCCCGGCCGGCGTCCTGCATCGCGACCGGCTCGTCCGCGTCGTAGGCGTAGATCTCCGTCCGTGTGTCCCCAGGGTCGCTGCTCTTCGCCTCGTCCCCGCCGCCGCAGGCGGCGAGGAGGAGCACGGCGAGGCAGGCGAGGGGGGCACGCATCGGCCTGTCTCAGTGGACGAGCGTCAGCCGGTCTTGTTTGCGGCGACCGCGCCGGCGACCTTGCGCAGGTCGTCCACGAGGTGCCCGAACTCCGCCTCGCGGTTGTCCGATCGCAGGACCGACGACGGGTGGACGGTGGCCATCACGACCGGGGCGAGGTCGGACTCGACCGGCACGCCGCGGTCCTTGCTGACCCGGAACTGGCGCCCGAGCAGCGCCTGCGCCGCCGTCGCCCCGAGGCAGACCAGCACCTCCGGCTGGATCAGCGCCAGCTCGGCGTCGAACCACACGCGGCAGGCGGCGACCTCGGCGGCGTTCGGCTTCTGGTGGATCCGCCGCTTGCCGCGCGGCGTCCACTTGAAGTGCTTGACGACGTTCGTGACGTACGCGACCTTGCGGTCGATCCCGGCCTCCTCGAGGGCGCGGTCGAGCAGCTTGCCGGCCGGGCCGACGAACGGGCGGCCGGCGAGATCCTCCTGGTCGCCCGGCTGCTCGCCGACGAGCATCAGCTGCGCCCGGGCGCTCCCCTCGCCGAACACGGTCTGCGTTCCGAGCTTCCAGAGGTCGCAGCGCCGGCATCCTCGAGCGTCCTCCCGAGCCTGCTTCAGCGAGCCGTACTCGGTCTCGAAGAGCCTCTCGGCCATGCGTGGTGCCTACCCGAGCGGCGCTAGCATGGAACGTCCGTCCGGCGCCGTGGCCGAGAGGTTAGGCAGAGGCCTGCAAAGCCTCGTACAGCGGTTCGAGTCCGCTCGGCGCCTTCTTCCTACGGGTCGGTGCGCAGTCGCGACCAGATCCCGAAGTCGCCGCGAAGGTCCTCCTTGAACCAGTACGAGCGAAGGGTGCCCTCGCGGAGGTACCCCGCCCGTTCGGCCACGCGCTCCGAGGCCGGGTTGTCGACGTCGATCCAGAGCTCGATCCGCTCGAGCCCGAGCCCCGAGAAGCCCCAGTCGGTGAGCAGGCGGAGTGCCCGGGTCGCGACGCCGCGCCCGCGCGCGGACGGCGCGACGACGTAGCCGATCTCGCCCTGGCGGGCGTTGAGGTCGAGCTGGACGAACATCCCGAGCCCGAGGAACTCCCCGTCAGGACCCTCGATGGCGAACCCCGCGCGAGAGCCGTCCCGCCAGCCCTCGAGATAGCGGCCGAGCCACGTCGACGCGAAGCCGACGGGCGGCTCGGTCGGCACGCGGGTGTGCCTCCGCACGCCGTCATCCCCGATCAGCGCGTCGAAGCCTGGTTCGTGACGGCGTTCGACCGGGACCAGCCGGATCTCGTCGTCCGCGAGCCGCTCGGGCGGTTCCAGGGTCACGCGGCTCAGGGCTCGGGCGCCGACGCGGACGGGGGGAGCTCCATGGACGCGCGCAGGTTGACGAGCGGCGTGTCCGGGACTTGGACGAGGCCCCGGACGGGCCGGTCGAGGTCGAAGGTGATCAGCAGCAGCACGGAGACGAAGGCGGCGGCGAGGACGACCGAGATCACCCCGCGCGACACGACCGCCAGGTAGAGGGCGAGGAGCCCCAGCGCGACCGCCGCGCCGACGACCTCGATCACGAGCACGGCGGTCGGGACGCGGTTGTTGAGCGCGGAGACCTGCGTGGTCTGCATGTCGATCATCTCGTTCAGCGTCTCGACGTAGAGCCGCGGCGCGCTGTCGGTAGGCGAGCCGTCCAGCGCCTCGCCGGCCATGCTCCAGAGGGAGCGTTGCAGGACCTCGCCCTGGGCGACGGCCGCGCGGAAGTCGGCACTGCCCGGGACTGCGTCGGAGAGCCGGATCGTCACGTCCGTGTAGCGCCGCAGCTCTTCGAGCGACTGCGTGCGCATCGGCTCGCGCAGCGTCTGCGCCCGGAGGTACGTCGTCCCGATCGCGTTCGACTGGGCGACGACCGAGGCGCGTCTCGCGTCGTAGCGGCCGACGGCCAGCGTCAGCCCGAAGGCGAGGATCAGGGCGACCAGGCCGAGGAGGGCAGCCTGCAGGACGCCGAACGGCTCGCGCAGGGACTCCGCGTGCGCGCGCAGCCGGCGGCCGAGCACGACGCCCAGGAGCGTCGTGCCCAGGACGATCGCGAACACGATCAGCCAAAGCTCGAGGCTGCTCAGCCGGAAGAACATCGCGGCTGGTCGATCATGCGCGAGGCGCCAGACGGAGCCGCCGTCGCGCCCGTCTGGCAGCGTACGTGGGTGCTCGGCGCTGCCCTCGGCCCGCTCCGCGAGCGGGATTTCCGCCTGCTGTTCCTCGGCCGGACCGTATCGCTCTTCGGGACCGCCTTCGCGCCGATCGCGCTCGCCTTCGCGGTGCTGGACATCGGCGGGTCTGCGACGGACCTCGGGCTCGTCGTCGCGGCGAGCGCCCTGCCGCAAGTCGTCTTCATCCTCGCGGGCGGCATCTGGGCCGACCGGCTGCCGCGCCACCACGTCATGGTCGTCTCGGATGCGGTCGCCGGCGCCGCCCAGGCGACGATCGCGGCGCTCGTCCTGACCGGCGCCGCGGAGATCTGGCACCTCATCGCCCTCCAGATCGTCCGCGGCACGGCGACGGCGTTCTTCTTCCCGGCGTCGCAGGGGATCGTCCCGCAGACGGTCAGCGCCCGCCTGCTCCAGGAGGCGAACGCGCTCCTCCGGCTCTCACGGAACGGGACGCAGATCGTCGGCGCCGCCGCGGGCGGGATCCTCGTCGCGACGATCGGCTCGGGCTGGTCGCTCGCGTTCGACGCGGCGACGTACTTCGCGGGCGCCGCGCTCCTGCTCGGACTTCGCATCCCGCGCGACCTGACGCTGCCCGACCGGCACTTCTTCCGGGAGCTCCACGAGGGCTGGGCGGCGTTTCGCTCCCGCTCCTGGCTCTGGGGGATCGTCGTGCAGTTCGCGTTCGTCAACGCGGCAACCGTGGGCGTCTGGTCCGTGTTAGGCCCGGTGGTTGCCGAGGACGAGCTCGGCGGCGCCGCGGCCTGGGGCTTCATCGTCGCGGCGCAGGCTGCGGGGTTCGTCTGCGGGAGCCTCGCGACGCTGCGCTACCGGCCCAGGCGGATGCTTCTCGCCGCGACGCTGGCGATCTTCCCGACGGCGCTGCCGATCCTGCTCCTCGCGCCGCCGGCGCCCACGATCGCCATCGCGGTCGCCGCGTTCGTCGCCGGAGTCGGGGTCGAGATCTTCGGAGTCCTCTGGGACGTCACGATGCAGCAGGAGATCTCGGAGGAGCAGCTCTCACGCGTCTACTCGTACGACGCGCTCGGCTCCTTCGTGGTCATCCCGCTCGGTGCCGCGGTCGCCGGGCCGGTGGCGGACACGATCGGCACGGCGGAGACTCTCGTCGGCTCCGCGCTCGTGATCGTCACCGCGACGGCGCTGGTCCTGCTGAGTGACGCGGTCCGGAACCTGCAACGCAGGCCCGTCCAGAGCACCGCCTAGTGCCCCAGGATCTTCCGCCTTTGCCGGTGGGCCTTCGAGATCGCGGCCCACTTCTTCCGCTCGTCCGCTCGTAGCTTCGGGTCGAGCTTCCGCTCGAGGTGCGCGAGCTCGCGCTGGAGCTTGACGTAGCTCTCCCAGCGCTCCGCCGGCAGCGAGCCGTCGGCCAGGGCGGCCCGAACCGCACAGCCCGGCTCCGTCTCGTGCGCGCAGTCGGAGAACTTGCACTCCGCGATCAGCTCGGCGACGTCGGCGAACGCCTTGTCGAGCCCGCCGTCCGTCTCCCAGAGCTGCAGCTCCCGCAGGCCGGGCGTGTCGATCAGGACGCCGCCCTCCGGCAGCACGAGTAGCTCCCGGTGGGTCGTCGTGTGCCGGCCGCGCCCGTCCGAGCGGACCTCGCCGGTCGCGAGCCGCCCCTCCCCGAGCAGCGCGTTGATCAGCGTCGACTTGCCGACGCCGGAGGAGCCGAGCAGCACGCCGGTCCTCCCGTCCGCGAGGTGCGGGCGGAGAACCTCGACACCCTCGCCTTCGGTGGCTGTCACAACGTGGACGGGCACGCCGAACGCAACCGCCTCGGTCTCTGCGACCGCGCCCTCGAGGTCGGTGGCGAGGTCGGCCTTGTTCAGCACGATCACCGGTGTCGCGCCGCCCTCCCAGGCGGTGGTGAGGTAGCGCTCGAGCCGGCGGATGCTGTAGTCGCGCTCGTCCAGGCCCATGACCAGGAAGGCCACGTCGACGTTGGCCACCAGCACCTGCTCCGAGATCTCCGTGAACGCCGTCTTGCGCGAGAACTTGCTGCGCCGGGACAGCACGACGTCGATCTGGCCCTCCCGGAGCCCGACCCAGTCCCCGACGACCGGCAGCTCGCCCGGTGCGGCGGCATGGCGGAGCCGGCCCGTGATCTCCACGAGGACGTCGTCCGTCTCGGTTGCGACCTCCCAGGCGCCGCGGTGCTGGACCACGACGCGTCCCGGTTCGAGGCCGGTCTCTGCGAATTCAGCCGCGAGCTCGTCGTTCCAGCCGAGCTGCGCGAGTCTTGGGTACTGCAAGCTGTCTCCTTTCCTGCAAGGGCGTCGAGCGTGCGTCTCGCAGGGCGGAGCCGTCTAGGCGAGCAGGGCCCTGCGAGTGAAGAGGCGATCAAGCTCGGTTGTCAAAGCCGCCTCCTTTCGTCGCGGGCCGGAACCGTTCCAGGGTAGGGGAGGGATCAGTCGCTCGTCAAGCGCTCGCGCCAGGCGTCCCGCGCGGCGCGGCCCTCGGGCGTCTGGAGGAAGTGCTCGAACGGGACGTGCGCCCAGGTGCCCCGCGCCGACGCGAGCAGCTCCTCGCCGTCGTGGAGCTCGGCTTCGACGTCGAAGCGCCGCCCGCGGTCCTCGAGCAGGCGCGCGCCGATCCGGAGCTCGCGGTTGATGTGCACCGGGCGGCGGAAGCGGATCGTCAGCTCCGCCGTCACCGACGGGAAGCGGTACCAGGTCGCGAGGATCCCGGCCGCCTCGTCCAGCGCGGCTGCGACGAGGCCGCCGTGGACGAAGCCCGGCCCGGCCTGGTGGTGCTCGGCGAAGCTGAAGCGCGCCTCGTACTCCGTGATGCCCTCGTCGGTGGGATGCGGGAGGTGGATGCCCGTCGGGTTGTCCCCGCAGCCCCAGCAGGCTGGGTCGTGGTGCGGGGGCGGGACCCGCACGACGGCTAGCGAAGGCCGCCGCGCTCGAAGTGCGCCTTGAAGAAGTTCGCCGAGCCGGCCGTGGCCATCGAGGCCGAGGCGGAGATCTCCAGCGCGAGCGTCGCGGCCGCCACGATCTGGGCGAAGCGGTAGACCTTCCCCGGGCCCGCGCAGTCCATGAGGGCGAGCCACGAGCGCGCGTACGGGAGGGTCGTCCCGCCGCCGACCGTGCTGACCTCGAGCCCGGGCAGCCGGAGGGAGACGTGCAGGCCGCCTTCGACCCGCCGGCCGGTGCCGTGGCACATGGAGCTCGTCCCGACCATGCCGAGGTCCTGCCCGGTGGCGGCGAAGATCGCGGCGATCGCGGTCGCCGGCGTGAACGCCACCGACTGCATCCCGGAGGCGACCGCGCCGTGGGTCCCGGCCCAGGACAGCTCGAGCAGGTCGTCGACCGTGGTCCGCAGCACCCGCCGGATCGCGTCCTCGCTGAGCGTGGCCTCGGCGATCACCGTCTTCCCGTGGCCCTGCTGGAAGAACTCGTGCGAGACCTTCTTGTCGCCGCCCATGTTGGCCTCGAGGAGCGCGCGCTCCGGCGTCACCGGGGCTCGCTCCATCACGTAGCCCATGTTCAGGAAGTAGGAGTTGCGGGTCATCATGTTCGCGCCCACCGCGTCGCCGGTCGTCCAGCGCCAGAGGACGTGGCACATCGGGCCGACGACGTGCGTCTTGACCTCCCGCAGCTTCGCGTGGCGCGACACCGACGGGTCGTCGAGCTCCGCGATCCAGCCGCGCATCGTCTCGAGCTCGTCGTGGATCCAGGTTGCAAGGGCGAGCGCTTCCTCTGCCGATTTGCAGACGAAGCAGGACGCTCTGGTGATCCTGTCGTGGAGCACGTACGTTCGGAACCCGCCCGACTCGGCGGCGGCCCACCCGCCCCGGAACAGCGAGTCCGACATCGAGCCCTCGGTGTGGGCGAGCGGGACGAAGACGTTCTCCGTCGCCCGGCCCCGCTCGGCCACGACGCCGTCGGGCTCCGTGAGCTCGTAGTCGCCGAGGGAGATCACAAGCGGCCCGATCACCGCGGTCGGGATCACCGAGACGCCCGTGAGCGCCTCCTGCGCCTTGACCCACGGCGTCAGGTCCCGGTCGAAGACCTCGGGGTCGACGCGGCCGTCGAGCGCCTCCTGGCGCTCCTTGATCGACGCGGGGTCGTTCTTGCGCGGCCACCGGCGCAGCTCCACGGCGGCAGGTTAACCTCGCCGCCGTGGCGGCACGCCTCATGGACGGCAAGGGACTGGCGGAGCGGCTCCGTGCCGAGATCGCCGGGGAGATCCGCGCCTTCGGCGAGGTCGGCCTGGCGACCATCCTCGTCGGCGACGACCCCGCGTCCGACATCTACATCCGCCGCAAGCACGAGGCGGCGGAGGAGGTCGGGATCCGGTCGATCGACCAGCGGCTGCCGGCGGAGACGACGCAGGAGGAGCTCGAGGCCCTCGTCGGGCAGCTGAACGCCGACGAGCGCGTCGACGGGATCCTGATCCAGTCGCCGCTCCCGGCGCATCTCGACGAGGAGGCCGCGGTGCGTCTGCTCGACCCGGCGAAGGACGTCGACGGGTTCCACCCGGACAACGCCGCCCGGCTCTACGCCGGCGAGCCGCGGTTCGCGCCGGCCACGCCGCTCGGCGTCATGCGCCTGCTGGAGGAGTACGAGGTGCCGCTCGAAGGCGCCCGCGCCGTGGTCGTCGGTCGCAGCCTGATCGTCGGCAAGCCGATGTCGCTCCTGCTGCTCGGCGCCAACGCGACCGTGACGATCGCGCACTCGCGGACGAACGACCTCGGTGCGCACACGCGCGAGGCGGACGTCGTCGTGGTCGCCGTGGGCCGCGTCGATGTGCTCACAGCCGACATGGTCAAACCCGGCGCAGCAGTCGTGGACGTCGGGATGAACCGCACCGAGGAGGGCCTGCGTGGGGACGTCGATCCCGCTGTTGAAGCGGTCGCGGGCCTCCTCACGCCGGTTCCCGGCGGGGTCGGGCCGATGACGATCGCGTCGCTCCTTCGCAATACCGTCACCGCCGCCCGCCTCAGGCGCTGCTAAGGTGCCGCGCGTTGATGCACTTGTTCGGCGGCTCGGTGCCCGGGCCGTCGTTCGTAGTTGAAGGAGGAACGATTGCCTGAGGGCACCGTGAAGTGGTTTTCAAACGAGAAGGGCTACGGATTCATCGAGCGTGAGGACGGCGACGACGTCTTCGTCCATCACTCGGCGATCCAGGCAGAGGGTTATCGCTCGCTGACCGAGGGTCAGCGGGTGCAGTTCGAGGTCGTCCAGGGCGACAAGGGCCTGCAGGCCTCGAACGTCACGACCATCTAGAGCTTCTCTCGTTTCGTCGTCGAACGCGGGCCGAGAGGCCCGCGTTCTTCGTTTCCGGAAGACTTTTCACCTATGGCGATCACATCCGACGAAGTCCTGCACGTCGCCAGGCTCGCGCGGCTCGAGCTGAGCGGCGACGAGGTCGCGCGCTTCACCGAGCAGCTGAGCGCGATCCTCGAGGCGGTCGCGAAGGTCTCCGAGCTCGAGCTCTCCGACGTCGAGCCCACGGCTCACCCGCTGGACGTCGTGAACGTCTGGGCCCCGGACGAGCCGGCGGCGTCGCTGCCCGTCGAGGAGTCGCTCGCGAACGCGCCCGACACGCACGGCGAGTTCTTCAAGGTGCCGCCGGCGTGATCGACACGCTGCGTCTGACGGCCGAGGAGGCAAGCGGCCTGATCGAGCGCGGCGAGGCCTCGGCGGCGGAGCTCCACGCCGCGTACCTCGACGCGATCGGCGAGCGGGACGGCGAGCTGCATGCGTACCTGCGCACCGTGGACGAGAGCGAGGGCGGCGGCGTCCCGATCGCGTTCAAGGACCTGATCTCGACGAAAGGCGTCGAGACGACCGCCGCGTCGAAGATCCTCGCCGGCTACGTCCCGGTCTTCGACTCGACGGTCGCGGCGCGCTGCCGCGAGGCGGGCCTGCCGCTGATCGGCAAGACGAACATGGACGAGTTCGCCATGGGCTCGTCCACGGAGAACTCGGCCTTCGGCCCGACGCGCAACCCGTGGGATCCCGAGCGCGTGCCCGGCGGCTCGTCCGGCGGCTCGGCCGCGGCGGTCGCGGGAGGGCTCGCGCCCTGGGCGCTCGGCTCGGACACCGGCGGCTCCGTGAAGCAGCCGGCGTCGCTGTGCGGGATCGTCGGCCTGCGCCCGACCTACGGCACCGTCTCGCGCTACGGGATCGTCGCCTTCGCGTCCAGCCTCGACCAGATCGGCCCGATGACGAAGACGGTCCGGGACAACGCGCTCCTGTACCGGATCGTGGCCGGGCGGGACCCGTACGACACGACGACCGTCGACCTGCCGCAGCCGGTCGAGCTCCCGGAGGGCGAGGATCTGAAAGGCGTCCGCGTCGGCGTCCCGGCCGAGCTCAACGAGGCCGAAGGCATCGAGCCGGGCGTCAAGGAGGCCGTCGACCGCACGATCGACCTCTGCCGCGAGCTGGGAGCCGAGGTGGGGGAGACGACGCTGCCGCGGTCGGTCGAGTACGGGCTCGCCTGCTACTACCTGGTCGCGCCGGCCGAGGCCTCGTCGAACCTGGCGCGGTACGACGGTGTGCGCTACGGGCTGCGGGTCGACGGCGCGAACGTCCGCGAGATGTACGAGAGGACGCGCGACGCGGGCTTCGGCGACGAGCCCAAGCGGCGGATCATGCTCGGCGCCTACGCGCTCTCCGCGGGCTACTACGACGCCTACTACGGCCAGGCCCAGAAGGTCCGGACCGTGATCTCGCACGAGCACGCGGCCGCCTTCGAGAGCTTCGACGTGCTCGTCAGCCCGACCTCGCCGACCGTCGCCTTCAAGCTCGGCGAGAAGGCCGAGAACCCGCTCGCGATGTACCTCTCCGACGTCCTGACGATCCCGTCCAACATGGCGGGGCTGCCGGGGCTCTCGATCCCGTGCGGCCTGTCGGAGGGCCTGCCCGTCGGCTTCCAGCTGATCGGCCCGCAGTTCTCGGAGAACCTGCTCTTCCGCGTCGGCCACGCGCTGGAGACGGCGATCGGCTTCGACTTCGTCCCGGAGCGACTGACGTGAGCTGGGAGCCCGTCATCGGCCTCGAGATCCACATCCATCTGAAGACGCGGACGAAGATGTTCTGCCGCTGCGAGGTCACCTACTCGGAGCCGGAGAACTCGCGGACCTGTCCCGTCTGCCTCGCGCACCCGGGCTCGCTGCCGGTTCCGAACGAGAAGGCGATCGAGTGGACCGTGAAGCTGGGGCTGGCGCTCGAGTGCCGGATCGCCGAGCACGCCGTCTTCCACCGGAAGAACTACTTCTATCCGGACAATCCGAAGGGCTACCAGATCTCCCAGTACGACGAGCCGCTCTGCGTCGAGGGCCGGCTGCTCGTCCCCGGTGAGGGCGGCGACACCGAGGTCGGGATCGTGCGGGCGCACCTCGAGGAGGACGCCGCCAAGAACGTCCACCTCGGGACCGCCGAGGGCCGGATCTCCGGCGCCAGCGCGACGCTCGTCGACTTCAACCGGGCAGGCACGCCGCTCGTCGAGATCGTGACGCAGCCCGACCTGCGCTCCGCGGAGGACGCGCGCAGGTTCCTGCAGCTGCTTCGGCAGACCGTGGTCGAGCTCGGGATCTCGGACGCGGAGATGGAGAAGGGCTCGCTGCGGTTCGACGTCAACGTGTCCGTCCGGCCCGAGGGCTCGGACGAGCTGCGAACGCGGACCGAGCTCAAGAACCTGAACTCGTTCGCCTTCGCGGCACGCGCGATCGAGCGCGAGGTCGAGCGGCAGGTCGGGATCTACGAGTCGGGCGGGGAGGTCGAGCAGGAGACGCTCCACTTCGATCCGGGCAAGGAGTCCGCGCCCCCGCTCCGGTCCAAGGAGGAGGCGCAGGACTACCGGTACTTCCCGGAGCCCGACCTCGTGCCGATCGAGCCGCCCGCGGAGCTGGTCGAGCGGGCGAGGGCGGAGCTGCCGGAGCTGCCGGGCGCGCGGATCCGCCGTCTCGCTGCGGATCTCGACCACGCGACGGCAGCCGACCTCGTCACGAGCGGGCGCGACTCGCTCTACGAGCGCGTCCCCGGGGACCGGCGGTCGGTCGCGAACGTGCTGATGAACCAGTTCGCCGCCTCGGGCGCCGACCCGGCGGCCGTCGACCCGGACGAGCTCGGCAAGCTGATCGAGGCGCGCTCGAGCATCCCGCGCGACCGGTTCACCGAGGCGCTCGCGAAGAGCGGCGACGCGGGGTTCAGCGCGGAGGCGTATCTCGGCGACGGACTGGTCGCGGACACGTCCGAGCTCGAGCCGATCGTCGACCGGATCCTCGAGGCGAACCCCGGCCAGGTCGAGTCGTACCGGGGCGGCAAGGAAGGGCTGCTCGGGTTCTTCGTCGGGCAGGTCATGCGCGAGACGCAGGGCAAGGCCGACCCGAAGGTCGTGAACGAGCTGCTCCGGGAGAAGCTGACTAGCTCGAGCTAGCCCGCCGGCGGCGCGGCGCAGCCGGAGCCTTGTCGGCAGGCGCGGGGTTCTTCGCCTTCAGACGCTCCTTCTTCTTCCGCTGGCGATCTCGCGCCCAGCGCACCTTCGGCCTGCTGCCGCGTCCCATCGCACGGATCCTATATAGTTCACCTTTAGGTGAACAGTGCCACACAGCTCGACCGCAGCTTTCTCGCGCTCTCGCATCCCGCACGGCGGACGATCGTCGAGCGGCTCGCTGAGGGACCGGCGACCGTCGGCGACGCATCGAGAGGACTGCGGCTCTCGAAGCCGGCGGTGAGCAAGCACGTCCGCGTGCTGGAGGACGCGGGGCTGATCAGCCGGCAGATCGAGGGGCGGGAGCATCGCCTCCGTCTCGAGGCGCGCCCCATGAGCCAGGCGGAGCAGTGGATCGAGCGGTATCGCGAGCTGTGGGAAGCGAAGTTCGACGCCGTCGAGCGGTATCTCGCCGACGGGGAGGGAGGAAGGACATGACGCAGCAGACCCAGGAAGCCGTGCTCAGGATGAGCCGACGCTTCGACGCTCCGCGGGAGCGTGTGTTCGAGGCCTGGACCAGCCCCGAGGTCTTGAAGGACTGGTGGCGGGCAGGGCCGGACTGGACGACGCCCGAGGCCGAGGTCGACCTTCGGCCGGGCGGCTCCTACAAGCTCGCGATGCGTGACCCCGAGAGCGGACAGACGCACGTCGTCATCGGCGAGTACCGGGAGGTGCGGCCGCCCGAGCGTCTCGTCTACACGTGGAGCTGGGAGAGCAACCCCACCGAGATGCAGGGCAGCGCGGGGAGCGTCGTCACCGTCGAGTTCAAGGAGGACGGCGAAGCGACCAACGTCGAGCTGACGCACACGGGCTTCGCGAACGACGAGATCCGCGACCTGCACGCCCACGGCTGGGAGGCCTGCCTCGCCAACCTGGAGGGTCTGGTTCGCCGAATGTGACCTTTCGGCCCGATCCGGTGTACGACATATGAGTGGAGTCGACGCCTGACGAAGCGGCGCTGGTCGCCGCGGCGAAGCGGGGCGACGTCTCCGCGTACGAGTCACTGCTCCGCATGCACCAGACCGTGGCGTACCGGACAGCATTCGCGATCACCCGCTCCGCCGAGGACGCGGAGGACGTCGTCCAGGCGGCGTTCCTCAAGGCGCACCGCGCCGTGCGACGGTTCCGGCGTGGCGCCGAGTTCCGCCCGTGGCTGCTGACGATCGTCGCGAACGAGGCGCGCAACCGGCGGCGGACGGTCGCGCGGCAGCTGCGGCTCGTGCACCCCGGGTTCGCGCAGGCGATGTCGGCGCCGGCGCCGTCCGTGGAGGCCGTCACCGTCGAGGTGGACGAGCGCCGCCGGCTCCTGGCGGCTGTGGACGGGCTCGGCGACGAGGATCGCCTCGCCGTCGTCGCGCGGTACTTCGTCGGGCTCTCGGTCGACGAGACCGCAGCCGTCCTGGGCGTTCGACGGAGCGCCGCGAAGATGCGGATCAGCCGCGCGCTCGACCGGCTCCGCGCTGCGCTCGGGGAGGACCGGTGACCGAGCTCGAGCAGCGGCTCGCCGGCGTGGGCTTCCCGTTTCCCGAGACCCCCGACGTCGTCGGGCGGCTCGACCTGGACGCACCCCGTCGCAGGCGTGGCCCCAGCCTCGCGGTGCTCGCCGCGGCTGCCGTTGCCGGCACGACCGCGGTGCTCGCGCTCTCACCTTCCGCCCGGTCGGCCGCGCAAGGCTGGTTCGAGTGGGTGCCCGGCGTCGAGGTCGAACGCACGGCCGAGCTTCGGCCGTTCCCGCTCGACGCTGCCCCGCCGTTCCTCGGCCGGCAGGCGTCGCTACCCGAGGCCCGCTCCGAGCTGGCCTTCGCTCCGCGTACGCCCGGCGACGAGTCCCTCGGGGCGCCGTCCGTGTACCTCCGGGACGACGTGGTCGGCGGGATCGTGACGCTGATGTACGGCGAGCCCGCGAGCCCGCGCCTCGTCCTCTCCCAGTGGTTGGCCGCGAACGGGACGGCGAAGTACCAGGTCGCGGGACAGGGCGGGCGGATCACGGAGGTTCGGGTGGGCGGTCGGCCGGCCCTCTGGATCGAGGGGGAGGCCCGAGCGGTCTACACGTACCTCGGCGCCGACCGGACGCGGCACCACGAGCAGCTCCCGGTGTCGGCGAACGTCCTGCTGTGGCGCGACGGGCCGGTCGCGCTGCGGCTGGAGGCGCACACGGGGCTCGACGAGGCGCTCGCCGTGGCCGGCTCCATCGCCGGGCCGATCTCGGTCCGGCCGGACGCGCAGCAGGCGCGCCGGCGCACGGGTGCCCCCGGCGTGATCATGCTCGCCCTCGACGAGGGCCACGAGTCGGCAGCCGGCGCGGGCTACGGAGACCTCCGCCGCCGGCGCCGCGCGGCGCCGGCCGACCGGTTCTGGATCGGCAGCATCACGAAGACGTTCGTCGCCACCGTCGTGATGCAGCTCGTCGGTGAGGGGCGTCTCGCGCTGGACGACCCGGTCTCGCGCTGGCTTCCGGGCCTGCCCAACGGCTCGCGGATCCCTGTGCGCAGGCTCCTCGACCACACGAGCGGCCTGCCGGACTACTTCCAGGTGCCGCAGGTCGCCCGCAGGCTCGCCGGCCCGCGCGCGCTCGTTCCGGCCCCGGAGATCGTGCGGATGGCGGCGTCGGAGCCGCTCGTGTTCGAGCCCGGGTCGGACTACGGCTACTCGAGCACGAACTACCTCGTTCTCGGAGAGATCGTCAGGCGCGTGACCGGCCGGGGCATCGGGGTCGAGATCCGCGAGCGGCTGATCTCGAAGCTCGGTCTGGCGCGGACGACGTTCGGCCGGCCGTCGGGACCGATGCGCGGCTACCAGAAGGGCGGGCAGCCGAAGGACGTCACCCTGTGGACGCTCGGCGGCCCGTCCGCGGCCGGCGGGATCTGGTCCGACGCGCGCGGGGTCGCGCAGTTCTTCTCCGCGCTCCTCGGCGGCCGGCTGCTGCCGCCCGCGGAGCTCGAGCGGATGCTGACGATCACGAAGCCGTCCCTGATGGGGCTCGGGATCGGGGGCGAGCCCGCGTCGTGCGGGCGGATCGCCTGGGGCCACGGGGGCTCGACTCCGGGCTACGAGACGATGGCGCTCGCGTCACGCGACGGCCGCACCGTCGTGGTCGCTGCCGCGAACGCGGGAGGCCACAGCGTCGCCCACGAGCTCTTCGCGGGCGCGGAGCGGCTCTACTGCCGGGTAACAGCTAGATGAGGCCGCACATCCGGGCCGTGTTCGGCCACGGATAGAAGCCGCGTCCGGCGCGTAGCGCCCGCTCGCCGACCCACATCTGCTCGACTGGCGTCCAGCGGTGCGCCCAGCCCCGGCGGAGCAGGTAGCGCGGTGCGTACTGGCGCATGAACGTCCGGTCCATCTGCAGCCCGCCCCAGTACGGGTCGTGCTGGTCCTTCCACGGCCCCTCGTACCGCTGCAGGCACCGCCACTGGCGCTCGTGCGGCGGGTTGTGCGCCTGGCGTCTCGCACGGGTCGCCCGGCGGCGCCACTGCGCGAGGACGTGGCGGCGGTAGCGGAGGTCGCGGGTCTGGAGATACCGGCGGCGATCGGGAGTCCGTGCGACGCCCATCAGCCGCTGCCAGCCCCACGTCGCCCGCTGGTAGCGCTTGATCTTGCTGACGACGACGCGGCCGTCGGGCATCGTGCGCGCCTGCTCGGACGCGCGTCCCGTAGGAGCGGACGCTCCCGCTGCGCCCACCAGGAGCGCGGCAAGGACGAGCAGGCCGACGAGTTGTCTGCGCACGTGAACCCCCGTTCTGCTGGAGCCTCGGGTCCGGTGCGCGATGGTCCGCAGTGCGCCTCCGGAGCCGAATCTGCTCCGTCGTTTTCACGGTCCGGACGACGTTCGGCCGCCGGACGGCGCACATATCTAGCAGACGGACGTGCCTAGCCAGGCAACGAAGGGCGCCGTTTTGCGCTGGAAATCGTAAAACCTCCGTAAAGAAGCGCAGACGAAATCGCGAAAAAGGCCGCAGTTTGCGCGACTCCGAGGCCGGCGACGGCACTGCCGACCGCAGCAACGACGACGCCGGCGACGATCAGGCTCATCGCCAGCGGCCGGCGCCGGATCGAGACCGCGGCAACGCCCAGGACGGCGGCGGTCCCGGCCACGTTCCCCGCGATCGCCAGCACCCGCAGCGGGAAGTAGTCGAGGTGCTCCTGCGCCTCCGGGATCGTGTCTCCGGCGACCGGGATGGTGAGCGGCTCTGCGATCGCCGCGCCGGTCGCGAGGCCGACGTACAGGAGCACGACCGGGATCACCCAGCGCTTCCCGAGCAGGAGCAGCGAGCCGGCGCCGAGCAGCGGCGCCGTCAGGAGGCCGCCGAAGAGGTAGTAGAGGCGGAAGGACGCCTCGTGCCAGCCGCCCGCGGATCCCCACGCAAGCGCGGCCGCCGCGACCGCGAACGCGGCGAGCGACGCGGCCCAGGCGAGCAGCTCCGGCGCCCGGCGTTCGCGCCAGCGCGATGCCAGCCGGCCGGCGAGCCGGAGGGCGAGGAGCGCGGCCGCGAAGGCGAGCAGGGCCTCCATCCGCACGAGGGTAGTAGGCTGGCCGCGATGAGGAGTCTGGCTCTCGTCACGCTCGCAGCCGGGCTCGCACTCTCACTCGGAGGCGCGGCCACCACCGCCACGACGGCGACCAGGGACTACGCCGAGGTCGCGCTCAACGTCCTGCCGCCGGGCCAGTCGGGCAGCCTGGCCTTCGGCCGCAACTCGTCCGACCAGCTCGCGCTCTACGACGGCCTGACGCCGCTCGGAGGCAACGTCGACGCACGCAGCCTCCGGCGCTTCTTCAAGTCGGCGCGCTTCGGCGTGCAGGGGAAGCCCGTCAAGACGGACCGGCCGCGCGCCGGCCTCAGGATCCTCTGGGACCGCTTCGGCGTGCCGCACATCTACGGGACGAAGCGGGCCGACGTCCACTTCGGCGCGGGCTGGGTGACCGCGAAGGACCGCGGCATCCTCCTGCACCTGCTGCGCTGGGCCGGCCGCCTCGCGGCGCTCGACGTGCCGGGCGTGAACCCGTTCACCGTGGCGCTGTCCGGGCGCCGGTTCTTCCCGAGCGCGCAGACCGAGGCGATCCTCAGGCAGCAGGAGCGGCTCGTCTCCGGCCAGGGACCGCGGGCGCGGCAGCTGCTCCGCGACGTCGACGCCTTCGTCGCCGGGATCAACGCCTACAACCGGTCGATCGGCCTCACGGGCGACGCCTGGAAGCGCGTGGACGTGATCGCCGTCGGCGCGCTCATGGGCGCGAACCTCGGCCTCGGCGGCGGCGACGAGACCCGCCGCTCGCTCTTCCTCGACGCTCTCGAGCGGCAGGTGGGGGCGACGGCGGCGCGGCAGATCTGGACCGACCTCCGCGAGAAGCAGGACGTCGAGACGCCGGTCTCGATCGCCAAGTCCTTCCCGTACGGCGGCGCGGACGGGATCGGCGCCGGCAGCGTCGTCCTCGACGACGGCAGCTTCACGCCGGCGCTCGGCGCGGCGTCGGGGCAGTCCGCGATGTCCGCGTGGCCGGTCAAGGCGAGCAACGCGCTGCTCGTCTCGGGCAAGCGGTCCACGAACGGCAGGCCGCTCTTCGTCGCCGGGCCGCAGGTCGGGCACGCATACCCGCAGCTGCTGATGGAGCTCGACCTCCACGGGGGCGGGATCGACGCGCGCGGCGCGTCCTTCCCGGGGCTCTCGTTCTACGTCCTGCTCGGCCGAGGCAGCGACTACGCCTGGAGCGCGACCTCGTCGAACTCCGACGTCGTCGACCACTTCGTGGAGGAGCTCTGCGGCGACGACTTCCACTACCGCTTCCGCGGCTCCTGTCGCGAGATGGGGACGATCGACGCCGGGACGCTCCAGCAGGGAGTGGGACAGCCCGACCGGCGCCTGATCTACCGGACGACCGTCCACGGCCCGGTGCTCGGGTACGCGACCGTCGACGGGCGGAGGGTCGCGATCTCGAGCCGCCGGTCGACCCGCGGCCGGGAGCTCCTGTCGGCCCTGGTGTTCCAGGACCTGAACACCGGCGCCGTGCGCTCGGCGAAGACCTTCGCGCGCGCCGCCGCGAAGCTCGAGTTCACCTTCAACCTCCTCTACGCGGACAACCGCGACATCGCGATGTTCTCGACCGGCCGGCTGCCGGTCCGTGCCTCCGGCGCGGACGGCTCGCTGCCGACGGTCGGCACCGGCGAGTACGAGTGGCGCGGGTTCCTGCCGGCCCGGTCGCACCCGCAGGTCGTGAACCCGCCGAGCGGGCTGATCGTCAACTGGAACAACAAGCCGGCCGCCGGCTTCGCAGCGTCGGACGACAACTGGACGTTCGGCTCCGTCCACCGTGTCGACCTGCTCGGGCCGGGGCTCGCCAAGCGGCGGAAGCACACGCTCGCGACGGTCGTCGGCGTGATGAACGGGGCCGCGACCCAGGACCTGCGGCTGGTCCGGGTCTTGCCGGCGCTGATCGACGTCTTGCGTGGATCGCAGCCGCCGAGCGCCCGCGCGGCGGCCATGGTCAACGCGCTCTCCTCGTGGCTGCTCGCCGGGGGCAGCCGGCTCGACCGGGACCTCGACGGCAAGGTCGACCATCCGGGCGCGGCGGTCATGGACGCCGCCTGGCGGAAGCTCGCCGACGCGGTCATGACGCCGGCCATCGGCTCGCTGACGGAGCGGCTCGGCACGCTCCAGACATGGAGCGACAACGCCTCCGGCGACGGATCCTCGTTCGGCTCCGGCTGGTACGGCTGGATCGAGAAGGACCTCCGCCGAGCGCTCGGCCGGCCTGTTCGCGACCCGTACACGACGCGCTTCTGCGGCGGCGGCGACCTCAACGCCTGCCGCGACTCGCTGTGGGCGGCCCTCGACGCAGCCGGGGCCGAGCTCGCGGCTGCCCAGGGCCCGAACGTCGAGGCCTGGCGCGCCGACGCGACCCGGGAGCGGATCAACTACAGCCCGCTTCCGCGGACGATGCGCTGGTCGAACCGGCCGACCTTCCAGCAGATCATGACCTTCAAAGGCCACCGCGCCAGAAGCTAGGCTCGCGGTAGTGGCCGAGAAGCGCTACCTCTTCACGCCGGGCCCGACGCCGGTGCCGCCCCAGGTGCTGGAGGCGATGAGCCGGCCGATCATCCACCACCGCAGCTCGGACTTCCGCGAGATCCTCAGCCGCTGCCTCGAGAGCCTGGCCGCCGTCTACCGGACCGAGGGCGACGTCCTGCTGTACACGTCGTCCGGTACGGGCGGCATGGAGTCCGCGATCTCGAACCTGACCCGACCGGGCGACCGCGTCGTCGTCGTCTCGGCCGGCCACTTCGGCGAACGCTGGGAGGCCATGGCCCAGAACTTCGGCTGCGAGGTCGACACGGTCGCCTACGACTGGGGCGACACGCCGTCGGCGGACGACCTCGCCGCTCGGCTCGGGGAGCTCGGCGGCGCCAAGGTCGTCTTCCTGACGCACTCCGAGACCTCGACCGGCGTCGTGTCCGACGTCCAGGCGCTCGCCGCGGCCGCGAAGGCCGCCGGCTCGCTGGTCGTCGTCGATGCCGTCTCCAGCCTCGGCGCGGTCCCGCTGGAGACGGACGCCTGGGGCCTCGACGCCGTGATCTCGGGCTCGCAGAAGGCGCTGATGACGCCCCCGGGCCTGGCGACCGTCTCGATCTCCCGCGACGCCTGGGCGGCCGTCGAGCAGGACGCGCCCTCGCGCTACTACTTCGACTGGGAGCAGACGAGGGAGCGGCAGGACGCCTTCGACCCGGCTTTCACTCCGGCCGTGTCGATCGTCGTCGGCCTGGACGTCGCGCTCGGCCTGCTGCTGGAGGAGGGCCTCGAGCCGGCGTTCGAGCGCCACACCAGGCTGGGACGGGCGTGCCGTGCCGGCGTCAAGGCGATGGGCCTCGAGCTCTTCTCGCCCGACGACGACGGCTCCGCCGTGGTGACGGCGATCGCCGCGCCGGACGGGGTCGACTCGGGCGAGCTGGTCCAGACGCTGCGCGACCGCCTCGGGATCGTCCTCGCCCCTGGCCAGGGACCGCTGAAGGGCCGGATCTTCCGCATCGGCCACATCGGCTACTACGACATCTTCGACATCACGACCGCCCTCGCCGGGCTCGAGCTCGTCCTCGGCGAGCAGGGCGCCGACATCGAGCGCGGAGCGGCCGTGACAGCGGCGCTCGAAGCCTTCGAGCACACGCCGGTGTGACGCTTCCGTCGCCCGAGGAAACCGTCAATTGAGCGACCGCCCTCGGGTCCTCGTCAAGGAGCCGATCGCCGAAGCGGGGATCGACCTCCTTCGAGAGCGGTTCGAGGTCGAGGTCAACGGCGACGCACCGCTCGAGGAGCGCATCGGCGAATACGATGCGATCGTCATCCGCTCGGCGACCAAGCTGACCGCCGAGCTGCTCGAGCGCGCCGACCGGCTGAAGGTGATCGGCCGGGCCGGAGTGGGGGTCGACAACGTCGACGTCGAGGCTGCCACGCGCCGCGGGATCGTCGTCGCGAACGCTCCTGAGTCGACCGTCGTCTCCGCCGCCGAGCATGCCGTCGGGCTGCTCGTGGCGCTCGCGCGCAACATCCCGCAGGCGCACGCGTCGCTCAAGCAGGGGCGGTGGGAGCGCGCGAGCTACGGCGGGATCGAGCTCGAGGGCAAGACGCTCGGCGTCCTCGGCTTCGGGAGGATCGGCCAGCAGGTCGCGCGGAGGGCGACGGGGCTCGGAATGGACGTGATCGCGCACGACCCGTTCGTGGCGAAGGACCGGTATCGCGAGCTCGGCGTCACACGCGCGGAGAGTGCCGACGACGTGCTGGCCGCGGCCGACTTCCTCACGCTCCACCTACCCCTGTCGGACGAGACGCGCGCGCTGATCGACGCGAAGGCGCTCGCGAAGATGCGGCCGGGCGCTTACCTCGTCAACGCCGCCCGTGGCGAGCTCGTGGACGAGGACGCGCTGGTCGACGCCCTGCGGTCCGGGCAGCTCGCCGGCGCGGCGCTCGACGTCTTCTCGGCGGAGCCGTACGCGGGGCCGCTGCTCGAGCTCGACAACGTCGTCGTGACCCCGCACCTCGCGGCGTCGACCGAGGAGGCGCAGGACCGGGCCGGGCTGATCGTCGCCGAGCAGGTCGTGGCCGCGCTCGAGGGCAAGCTCGTCGCGAACGCGGTCAACATCCCGGCGATCGGACGCGACGATCTGGAGGTCCTCGGGCCGTTCGTCCCGCTGTCCGCGAAGCTCGGCCGGCTCGCGATGGAGATCGCCGGCGGACGCGCCGAGCGGATCGAGCTCACCTTCTACGGCCAGCTCGCCGACTACGACACGCGGCTGCTGACGGCGGCGGCGCTCAACGGCGCCTTCCAGGGCCGCTTCGAGCAGCCCGTGAACTACGTGAACGCGCCGCTCCTCGCCGAGGAGCGCGGCATCGAGGTCGTCGAGCAACGGCGGAGCGCCTGCCGCGACTTCACGAACCTCGTCCGCGTCGCGGTGGGCTCGAACGGGGACATGCTCCGAGTCGCCGGGACGACGATCGGCCGCGACGACCGCATGTGGCTGGTCAGCGCGCTCGGGTTCGAGATCGAGATGGAGCTCGCGCCGCTGCTCGTGCTCTTCCGCTACGACGACGTGCCGGGCGTGATCGGCCGGGTCGGGACGCTGTTCGGGGACGCCGGTGTCAACATCGCCAACATGGCCGTGTCCCGGACACGGCGCGGCGGCAAGGCGCTGATGGTGCTCTCGATCGACTCGGAGGCTCCGCCGGAGCTCATCGAACGCGTGCGCGCCGAGGGCTTCGACGACGCGAAGTTCATCTCGCTCGGCTAAGACCGAGGATCGGTGCTGCGCACCACCTTGCGGAGGCCCCGCGTCATCTTCTCGACGACGAGGTAACCGCGCCGGCGGCGGCGGACGTGCTCGTAGGCCGGCACCTCGTGCCCGTCGGCGACGAGGAAGGTCGTCGGCTTGGCGCGGACCGCCTCGTACTCCAGGAGCGGTGCCTCGATCCGCTCGTGGCATCCGGGGTCGGAGCACTCGCAGACGAAGTGCCCGTCGTCGCCGGGGTGGTCGAACGTCTCCGCGATCCGCTCGTTGACGTGGCGGAACACGGACTCTGTTCGGGCGATTCGAGCTTCTTCTTCGGTCTGCATGCGTCTCCCGACCCACAACGGGAATGCGGTGGAAACGGGTGCGGCCGATACGCTCCCGCCGTGGAGGAGCGGTGGCCAGAGCCCGTCGAGCGGGTCGCCTCGTTCCTCCGGCAGGGAGGCGCGGAGGGCCGCGTGGAGGAGTTCGAGGCGGGCACGCCGACCGCCGAGGACGCCGCCCGAGCCGTCGGCTGCAAGCTGGGCCAGATCGTGAAGTCTCTCGTCTTCGACTGCGAGGGAACACCGGTCGTCGTGCTGGTTCCCGGTGACCGCCGGGCGGACGCCGTGAAGATCGCGAGCGCCGCAGGCTGCCGCCGCGCGAAGATCGCCGGGCCGGAGCAGGTGCGGGACGTCACGGGCTTCGAGCCGGGCGCCGTCGCGCCGTTCCCGCTCCCGAAGGTCACGAAGGTGCTGGTCGACCGCCAGCTGCTCGTCCACGACCGGGTCTGGATCGGCGCCGGCTCGCCGAGCCACATGGCGACGCTCTCGCCCGCAGACCTCGTCCGGCTGGCCAAAGCCGAGCCGATGGACGCCGTCTCGGAGGCCACCTAACATTCGAGGCAGGGAAACCGGAGGAGGCGCATGATCGCAACCGAGAAGATCTGGATGAACGGCGAGCTCGTGGACTGGGCGGACGCCAAGATCCACGTGGGCGCGCACGGGCTGCACTACGGCACCGGCGTGTTCGAGGGGATTCGTTGCTACGAGACCCCGCAGGGCCCGGCCGTGTTCCGGCTGACCGACCACATCAAGCGCCTCGACGCCTCGGCCAAGCTGCTCTACATGGACCTCGGCTACTCGGTCGGCGAGATCCGCGAGGCCTGCCTCGAGCTGATCGGCATCAACGGGCTGCCGGAGTGCTACCTCCGGCCGTTCGCGTTCTACGGCTACGGCGAGCTCGGCGTCTCGACGGCGGGAAATCCGGTCGAGGTCGTGATCATGAGCTGGCCGTGGGGCGCCTACCTCGGCGACGAAGGGATGAAGAACGGCATCCGCGCCAAGGTCTCGAGCTGGAAGCGCGTCGGGCCGAACACGATCCCGCACGCCGCCAAGGCGACCGGCATCTACCTGAACTCGATGCTCGCGGTCGTCGAGGCGAACCGCGCCGGGTACGACGAGGCGATCCTGCTCACGGACGACGGGTACATCGCGGACGGCTCCGGCGAGAACGTCTTCGTCGTCAAGGACGGGAAGATCACGACCCCGCCGCTCTCGACCTCGATCCTGCCCGGCATCACCCGGAACTCGGTGATCCAGATCGCCCAGGACCTCGGCTACACGGTCGAGGAGACGCACCTGATCCGGACCGACCTCTACCTCGCGGACGAGATCTTCATGACGGGGACCGCCGCCGAGGTGACGCCGATCCGGTCGGTTGACGACCAGGAGGTCGGCCCTCCGGGCGAGGTCACGCTGAAGCTGCAGAAGGCGTACCTGGACACGGTCCGGGGCGGCAGCGAGCGCTGGTCGCACTGGCTCGAGTACGCGACGATCCCGTCGCAGGCTCCGGCACCAGCGCAGGCGTGACACAGGCGACGCGCCGGGTCCCGCTGGCGCGACCCTGGATCGACGAGCGGGAGGAGGAGCTCGTCCTCGACGTGCTGCGGTCTGGGCGGCTGTCGCTCGGGCCGACGATCGACCGATTCGAGGAGCTGATCGCGGAACGGGTCGGAGCGCCGCACGCCGCGGCCGTGTCGAGTGGCACCGCGGGGCTCCACATGCTGGTCCGCGCCGCCGGGATCGGCGAGGGCGACGAGGTGATCACGACGCCGCTGTCGTTCGCCGCAACCGCCAACTGCTTTCTCTTCGAGGGAGCGACGCCGGTGTTCGTCGACGTCGACCCGAAGACCTGGAACATCGATCCCGCCGCCGTCGAGGCTGCGATCACGGAGCGGACGAAGGGGATCGTCGCCGTCGACATGTTCGGCTATCCCTGCGAGCTCGACGAGCTGGTCGCGATCGCCGACCGCCACGGTCTCGCGCTGATCGAGGACTCCGCGGAGGCGCTGGGCGCCGAGTACAAGGGCCGCCAGATCGGCTCGCACGGCCCGCCGGCGGTCTTCGGCTTCTACCCGAACAAGCAGCTCGCTACCGGGGAGGGCGGCGTCGTCGTGACGCACGACGAGGAGACGTGGAAGCTCGTCCGCAGCCTCCGCAACCAGGGCCGCTCGTACGAGGGCGGCGGCTGGTTCAACCACGTCCGCCTCGGGTTCAACTACCGCTGGACGGACGTGCAGGCGGCGATCGGCATCGCACAGCTCGAGAAGCTCGACCGCGCGCTCGAGCTCCGCACCGAAGCTGCTGCCCGCTACGCGGAGCTCCTCGAGGACGTCGACGGCGTCGAGGTCGCGCCGGCCGACGACGAGGAACACCGCCGCTCGTGGTTCGTCTACGTCGTCGCCCTCGCGCCGGAGATCGACCGCGCCCGCGTGATGGCCGACCTGCGCGAGGGCGGGGTGGACGTCGCCGAGTACGTCCCCTGCATCCACCTCCAGGGCTACCTGCGCGAGCAGTTCGGCTTCGCGGAGGGCCTCTGTCCGATCGCGGAGGCCATCTCCGCCAGGACGATGGCGCTGCCGTTCTTCCCACAGCTCGAGCGCGGCGACCAGGAGTACGTGGTCGAGACGCTCCGCTCCGCCATCGCGTAGCCCAGCGATAATCGCGTCATGGCGAACGGCGCGAACCGGATGGTCTTCCTCGGCTTCGGGAAGTACGCCCGCGCCGACAAGATCTACGCCCTCGAGCCGCTGACCGGCGACGACCGCGGCGGCGGCCGCAGGACGCGCGTCTGGATCGAGGGCGTGCCCGACCCGATCATCGCCGGCCGCACCGAGCGGACGATCCTCCACGAGATGGGCCAGGAGGCCGCGGCGAACGCGCAGATCATCGACTCCGCGCTCGACCTCGCGAAGCGGATCTCGACCGGCGCGCAGAGCGGACGGGTCGACCTCGCCGATCTCGGCCGCCGGGCGAACCGGCTGCTCGAGGCGACCGCCAAGCCGCAAGAAGACGAACAGCTCTTCTAGGTGACGGACATCGGGCGCGAGCCGCCGCCGGAGCGCGGCCCGTTCGCTCGGTTCGTCGTCGACATCCGGCCGCTCAGGGAGTCACGCGACTTCAGGCGGCTCTGGTTCGGCACCGGGATCTCGGCGATCGGCAGCCAGATCACGACGGTCGCGATTCCGTACCAGGTCTACCAGGAGACCGGATCGACGCTGGTCGTGGGCCTCCTCGGGATCGCCGCGCTCGTCCCGTTGCTGATCGTCCCGATCTACGGCGGGGCGGTCGCGGACGCCGTCGACCGGCGCCGGATGCTGCTGCTGTCCGACCTCGCGCTCCTCCTCGTGACCGGCGGGCTGGTCGTGAACGCGCTCCTGCCGGACCCCGCCGTCTGGTTCCTCTTCGCGGCCGAGGCGCTCGGCACCGCCGCCTACGGGTTCCAGCGGCCGGCCCGGAACGCGCTCACGCCGCGGCTCGTGCGGGACGACCAGCTGCTGGCGGCGATCACCGTCGAGGATGTCGTCTCCACCCTGGCGCGCGTGGCCGGACCGGTCATGGGCGGCGCGCTGATCACCGTGGTCGGCGTTGCAGGCGCGTACGCGATCGACATCGCCACCTTCGCCGCGTCGCTCCTCGCGATCTGGCTCCTACCGCCGGCGCCGGCCGCCCCGGACGCCGACCGGCCCAGCCTCCGATCGATCGCGGACGGGTTCCGGTACGTCCTGCGGAAGGACGTGCTGCTCGGCATCTTCCTCGTCGACACGATGGTGATGATCTTCGGGATGCCGCGCGCCCTCTTCCCGGCCTTTGCGGAGGAGCTCGGGGGCGGCGCGGGCGTGCTCGGGCTGCTGTACGGCGCGACCTCGGCCGGCGCCTTCGCCGCGTCCGTGACGTCGGGCTGGATGATGACCGTGCGCCGCCAGGGGCTCGCGGTCTGCATCGCCGCGGCCGGCTGGGGGGTGGCCATCGCCGTCGTCGGGTTCGCCGAGAGCGTCTGGTTCGCGTTGCTCTTCCTCGCGGTGGCGGGCGCCGCAGACTTCGTCAGCGCGGTCCTCCGAGGGAACATCCTCCTCACGGAGACGCCCGACTCGATGCGCGGTCGGGTCTCCGGGATCGAGCTCGCGCAGGTCGCCGGCGCACCGGAGATCGGCAACGTGGAGGCCGGCATCGTCGCGGAGCTGACGAGCGTTCGGGCCTCGATCGTCTCGGGCGGGGTCCTGAGCGTCGTCGGCACCGTGGTGGTTGCCGTCGCGATTCCGGCGCTCGTCCGCTACGACGCGCGCCGCGCGAGGGACGGATGAGCCTCGGCAGGGACTTCTTCGCGCGCTCCGTCCACGAGGTCGCGCCGGACCTCGTCGGCGTGACGCTGCTGGTGGCCGGAGTGGGCGGCCCGATCGTCGAGGTCGAGGCGTACGACCACGAGGACCCGGCGGCGCACGGCTACGGCGGCAGGACCGAGCGCAACGCGTCGATGTTCGGCCCGCCCGGCCACGCCTACGTCTACCGCTCGTACGGGATCCACTGGTGCCTCAACTTCGTGTGCGAGGAGGAGGGGGTCGCGAGCGCCGTCCTGATCCGGGCGCTCGAGCCGGCACACGGGGTGGAGGCGATGCGCGAGCGCCGCGGTCTCGGTGACCCGCGCCTGCTCGCCGCGGGCCCGGGGCGGCTCTGTCAAGCGCTCGGGATCACGCGAGAGCACGACGGCCGGCCACTCGACGAGCAGCCGTTCGAGCTCCTCGCGCGCGAGTCCGTGCCGGAGATCGCGGTCGGTCCGCGTGTCGGGATCACCAAGGCCGCCGAGCAGCCGTGGCGCTACGGGCTTGCCGGCTCCCGGTTCCTCAGCCGCCCGCTCCGGCCGTAGCGCTTGCGCCGCTGGAGACGACGAGCCGGATGGGGAGACCGGGCGCTGCGGCGACGCTGCCGCCGCGAGGCTCCTGCCGGATCACGCGTCCCTGGGCGGCGTCGCCCTCGACCGCGGGCTGGAGCTTGAGCTTCTCGAGCCGTCTGATCGCGTTCGGGATCCGCATCCCGACCACGCTGGGCACCACGCCGTACCGCGGCCGTGCCAGGATCAGCGTCACCTCGTCGTACGCCGAGAGCGTTCCGCCGCGCGGGATCTGGCCGAGGACGAGGTCGAGCCGCTGCCCGGCCCTCGCCGGCTTGTAGATCACGTCGTAGTCGAGCGGCTGGGCGGCGAGCCGCTCCTTCGCGTCCTCCAGCGTCGAGCCCACGACCCGAGGCACCTCGACCTCGTTGCGCTTGCACGGCGCCTCGCCGGCGGGCGCCTGGCCGGAGAAGTACCAGACGTTCTTGGACTCCCGGCAGAGGCCGTTGTCGATCAGCACCTTGCCGCCGCGCTGCACGACGCTCAGCGGCACCGAGTACGGGAGGCTCGGCGGGTCGAAGTACGCCGGCTCCTCCTCGAGGTACTTCAACGCCGACTCCATGAAGGACTTCCAGATCACTGCCGGGTACGTCCCGCCCGCGACCGCGTCGCCGTCGTACTCGGTCAGCATCGGCGTCAGGTTGTTCGGGTAGCCGACCCAGACGGCGACGGCGAGCTGTGGCGTGTACCCGACGAACCACGCGTCGCCGTAGTTCTCCGTCGTGCCGGTCTTGCCGGCGACAGGCCGATCCGAGAGCGCGGCCTTCCGCCCGGTCCCCTGGCGGACGACCTTCTGGAGGATGTCGTTGATCAGGTCGGCCTTCTCGGGATCGAGGACCTCACGCTGGACGGGCGCATTCGCGCGGCGCTTCTCGCCGACGTGGTGCACCCACGAGATCGCGCGCGGCCGGTTCCCGAAGATCGAGCCGTCCACGCGACGGCCGCGGTTGGCGAACGTCGAGAACGCCCGGGCCATCTCGAGCGGGTTGACCGCCTCGGCGCCGAGCCCGATCGCGAAGTAGTCGTTCAGGCGGCTCGTCACCCCGAGTCGCTGCGCGGTCTGACGGACGGTCTTCGGGCCGACGAGCGCGGTCAGCTGGGCGTAGACGGCGTTGTCGGAGTGCACCGTCGCCGTCTCGAGGTTGATCGGGCCGAGGTAGGCGTCCTCGTAGTTCGAGACCGGCCAGCCCTTGTCTCCGAGGAAGATCGTCGTCGGCTTCGAGACGAACGTCGTGTCCGGCGCGATCCCCTGCTCGAGCGCCGCAGCGAGCACGAACGGCTTGAAGGACGATCCGGCCTGCCGCTCGCCCTGGACGGCGAGGTTGAACTGGCTCTCGCGGAAGTTCGAGCCGCCGATCATCGCCTTGATCGCCCCGTCCCTCGGATCGACGGCGACGAGCGCCGCGGCCGGGCCGTCCTCGTCCTTGAGCCAGCGGGCGATGGCGCGGTGCCCGAGCTTCTGCAGGCCGAGGTCGAGCGTCGTGTGCACGACGAGCCCGCCGCCGAAGACACCCCGCGTCTTGTACTTGTCGACGAGCTGCTGGGTGACGTAGTTCGCGAAGTACCCGCCAGGGCCGCGCGTGTCCGGCGGGCGCACGTCCTTCGGCAGCGGCTCGCGGTCCGCGCGGCGGTACTGCTCCGGCGTGATCGCGCCGAGCTGGAGCATCGTCCGGAGGACGGTCCTCCGGCGCTGGCGCGCAGCCCTCGGGTTCGCGACGGGGTCGAAGCGGCTCGGGTCGGCCGGGATGCCGGCGAGGAGCGCGACCTCCCAGAGCGCCATCTTCTTCGCGCGGTGGCCGAAGTAGGTGCGCGACGCCTGGTCGATCCCGTACGCGCCGTTCCCGAAGTACACGGTGTTCAGGTACGCGGTGAGGATCTTCTTCTTCGACCAGCGCTGCTCGAGTCCCCACGCCAGAGTGGCCTCACGGACCTTCCGGCCGATCGAGCGGCTCGTGTCGCTGCACGAGTTCTTGATGAACTGCTGTGTGATCGTCGAACCGCCCTGGACGACGCTCTGCTGGCGCAGGTCGGCCCAGAGCGCCCGGCCGATCGCGCGCATGTCGACGCCGCGGTGCTCGAAGTACCGGCGGTCCTCGACGGCCACGATCGCCTGCTTCATGAGCGGCGAGATGTCGTCGTAGTCGACGAGTACGCGGTTCTCGGACCCACGGAGGACCGCGAGGATCTTGTTGCCGCTCGAGTCGTAGATCTTCGTGTTGACCTGGTGCTGCTGGCGGGCCGGGTCGCACTTGGGTGCCTCGCTGGCCACGGCGGTGACGAGACCGAACGTGAATGAGGCCCACGCCAGCACGAAGAGCGCGAGCATGAGGATCAGTAGACGGAGCTTCCTGATCCTGCGCCTCTTGGCCGGCGCCGCGGAATCGTTGCGGCGGAGCAAACGCAAGACGCCGGGAGTCTAGACTCGCCAGCCGGACATGGGAGTCGCGGAGCTCACGAGAAACGCTGTCGACGTGTTGCCTGCAGGCGAGCTCGAGAAGAAGCTCGCCAAGGGACGACCGCTGCGCGTGAAGCTCGGCATCGACGTCACGGCGCCGCACATCACGATCGGCAACGGGATCCCGCTCCAACGGATGCGCGCCTTCCAGGACGAGGGGCACACCGGTGTCCTGATCGTGGGCGACTACACCACGCGGATCGGGGATCCCTCGGGCCGGTCGGCCGAGCGCCCCGTGATCGACGACGCCGAGATCGACCGGATGGCCGAGCGGTTCTTCGAGTCCGCGTACACGATCCTCGTTCCCGAGCGGACGGAGGTCCGGTTCAACGGCGAGTGGCTGTCGAAGCTCTCCTACGCCGACGTCGTGCGCCTCGCACGGACGATCACGGTGGCGCGCATCCTCGAACGCGACGACTTTGCGAAGCGTTTCGCCGCGAACGAGCCGATCTCGGTCTCGGAGCTCCTCTATCCGCTCATGCAGGCGTACGACTCGGTCGCGGTCGAGGCTGACGTCGAGCTCGGCGGCACCGACCAGCTGTACAACCTCCTCGCCGGCCGCGAGGTCATGGCGGCCTACGGACTCGAGCCGCAGCTCGTGCTCACCACGCCGTTGATCGCGAGCTGGGACAAGACGAAGATGAGCGGCTCCCGCGGGAACTACATCGCGCTGATCGAGGAGCCGGAGGAGCAGTTCGGCAAGACGATGCGGATCCCCGACGAGCTGTTGCCCGACTACTACCGCCTCGTGATGCAAACCGACGAGGACCCCCTCGCCGGCGACCCGATGGAGGCGAAGCTGCGGCTGGCCCGCTTCATCGTCACCCGCGCGCACGACGAGGAGGCCGCTCGGGCGGCCGAGGAGCACTTCACGCGCGTGGTCCGCGAGCGCCAGGCCCCGGACGACGTGCCCGAGATCGCGCTCGCCGACGGCGACCCGGTCCACCTGCCGGCGCTGCTTGCCTCCGCCTTCGGCATGACGACGAGCGAAGCCCGGCGGCTCATCGCGCAGGGCGGCATGCGCCTGAACGGCGACGTCGTGACGGAGCTCGACCTGCCGCGCTCGACGCTCGAGGGCGCTCTGCTCCAGGCCGGAAGGCGCCGGTACGCCCGCTTGACAGTGCCCTAGGCGCTGGTACCATACGCGGGCTGCCCGGTCGGGCGGCGTTGAAAAGTCCCTGTCCATCGACGACTGGAGCGCCCCTAGAAGGACGGATACGAACCGCAAGTTCGGATCTCCCTGGGGCCTCTGGCGCGAGTCGGAGGCTTTTTTACGTCGTCCAGCAGCGACGGTCTTTGAAAACTCAACAGCGTGCGTGAAACGCCGAGACCTGGCCGGCTCAGGCTTGCCTGAGAAGGCCGGGCTCAAGTTAACCCGTCTGCCGTCGACTTCGGTCGATGGTCAGACCTTTGAGCTCAAGCTCAAGGTGAACGAGTTGATCAGCCGACTTCGGTCGGATCTGACACCAGTTCCTTCACGGAGAGTTTGATCCTGGCTCAGGACGAACGCTGGCGGCGCGCTTAATACATGCAAGTCGAGCGAGAACCGGACCTTCGGGTCCGGGGAAAGCGGCGAACGGGTGAGTAACACGTGGGTAATCTGCCCTCGGCACTGGGATAGCCCGGGGAAACCCGGATTAATACCGGATAGCCTTTCGAGCCTTCGGGCTCGTCAGAAAAGGTGGCTTCGGCTTCCGGCTGAGGATGAGCCCGCGGCGGATTAGCTTGTTGGTGGGGTAATGGCTCACCAAGGCTCCGATCCGTAGCTGGTCTGAGAGGACGATCAGCCACACTGGGACTGAGACACGGCCCAGACTCCTACGGGAGGCAGCAGTAGGGAATCTTGCGCAATGGGCGAAAGCCTGACGCAGCGACGCCGCGTGCGGGAAGAAGGCCTTCGGGTTGTAAACCGCTTTCAGGAGGGACGAAGCCACTCGGGTTAATAGCCCAGAGGGTGACGGTACCTCCAGAAGAAGCCCCGGCTAACTACGTGCCAGCAGCCGCGGTAATACGTAGGGGGCAAGCGTTGTCCGGATTTATTGGGCGTAAAGAGCGTGTAGGCGGCC
>DATBMH010000029.1:0-34466 GCA_036554945.1 Gaiellaceae bacterium | reverse complement strand
GGACGAGCAGGTCGGGGTCGATCTCGAGCTGCGCGCCGAGCCCGGTGCAGCGTGGGCAGGCGCCGTGCGGCGAGTTGAAGGAGAAGACGCGCGGCTCGAGCTCGGCGAGCGAGACGCCGTGGTCGGGGCAGGCGAGGTTCTCCGAAAACGTGAGCTCCTGGCCGTCGATCACGTCGATGACGACGAGCCCCTCGGCGAGCGAGGTGGCGGTCTCGATCGACTGCGTGAGCCGCTGCCGGAGATCGGGCTTCATCACGAGCCGGTCGACGACGACCTCGATCGTGTGCTTGAACTTCTTGTCGAGGACGATGTCCTCCTCGAGCAGCCGCTGCTCACCGTCCACCTTCACGCGGGTGAAGCCGTCGCGGCGGAGCTCCTCGAGGACGTCCTTGTACTCGCCCTTGCGGTCGCGCACGACGGGCGCGTTCACGGTGAACCGCGTCCCCTCGTCGAGCCGCAGCACCTGCTCCACGATCTGGTCGAGCGACTGCCCCGCGATCGGGCGCCCACAGACCGGGCAGTGCGGCCGGCCGACGCGTGCGAAGAGCAGGCGCAGGTAGTCGTAGATCTCGGTGACGGTGCCCACGGTGGACCGCGGGTTGCGGCTCGTCGTCTTCTGGTCGATCGAGATCGCCGGGCTGAGGCCGTCGATCGAGTCCACGTCCGGCTTCTCCATCATCTGGAGGAACTGGCGCGCGTAGGCGGAGAGCGACTCGACGTAGCGGCGCTGGCCCTCGGCGTAGATCGTGTCGAACGCAAGGCTCGACTTTCCGGAGCCCGAGAGCCCTGTGACGCAGATCAGCTTGTGCCGCGGGAGACGGACCGTGATGTCCTTGAGGTTGTGCTCCCGGGCGCCGTGAACGACGAGTTCGTCCTGGGCCATAACAGGCCAGTTTAGCTTCGTGGGCATGGGGGAACAGATGTTCGCTTCTGGGTCGGACGGCGGTCCACGGCCAGTCGTCCGGATCGATGACGAGGGCGGCGCGGACCGGGTTCATCCGGACGTACTCCAGCGCCGCGTCGTAGTGGTGCTCGTCGTGGATCACCCAGGAGGCGAAGCGCTCGGCGAAGAGGGCTCCACGGCGGCCGAAGCGGGCGTTGTGCTCGCGGGCGTAGTGGCTCTGGAACCACTGGACGGCCGGCGAGAGGCGCTCGACCGGGCCGTCGAGCACTGCGTGGTAGTGCGTGCCGAGGAGGCAGTACGCGTGGAGGCCGAGCGTCCAGCGTCTGACGGCGCTCTTCAGGAGCGTCAGGAACGCACGGCGGTCCTCGTCGTCCTCGAACAGCATCGTCTGGTGGACGGCGCGGGACGTGATGTGGAAGTACCCGTCTGGGAGCTCGCGGCGGAGGATTCGCGCCATGCGCCGACGCTAGGCCGCCAAGCCCGCCGCCAGGGCTCGAAGAGACGATTCCGGCACGCTTTCGACACGGCTCCGCGAGCCGCGGCGAGTGTCAGACACTCGCCGTGGCCCGGAGGGCCACGGCGTTAGCTGGCTAGGCGGTCTACCAGGTGGTAGACGGACTTCGGTTTCGGGATGTGGTCGAGGGCCAGTGGGCCGACGATGACCGTTCCGTAGCCGAGTAGCTGGCCGGCGAGGGTCTGTTCGAGCTCCACGGCCTCTACCGCGCCTAGCCGCACCGCCCGCGCCCGGCGGCGCCACGTGCCGCTCGCGACGAAGACCTTCTCCGTGGTGACGACGACGCGAGTCCGCTCCCACTTCCAGACCGCCCGGAACCCGACGAACGCCCCAAGCGCCACGAGGAGGTTCCCGCCGAGCGAGGCCGGCCACGGCGCCGTGGACGCGACGCCTCCGATCCCGGCGAGCACGACCGACCAGAACAGCGGACGCGCCAGCACGATCCCGTGGCGCCGGGCCTCGAGGCAGACCTCTTCGTCGCGATCGACGATCACCCCGGCGGCTTCGCGCCGCGCCGGGCGTTTCCTCCGGAGGCGACGGCCTAGGCCCTACGCCACTTGCCGAAGATGAGGCCGCCGATCGTGAACCCGAGCCCGAACGTGCCGAGCGTGAACGCCCCGAGCGTCACCGCCTTGCGCACCTTCGAGAGCCGCTGCCATCTCCCGAGCGCCTCCTCCTCGTCGCTCGTGAGCGGCTCTCCGCGCCGCTTCTTCCGCAGCGCGCCGCCCGCTCTCAGCCCGAGATAGAGGTCGTCGAAGATCTCTGTGGGCTCATCGACCACGATTCTGAGTGTATAGCCTGCCCCGGCTGTGGCCGGGGTACGGACACGGGTTCTGCACCTTTCCGACCTGCATTTCGGACGACACGACGACGCCCGCCTCGAGCCCGGCATCGAAGCGCTCGTCGAGCGCGTCCAGCCCGAGCTGATCGTGGCCAGCGGCGACCTGACACATCGCGGCCGGCCCGACCAGCACGACCGCGCGGCGCGGTTCCTCCGCGGTCTCGGATCTCCCGTCGTCGCCGTCCCCGGGAACCACGACATTCCCTACACGCCGATCGCCCGCTTCACGAGGACCTGGCGCCAGTTCGAGCGCCACTGGGAGACGACCGAGCCCGTCTACCGGTCCGACACGCTCGTCGTCGTCGGACTGAACTCCGTCCGGCCCTGGCTCCAGCAGTCCGGGCGCCTGCGAACCGCTCAGCTCCAGAGGGCTCGCGAGCTGCTCGCCGAGCACCCCGACGGCGCACTCCGGGTCGCCGTCCTCCACCACCACCTGCTCGGAGCTCCGTGGCGCTCCCGGAAGAAGCCGGTCGCCAGGCGGAGCAAGGTGCTTGCGGCGCTCGTGGACGCGGGCGCCGAGCTGATCCTCGCCGGCCATATCCACCAGGCCGCGCTCAGCGAGCGGCACGAGTTCGAGGTCGTCCACGGCGACATCCGGGGCGCAACCGTCGCGATCGCGCCGGGCCTGGGCCAGCCCAGGCCGAACCGGCGCGGCGAGGCCCGAGGACTGCTCGTCTACGAGGTCGAAGAGGAGGCGCTGACCGTCGAGACGTACATCTGGCGGGAGGACGACTGGGGGCTCACCGCGGTCCGGCGCTTCCCGCGCGGCCGCGGGCCGCTCGCCGCCCAGCCGGCTCCCGCCGACGGCTAGACCGTCAGTACCAGCGGCCCCGCGCGAAGCCTCCGAAGGCGATGAGCCCGATCAGCGCGATGATGATGCCGATCCAGAGGTTCCAGACGATGGCGAGGATGATCCCGACGATGACCAGGATCCCGCCCAGGCTGATACCACCCAATGGGTTCTCCTTTCGCGGTTAGGTGACCGGGCGTCTGCCGGCAACCATTCGGTAGATCACGAGCAGGACGAGCGCTCCGACGATGGCGGTGAGCCAGCTCGAGATGTCGAAGAACTCGTCCATCGGATCGGCGTCGAACAGCGCGCCCGCGAGGAATCCTCCCAGGATCGCCCCGATCACGCCGATGATGGTCGTGAGGATGAGGCCCCCGGGGTCGTCGCCGGGCAGGATCGCCTTCGCGATCAAGCCCGCGAGGAGCCCCAGGATGATGAACGCGATGATGCCCATGCCGTCTCCTTCCGAGGTGTAGACGGAGACGGCGTTCCCGCCGTCGGCCGAGTGGAAACCGGCTAGCCGCGCGCGCCAGGGCCCGTCAGCGGCCGCTTGAACACGAAGAGCCGGAACGCGATCACGATGAATGTCGCGGCGAGCACGGACAGGACGAAGATCCCGCCCACTCCCCACCCCAGCGAGATCGCGACCATCCCACCGGCGATCGAGCCGACGATCCCGATCAGGACCGTCAGCCAGAGCGGCATCGGGTCGCGCCCCGGGACCGAGAGCCTGCCGAGCGCGCCGACCACCAGACCGCCGACGAGGATCGAGAGGATTTCGCCGAGCGTCATGCGGGCACCTTAGATCCGCCCAGCTAGGCTCCGCGTACCAAGGAGGCAGAATGCGACCTCATGTGTGGATCCTCGCAGCGGTCCTTGCGGTCTCGGCCCTCGGGCTGAGCGCCTGCGGCGGGGACGACGACGATTCCGGCGGCGGAACGACCGCCGCGACGACCACGGAGGGCGGCGCCGACGGCGCGGCCGTCTTCGCGAGCGCCGGGTGCGGCAGCTGCCACACGCTCGCCGCGGCCGGCTCGAGCGGCTCGACCGGTCCCAACCTCGACGACGTCCAGCCGGACGCAGCGACCGTGGAGGCGCAGGTCCGGAGCGGCGGCGGAGGCATGCCGGCCTTCGAGGGCCGGCTGAGCGACGACGAGATCGCTGCCGTCTCGAGCTACGTCGCCGAGAACGCCGGCTCGTAAGGACGCGGGAGCCCGCCGCCGAAGCGGCGGGCTCCCGGTCGCCTCAGCTCCTACGACTCAGCCGTCTTGGCCGGACAGGCGGGCGCAGCGCCCAGGTTGCTGTCCGTGCACTCGATGCGGTTCTGCAGCGTCGTCGGATTGATCGGCGAGTTCAGCGCCGCGTAGTCGCCGACCACGTTCTCCATGATGTCCAGCGTCGTCATCCGGCTGGAGAAGTTCGGATAGCCGTCTCCGCCGAACGCCATGAAGTCGTTCTCGATCACGCGGTAGGGGCCGCCGGCGGCGGACAGGTCCACGGGCGCGCCCGTGCAGCTGCCGTTCGCCGCCTGCCGGACGACGCTCGTCACCCGGCTCCCGGCTGCCTGCTGGATGTCGTACGTGAAGCACAGCCCCGCCACCTGCGGGAACCGGCCGTTCGCGGCCGGCATCGCCGAGATGCCGTGCTCCAGCATCGTCTTCAGCTCCGGTCCGGTCACGTTCGGCACGATCGCGACGATGTTCCCGAACGGGAGGACGCCGTTGACCGACCCGCGCGTGATGCTGAACGGCGGGGGCGGCGTGGCGTACGTGGGGCAGAAGTCGTCGTTGTTGATGACGTCAGGACAGGTCAGATCCGCCCGGAGACCGCCCGAGTTCGTGATCGCGAACTCGGCGTTGTTCGGGGCCCCTGCGTACGTCTTGAGCATCGCCTCCGTGACGAAGTTCCCGACCTTCGACTCGCAGAAGCGGCCGTCGGCGCGTCCGCACTCGTCCGAGCGCGGGATGGCCACGCCGGAGTCCGCGATCTTCACGCTGAAGATCGGAGCGAGGTCCTCGCGCAGCTCGTCGATCACCGCCTGAATCGCCGGGTCAGGTGTCACCCCGATGTTCCAGGGCCGGTGGAAGTCGGCCGTCTTGTAGATGACCTGCTCCCGGTCGTCGTCGATGACGAGCCGGATCCGCGTGAAGCGGATGCCCTTGCCGCGGTTTTCCGTCAGGAGGACGCCGTTCGGACGCGTGGTGAGGACCTGGAAGTCGTTGTGGTCCCCGATCACCGCATCGACGTTGTCGTCGACCGCATCTGCGATGTCGACGAGCGGGCCGACGGGCGCAGTCAGCGTCCCGCCGTTGACGCCCTCATGGCCGAGCGCGACGATCGCGTCCAGCTCCTGACGCTCGAGCCTCGCGGCCTCGTTCTTCACGGCCGTGATGTCGTCGGTCAGGACGAACGGACCGAGGTTCCCCGGGAACAGGAGGCTCGGAGTGTCCTCGGTCGTGAAGCCGACGACGCCGACCTTCACGTCGCCGAAGCGGTACGTCGCTGACGGCTTCCACTCGTCCGGCGTCCGTCCGAGCTTGTCGCACACCCCCGGCTCGAGCTGTCCGCACACGACGTTCGCCGAGATGACGGGGAAGTCGGCGAGCGGGATCAGCTCTTCGCGGTAGTACTCCTGCCCGCGGTCGAAGGAGTGGTTTCCGACCGCCTCGGCGTCGAAGCCCATCATGTTCATGATCGGCGGGACCGGCTTGTCGCCGAACGCGTTCGCGATCGGCGGCGTGGCGCCGCCGAACGAGTCGCCGCCGGCCAGCGTCAGCTCGCCGTTCCGCACGTCCTCGCGGTACTCGTCGAACCAGGTGTCCAGGAACGCGGCACCGCCGAGCGCGAACGTCGGCCCGAGCGGCGTCGGCGGATCCGTGGACGGGAGGCCGTTCGTGCCGAGGACGACATCGGACGCCTCGGTCGACGGCGACGGTGGGATCTGCGCGTGCCAGTCGCTGACGTTCAGGATCGTGATCTCACGCAGATCGCCGCTCCCCTCGACGATCGAGAAGAGGATCTTGCCGCGGGCGTTCTGCGGGCCCTCGATCCCCATCAGGAAGGCGAGCGTCGGGGCGACGTCGATCGCCCGGATCCCGTTCTTCGCAGCGGAGAAGTGCTGGATTCCCGGACCGGACGCGACGAACGTCCCGTGCATGTTGATGTTGCGCTTCAGGTCGACCAGGTCCGGCAGGTAGCCGTGCTGGCCGAAGAACTGCGAGAACGCGATCGTCTGGCCCGCGGTCGCCGCGTCGAACTGGTACGGCGGCCTCGAGACGACGACGACGTCACCGCTGCGGTTCGGATGCAGCGAGTCGGTGCCGTCGACGTTCCGCAGCTCCTCCTTCTTCATCACCTTGAGGATCACCTGGCGGCCCGGCGTCGCCGGGTCGGTGAGCGAGGAGAACTTCGCGATCACCGCGTCGCGAACTTCCTCATACGTGGTGCCCGTCGGCAGCGTCGGGTTGACGTAGATCTGCGCGGTGCCGCCGGCCCAGCAGACCTTCGCGAGCTCGGCGGGCGCCGTGCCGCCCGGCGGCGCCGGGATCGGCTGCGCACGGCAGTTGCTGAGCGGCGTGCCGCTCGAGTGCACAGCCGCCGGGTTGCCGCTCGGGTGGACGGACATCCCGTCGACCGTGGTCTCGAACAGCAGCTTGCGCGCGTTGATGGCGAGCCACTGCGGCGCGAAGCCGTGGTCCGAGGACGCCATCACGGTCGTGTCCCGCTTGCCCATGAGCTCGCGGCCGAGCCCGAGGGTCTCGTCCGCCTCCGCGTACGCGGCGCGGATGTAGCCCTCGCGCTTCGAGAGCAGTCCGTCCTTCGTGCCGTCACCGTTGACGTCGTCGTAGTACGGGTTCGGCCGCCCGTCGGGATCCGTCGGCGCCAGGAGCCCGAGGAACTGATGGCTGAACTCGTCCGTCACCGGGTTGCCGAGGAAGAGCATGTCGGGCTCGTAGTCGAGCGTCTCGAAGATGTAGTGGAGGTACGCGAAGATCGAGTCCTTCCACATCAGCCCCTGCTCGACGTACGTGTCCTCGTCGACGATCAGGGCCTCGAGCGGGGCGAAGTCCGCCGCCGTCGAGGTCGGGAAGTCGGCGGCCAGCGTCTCCGCGAACGCGTCCGAGCCGGCGGGCCCGAGCGCGTTGTAGGTCGCGTTCACCCGCTGGACGGAGGTGAAGTAGATGCGGAAGCGCGAGGCGTCGGAGTTGAGGTCGATCAGCTTCGCGTAGAAGCCGGCCGTCCGCCCCGAAAGCGAGCCGGAGACGAGCTTCAGCTTCGCGTCGGCCCAGTCGCCGCGCGCGAGGTTCGCGACGCTCTTGCTGCCGTCCTTCGCGTCGGCGCTGTTGACGATCACGACCCGGTCGTAGTCGACCGACCCGTTGTTGGTGGAGTCGTAGATGTAGACGTTCCAGAGGCCGTTGCCCGGAATCTGCGAGTTGTTCTGCGTGAACGTCGCTTCCTTCGCCGGGCTGAACGACGCTGGCACGTTCGTCCATCCCGCGGCCGCCGCAAGGTCTTGCCGCTGGTACTGGACGCCGAAGCTGTTCGCGAGCGCCGGCTGACCGGGCAGGTCGAAGTTCAGCGCGATTCCGCGGCCTCCGATGAAGGTCCGGAAGTCGACCACCGGCCCCTGGAGCTCCGGCCTGAACGCACGAGCCGCGACCCACTCCATGGCGACGACCTTCTTGCCGGACCGCTCGGCCGACTGGAGGATCGTGTCCGCCTGGAGGATCCCGTTCGTCGAGAAGCTCGTCGTGGTATCGAAGCCGGCGCCGGTCCGATGGAACGTGTTGTTCGTCGAGCCGTGCTCACCCGGCCAGGTGCCGGTGGCGAGGGTGTGCCAGCCGACGCCCGTGTTGGGCGGGAACCCCTGCAACAGGCCGTTGTTCCCGCGAACTCCGCGCTTGATCAGATCCTTGAAGGTGGGCATCAGCCCCTTGTCGACGTAGCGCTCCATGAGGTCCGGGCGCATGCCGTCGGAGGCGAACATGATCGCCTTGTCCGTCAGCGGGCCGGGCTTGGGCTTCTTTCCGTGCCCCGCACCCGAACCGGCAAAGGTCAGCGTTGTCAGGACGCCGACCGCGAGCACGGCGGCGCCGAGACGTCCGAATCTCTTCAACGTGACTCCTCTCCCTGGTTCCCCTGAAATGTGAACGCCCGATCCTATGCAGATCCGGTGGAGAAGTTGAAGCGATATCCTCGTGAAAAGGTCGTGAATCTAGCCACTTGGCTAGCGATTTCATGCGGAGACTCTTCTCGATCATCGTCGCTGGCGCGGCCGCCACGGTTGCCGTCGCCCTCGTGGGATTCGGCCACGCCGCCCCGAACCGGCCGACGTACTTCCAGGACGTCAAGCCGATCCTCGACTCACGGTGCACGGGCTGCCACTTCGCCGGAGGGATCGCGCCCTTCAAGCTCACGGGCTACCTGGACGCCTACCGGAACCGGGACGCTGTCGCAGCGGCCGTCCAGCGCCGCGCGATGCCGCCGTGGCACGCGGACTCGAAGCTGCGCCGGTACCTCTTCGACCCGACGCTCACGAACGAGCAGATCGCGACGATCGTGCGGTGGGCCGGCCGGCGCGGCCCGCGCGGCGACGCGGCACGGCCCGGCAGGACGCTTCCGTCCGTCGCGCCCCGCCTCTCGCGGGTCGACGTCCACATCCCGATGGGCTCGGCCTACACGCCGCGGAGGCGCGGCAGCAACGACGACTACCGCTGCTTCGTCCTGCCGTGGGTGCCCGACCGCGCGCAGTTCGTCACCGGTTCGAACGTCCAGCCCGGCCAGCGGCGGCAGGTGCACCACATCATCCTCTACCTGGCCACGCCGGCGAACGCGTCCACCGTCGAAGGCTGGGAGCGCGAGGACGCGCGGGCGGGATACGACTGTTACGGCGGCCCGAGCGCGACCGGGCGCCAGACCTTCGGCTTCCAGTTCCTCGCCGGCTGGGTCCCTGGGTCGTTCGGCACGGACTTCGCGCGCGGCACCGGGATCCGCGTCCAGCCCGGATCGCGGCTCGTGCTCCAGGTCCACTACAACCTCCAGTCCGTCAAGAGGGCCGCGCCCGACCGCTCGGTCGTCCAGCTCAAGACGGACGAGACCGTCCAGAAGCGGGCCGTCTACGCGCCGCTCGTCGACGCCGGCTGGGTGCTGAGCCCGCGGAGCTTCCGCATCCCGGCAAGGAAGAGCCGCGTCCCCCACTCCTTCGCCGCCGACCCCCGCGAGCTCTTCCGACTGACCTCGGGCATGGACCTCTCGAACGGCTTCGTCATCCACTCGCTGCTCCTCCACATGCACCGGCTCGGCCGCAACGGCTCGGTGACGCTCGAGCGGGCGTCAGGCCGCCGTGAGGTCCTGCTCCGCGTCCCGCGCTGGGACTTCAACTGGCAGCGCGAGTACCACCTCGCCTCGGCGGCGTCCTTCTCGCCCGGCGACCGGCTCGCGCTCCGCTGCGAGCACGCCAACCCGACCCGTCAGCTGAAGACCTGGGGCGAGAACTCGTCGGACGAGATGTGCATCGCCTTCTTGTACGTCAGCGAACCGTGATCCGCCGCTGAACGGGCGGTGCCCGTTCAGCCGAGGCGCAACTCGGGCGAGGAAGGGTCGCTACGCGGCGGGGCCGCGCGTCGCGTCAGCGGCGCCCGGCTTCACAGGGTCGACGGAAGTCGTGAGACTTCCGTCGAGAAGCTCGCGCCGGAGCTCCTTGATCTCGTCGCGGAGCTTCGCCGCGTACTCGAAGCGGAGGTCGTCCGCGGCAGCGAACATCTCCTCCTCGAGGTTCACGATCAGCTTCTGCACCTCGTCGGGCGGCATCGAGTCGACCTTCTGAGCGCCGCGTCGCCGGCGCCCCTTCGGCACGGTCGGCGCCTCGAGCGCGAGGAACTCCGCGATGTCGGAGACGCCCTTCCGGATCGACTCCGGCGTGATCCCGTGCTCCTCGTTGTACGCGAGCTGGACGGCGCGGCGCCGACCCGTCTCGTCGAGTGCGCCCTTGATCGCCTCCGTCTGCCTGTCCGCGTACATGAGGACCTTCCCGTTCGTGTTGCGCGCCGCGCGCCCGATCGTCTGGATCAGCGCCGTCTTGCCGCGGAGGAAGCCTTCCTTGTCCGCGTCGAGGATCGCGACCAGCGACACTTCGGGCAGGTCGAGGCCCTCGCGGAGCAGGTTCACGCCGACGAGCACGTCGAACTCCCCGAGCCGGAGCTCGCGGATCAGCTGGATCCGGTCGAGCGTGTCGATCTCGGAGTGGAGGTAGCGCGCCCTGACGCCCGATTCGAGCAGGTAGTCGGTCAGGTCCTCGGCCATCTTCTTCGTCAGCGTCGTGACCAGCGTCCGCTCGCCGAGCTCCTCCCGCCGCCGGATCTCGTTGAGGAGGTCGTCGATCTGGTTCTTCGTCGCGCGCAGCTCGACCTCGGGGTCGACGATGCCCGTCGGCCGGACGAGCTGCTCCGCGACACGGGTCGAGTGCCGGAGCTCGTACGGGCCGGGCGTGGCCGAGACGAACACCATCTGAGGCACTTTCGCGAGGAACTCGTCGAAGCGCAGCGGGCGGTTGTCGAGCGCCGAGGGGAGCCGGAAGCCGAAGTCCACCAGCGTCTGCTTCCGGGACCGGTCGCCCTCGTACATCCCGCCGATCTGCGGCACCGTCTGGTGCGACTCGTCGATGAAGACCACGAAGTCCGACGGGAAGTAGTCGATCAGCGTGTACGGCGCCGAGCCCGGCGGCCGGCCGTCGAGGATCCGCGAGTAGTTCTCGATCCCGTTGCAGAAGCCGAGCTCGACCATCATCTCGACGTCGTACTCGGTCCGCTGCCGGATCCGGTGCGCCTCGAGCATCCGGCCCTCCGACTCGAACGACTTCACCTGCTCCTCGAGCTCGTGCCGGATGTCCTCGACAGCGCGCTCGATCGTCGGCTTCGAGGTCACGTACTGCGTGGCCGGAAAGATGTTCAGCAGCTCCATCCGGCCGAAGACCTCGCCCGTCAGCGGGTCGAAGTGCGTGATCTCCTCCACCTCGTCGCCGAACATCGAGACGCGGTACGCCGACTCTTCGTAGGCCGGCTGGATCTCGATCACGTCGCCCTTCACCCGGAAGCGGCCGCGCCCGAGGAACGCGTCGTTGCGCGTGTAGTGGATGTCGATCAGCTTCCGGAGCATCAGGTCCCGATCGGTCTCCTCGCCGACGGCGAGGGTGACGAGCCGGCTCTCGTACTCCTCCGGCGAGCCGAGGCCGTAGATCGCGGACACCGAGGCGACGACGATCGTGTCGCGACGCGAGAGGAGCGACGAGGTCGCGGAGTGGCGCAGCCGGTCGATGTCGTCGTTCCGGGACGAGTCCTTCTCGATGTAGAGATCCGCCTGAGGCACGTACGCCTCCGGCTGGTAGTAGTCGTAGTACGAGACGAAGTACTCGACGGCGTTCTCCGGGAAGAACTCCCGGAACTCGTTGCAGAGCTGCGCTGCCAGCGTCTTGTTGTGGGCGATCACGAGCGTCGGCTTCTGCACCTGCTCGATCGTCCACGCCATCGTCGCGGTCTTGCCGGTGCCGGTCGCGCCGAGCAGCGTCTGGAACCGGTCGCCTGCCTCGAGCCCCGTGGAGATCTCCTCGATCGCCTGCGGCTGGTCGCCGGTCGGCCGGTAGGCGTCGGATGTCTTGAACTCCGGCATGGCGGGAAGGCTAGCCCTCGTGGCAACTCAGACCGAGACTCCGCCGTACGAGGCCTACGCCGCGATCGCGGGCGCCTTCCTCGCCGGGCTGGGCGCCGTCTCGGCGCTCTCCCGCCGCTCCCCGGCCGCCTCCGCGCTCGATCTCGTGGCGCTCTCGGCGGCGACGTTCAAGGCCTCACGGACGCTCTCGCGCGAGCGGGTCGCGAGCTTCGTCCGCGAGCCGTTCGTCGAGGGGCAGGACGAGCATCCGGTGGGCGAAGGCCTCCAGCGCGCGGTCGGCGAGCTCGTCACCTGCACCCGGTGCGTCGGGACCTGGAGCGCCGCCGCGCTCGCGGCGAGTCAGATGCTGACGCCGCGCTTCGGGCGCGCGCTCACCTGGACGCTCGCCGCGGGCGCCGCCAACGACTTTCTCCAGGCTGCGTTCTCGGCACTGTGCGCGAAGTCGAACGAGCTGGAGACGCGGGCGCGCGTTCCCTGAGCGCAGCGATCGCCACGGCGGCCATCACGACCGTCTGGATCGCGGCACAGAGCGCAAGCACGGAGCCCACGCCGAACGCGTCGAGCAGCGGGCCGGCGCCGAGGATGCCGATCGGCATCGCGATCGCGTGCATGGTCATGAGGCTCGACATCACGGTCGGACGCATGGACGGCGGGATTCGGAGCGTGATGATCGCGTGGAAGCTCGGGTTGATCAACCCGTTGGCCAAGCCGGACATGCCCATCGCGGCCACCGACACCCAAGCCGGAACCTCGGGCACGAGGAGCCAGAGCGGCAGCGCCTGCCCGATCGAGATCCAGCCGATCAGGCTCAGTCCGTCGAAGCGGCTGACGAGCCGGAAGGAGATGGTGTTGCCGACCACGGCGCCGAGCCCGAAGGCTGCGAACAGCGCGCCGACGATCCGCGGGTCCTCCGCGTACCGGGCGACGACCAGGACGGGGAACGAGATGAAGACGGCCTGCCAGGCGATGTCGCCGACGATCAGCCCGATCCGCCAGACGCGGATCAGCCGGTCCTGTGAGATCCAGCGGAGCCCGGCCCGGATGCCGCGATCCCCCTCGGGCTCGGCCCGAGGCTTCCCCGTCGACGGGACGAACAGCGCGATCAGCAGAAACGCCACGACGTAGGTGGCGGCGTCCACGAGGAGGACGGAGGGCGCGCCGATGAAGCCGATCAGCACGCCGGCGAGCGGGGGACCGAGCAGCATCGTCATCCTCGTCGCTCCCTGGAAGAGCGCGCTCGCCTGGCTGACGAGCCGCTCGTCCTCGCCGATCAGCTCGGGGACGATGATCCGCTGGGCGGAGAAGTAAGGGGCGGTCAGCGCGCCGATCGCGAAGGCGACTGCGACCAGCACGCCGAACGACAGCGCGTCCGCCCAGTGCAGGACGGGGACGACGAGCATCAGCGGGCCGCGCGCCGCGTCGCAGATCAGCATGGTGCGGCGCGCGCCGACCCTGTTCAGGAGGCGGATGCCGACGAGCCCGAGCAGGCCGACTCCGACCGCCTCCGCGGCGAGCACGGCGCTCATGCGGCTCGCCGAGCCGGTCGTCGTGAAGACGAACCACGGCAGCGCCAGCCACGTCATCTGCGCGCCCGTGGTCGAGATCACCTCGGCGGCGAGGAGTGACAGGACCGACGGCCTGCGGAGAACGCGGGTCTCCACTAGGCGGCCTCGATCCCGAGCTTCGGCGAGACCGGCTCGGGCGCACGCAGCTCGCGGACCTCGCGCACCGAGAGCTGCAGCGCGATCGAGGAGACGAGGATCGCCGCGGAGACGAAGCACGTCGCCTCCACGCCGATTCCCTCCGAGACCGGGCCGACGAGCGCGTACCCGACGGGGATCGCCGCATACGAGCCGAGCGCGTCGTACGAGACGACCCGCGAGAGCTTCTCCGGCGGGACGCGCTGCTGCACGGTCGTCTCCCAGAGGACGCTGCCCAGCGAGAAGCCGATGCCGGACACGGCGACCGCGGGTGCAAGCACCCCGAGCGGCTGGAGGCTCCCGAGCAGCACGAGCACCAGCGAGAAGGGCAGGAAGACCGCGGCGCTCCACACGAGCGGCCGTTGGGGCCGATACCGAACTGCCACGAGCCCTCCGGCCAGGACGCCGAGCGCGTGCGCCGCGAGGATGAATCCCCAGTCGCGGGCGCCGCCGAGCGACTCGTGGGCGATGACCGGCCCGAGGATGAAGAACGAGCCGGAGACGAAGGCGTTGAAGACCGCGTGCTGGCTGACGACCAGCCAGAGCCAGCGCCGGCTGCGGAACTCGCGCCAGCCCTCACGCAGCTCGGCGAGGAACGTCGACGCGGCCGTGCGGGCCCTGCGCGGCAACCGCATCCCGGCCAGGATCACCGCGCTGGCGAGGTAGGTCACGCCGTCGAAGGCGAGCGCGGTCCCCGGGCTCGTGGCGGCGACGAGGATGCCGCCGAGCGCCGCCCCGAGCACGTTCGTGAGGCTCATGGACACCTGCAGCAGCGCGTTCGCCTGCTGGAGGAGCTCCGGCGAGACCGCCTGCGGCACGAGCCCCTGCGAGGCCGGGAAGAAGAACGCCATCGCGATCCCGCGCGCGACCGAGAGCGCGACCAGGTGCCAGAGCTCGGCGACGCCCGTGAGCAGCAGCGCAGCCGCGGTCAGCTGCACCGCGGCGTTGACGACGTTCGTCCCGACGACGACGAGGTTGCGCGGGAGGCGATCTGCCCACACGCCGCCCACGAGGAAGAACACGAGCTGCGGGATGGTGCCTGCGGCGAGAACGACCCCGAGGTCGGTTGCCGAGCCGTCGAGCTCGAGCACGGCGAAGGCGAGCGCGATCGGCGCGAACGCGTTCCCGGCCAGCGAGACGATCCGGCCGGCGAACAGGAGCCGGAACTCGCGTTCCCTGAGCGGCGCGAAGGTGTCCACTACGCCGCCTCGAGGACCTCGCGCAGCCGCGGAACCGGCGAGAACACCAGCCAGACGACGCCGAGCAGTGCACCAAGGACACCGATCCAGAGCGCCGTCTGCAGGCCCAGCACGGTGCCGAGGGCGCCGCCGAGCAGCGCGCCGATCGGTCGGATGCCGTAGTTGACGAAGCGGAAGGTGCCGGCCGTCCTCGCCCGGATCCGGTCCGGCGTCCGCAGGAAGGTCATGCTCGCCGCCGAGACGTCGAAGATCATCACGCCGACGCTGGAGAAGAACTCCGCCGCGCCCAGCATCAGCCCGAGCTGCAGCTCGGAGCCGGAGGCGATCGGCACCAGGATCAGCGGCGCCGGGAACAGGACCGAACCGACCATGATCGAGGGCCCGATTCCGATCGCCTGCTCGAGCTTCGGCGCGAAGAGCGCGCCGAGGATCCCCCCGACCGCTCCCGCGCCGAGCGCGAGCCCGAGCGTCCCGGGCGCGACGCCGAGCTCCTTCGTCGCGTACAGGACGAAGATCGCGTGGAAGACGAAGTTGAAGAGGTTGACCGTTGCCGCACAGAAGAGGTCGGGCCGGATCAGCTCGTCGCGGAGGACGAACCGCATCCCCTCGCGGAGGCTCGCCAGGACGCCGTTGCCCTCGCGCTCGACCGGCGGCTCCTCCGCCCTGATGCGGCCGAGGAACGACGCAGAGCCGAGGTACGAGAGGGCGTCCAACAGCAGGGTCACAGGGGCGCTGAACGCCTGGACGAGCACGCCTGCCAGCGGCGGCCCGGCAACGAACGACAGCGAACGGCTCAGGCTCATCTTGCTGTTCGCGTCGACGACGTCCCGCCGCGGGACGACGGAGATGAACAGCGTCGACCAGCTGACGTCGAACATGACGGCGAACGTGCCGACCGCGAACGCGACCGCGTAGAGCTGCGGGAAGCTCAGAACGTCGAAGGCATAGGCGAGTGGCACCGAGCCGAGGAGCAGGGCCCGGGCGAGGTCCGAGACGATCATCAGGTGGCGCCGCGTCTGCGAGCGTTCGATCCACACGCCGGCGACGAGCGAGAAGAGCAGGTGCGGCAGCAGCTCGGCCGCGACGAGGAAGCCCATCTGCGCCGCCGACGCGTCCAGGGCGAGCACGGCGACGAGCGGGAGCGCCAGCAGCGTCACCTGGTCACCCAGCTGGGAGATCGACTGCGCGGCCCAGAGCTTCAGGAACTCGGGCTGGCGGAGAAGCGGCGGTGGCTCTGGGGCCACCGCCGCCGGAGTCTCATCCGCGAGAGTCACGCGCGCTTGACGCTGATGTCGCCGCTCATGGAGCGGGCCTTGAGCTCGACGAGCGGGCCGTCGTCGGACCCGCCGCCGGTGCCCGACTCGAGGTCGAGCTCGGACGAGGCGTCGCCCGAGAGCGTCTGCGCGTCCACGAGCAGCCTCGACCCCTTCGCGATCCCGACCTCGATGTCCCCGGAGGCCGAGTTGACCCTCACGTCACCGGACACGACGCTCCTGAGGTCGATGTCGCCGGAAGCCGTGTTGATCTCGGCGCCGTCCGTCGCCTCACCGATCTCGACGTCGCCCGAGGCCGAGTTGACCCTCGGCCTGCCCACGCGCCGCAGACGCACATCGCCCGACGCGGTGTTGATGCCGGCGTCCCCGGCGATCTCCTCGAAGTCGACGTCGCCCGAGGCGACCTTGACGTCGAGCTCCTCGTAGCGGCCGCGGCCGGAGATGTCCGCGGAGGCGAAGTTCGCCCGCACGGTCGCGCCGTGCGGCGCGCGGACGTGGACGTTGTAGTCGCCGTTGCGCCGGAAGAGCCCGCCGCCGCGGCCGGCCTCGATCCGCACCTCGTAGCCATCGCCGCGCTGGCGCATCGAGATCTCGGCCTCCTCCTCGCGCTGGCCGGCGTCGCGGCCGCGGACCTCGAGGTCGACCGACGTCTCGGTGACGTCGTCGGTCTCGATCTCGACCTCACCCGCGGGAACACGGATGTCGAGGGTGACCGGCCCAGGTGTGGAGAACGTTTCCTGCCTCACGGCCGGCGCTTTCCGCGGCGCCGCGGCGGGCGCGGGTCGGTCTTCACCTCGACGTGTCCGAACGGCAGCTGGAAGAACGTCATGGAACTCCCCTCCTAGTTGCGGCCGTAGCCGCTCAGTCGATTGCCTCTGCTGCGGGGCGGCGGCGATGCCACGCTGCGGGACAGCGCCCGCACGAGCCAGGCGTTCAGCGACATGCCCTCCCGGGCGGCCGCCGCCTCGAGCTCGCGCTTGAGGCTGTCGTAGAGCCGCAGGGTGATCCTCGCGGCGAGCCCGTCCTCGGCGGCCGGCAGCTCGGCCGGCTCTGCCGGCTGGGGGCCGACGTAGACGAGTTGCGGGTCGGGCCCGGCGAGCCGGACCTCGACGTGCCCCTCGGGCAGCTGGTCGCTGATCTCGAGCGCCGCCTCGCCCAGCGTCTCCATCAGACGCATGCCTGCGGATCCGCGCAGCGCCTGGATCAGACGCTCGGCCGCTGCCGCGGTCTCGTCGTCGCCGACGGCGGCCACGGCGGCGAGATCGCGCTCGAGTGCTGCGATGAATCGTGCCGTCTCCATGGCCGCAGTATGACATCATTTTGATGTCTGTCAAGCATCTTCTTGCCGTCAACGAGCAAACAACCGCTTTTCCAGGCAAAAACCGGCGCTCTAAGATCGCCTGATGCTCATCTGTTCCAGCTGCGGCCAGGAGAACCCGGAGGGATTCCGCTTCTGCGGCGCCTGCGGCGCCGAGCTGGCCTCTTCGCCCCCACCGCGCGAGATGCGGAAGACGGTCACCGTCGTCTTCTGCGACGTCACGGGCTCGACGGCGATGGGAGAGCAGCTCGACCCCGAGTCGACCCGGCGAGTGATGGCCCGCTTCTACGACGCGATGCGAGCCGCGATCGAGCGCCACGGAGGCACGGTGGAGAAGTTCATCGGCGACGCGGTGATGGCCGTCTTCGGCATCCCGGTCGTGCACGAGGACGACGCGCTGCGCGCCGTGCGGGCAGCGGCCGACATGCGGACGGAGCTCGCGAGGCTCAACGAGGAGCTCGAGCGCGACTGGGGCGTGCGCATCGAGAGCCGCATCGGCGTCAACACCGGCGAGGTGGTCGCCGGTGAGGGGGAGACGCTCGCGGTCGGAGACGCGGTCAACGTCGCCGCTCGACTCGAGCAGGCCGCCGCGCCCGGCGAGACGCTCCTGGGCGAATCGACGCATCGGCTCGTCAGGGACGCGGTCGAGGCGGAGGCGGTCGAGCCCGTGGAGGCGAAGGGGAAGTCCGAGCCGCTCACGGCGTTCCGCCTCACCGGGCTGGTCGAGGGCGCGGAATTCATCCCTCGCCGGCTCGACTCGCCCCTCGTCGGCCGGGAGAACGAGCTCGCGCAGCTCCAGCGCGCCTTCGACCACGCAGTCGCAGAGCGCGTGGCGTACCAGTTCACGCTGCTCGGAACTGCCGGGATCGGCAAGTCGCGCCTCGCCCGGGAGCTGGGCGCCCGCGTCGGCGCCACGATGCTCGTGGGGCGGTGCCTCCCGTACGGCGAGGGCATCACCTACTGGCCGCTGACGGAGATCGAGCCCCTCGCGGCCGAGGTCGACTTCCAGGCGAACCGCGACGAGATCGCCCTCCACACCCGCCGTATCCTCGAGCGGCTCGCGCGCGAGCGGCCGCTGGTGATCATGTTCGAGGACCTCCAGTGGGCCGAGCCGACGTTCCTCGATCTCGTCGACCACGTCACGGATCTCGCGAGAGACGCGCCGATGCTCCTGCTCTGCGTCGCGCGCCCTGAGCTGCTGGACAACCGGCCCGGTTGGGGCGGCGGCAAGCTGAACGCCACGACGATGCTGCTCGAGGCGCTGAGCGACGACGAGGCGAAGCAGCTCGTCGAGAATCTCCTCGCCCAGGCGAAGACAGACACGAAGGAGCGCATTGCGGCCGCCGCGGAGGGCAACCCGCTGTTCGTGGAGGAGATGCTCGCGATGCTTGCCGAGGACGGCGACCGTGACCTGGCGATCCCGCCGACGATCCAGGCGCTCCTCGCTGCCCGGCTCGACAGGCTTGCCGCCGACGAGCGGACGGTCGTCGAGTGCGCGGCCGTCCAGGGCGAGGAGTTCGGCCAGCACGCGCTGGCGGCGCTGCTCCCGACGCCGGCGGTCGACCGCCTCCCCGAGACGCTGCAGGCACTCGTGCGAAAGGACCTCGTGCGCCCGTCGGCGGACGACACGTTCAGCTTCAAGCACCTGCTCCTCCGCGACGCCGCGTACGAGGCGCTGCCGAAGGAGCAGCGAGCCGACCTCCACCAGCGATTCGCGGACTGGATCGAGACGAACGTCCCGGACCTGGAGGAGATCCGCGGCTACCACCTCGAGCGGGCGTACCACTACCGCGCAGAGCTCGGCCCTGTCGACGACGCGGGCCGCGAGCTCGCGCGACGAGCCTCCGCCCTCCTCGCGGCAGCCGGCCTACGGGCACGGGACCGCGCGGACGTCGCCGCCACGAGGAACCTCCTCGAGCGGGCGATCCGCCTCCTGCCCGAGAACGATCCGGAGGCGATCGCGCTCTATCCGGATCTTGCCACCGCGATCGGAGAGGGGGGCGAGCTTCCGCGGGCAGACGAGTTCTTGCGAACGGCGGAGCGCCTCGGGGACGAGCGCACCGTGCTGGTGGCGCGCCAGCGTCGGGTCTGGAACGACGTGGTTCGCGGAGGCGTCATGGCGGATGCCGTCGGCCCCCTGGAAGAGACGCTCACAGCGGCGAAGCACCTCGGCGCAAGCGAGGTCCTCGCGGAGGGCCTCATGCGTTTGGGGGTCATGTCGAGCTGGCTGGGCGACAACAAGCGAGCTGAAGAGTTGCTGCGCGAGGCCATCCAGAACGCGAACGCCGGGGGGCACCGGCAGATCGCCTCCGATACCGTCCACTGGCTCGCAATCGTGATGCTCTGGGGTCCGATGCCGGCCGAGCGGGCGCTCACCGAGCTCCGGCGGCTCGAGCCGGTAGCGGCGAACCAGATGGCTCTTGCTCACCTGCATGTGATCGAGGGCACCATGCTGGCCCTCACCGGCGACTTCGACTCCGCGCGGCGGCTCGCCACCGAGGGCCGCCGTGACGTTCTGGAGCTCGGCCAGAAGGTCCAGTACGCGGGTCTGAGCCAGCCGGCGGCGATCATCGAGCTGCTGGCCGATGACGAGGTCGCCGCCGAACAGATCCTTCGTGAGGCGTACGAGATCCTCACCGAGGCCGGAGAGCGTGGGTATCTCTCGACGGCAGCAGCGCTGCTCGGGCTGGCGGTCGCGCGACAGGGGCGGCACGACGAAGGCGAGCGCCTGGCCGACGAGAGCCGGGAGCTCGGCACGGACGACGACGTGATCACACAGATCTACTGGCGGATGGTCAAAGCCCTGGCGCTCGCCGCGAGAGGCGAGCTCGAGGAGGCCCGTCGGCTGGCGGAGGAGGCGCTGGAGCTCACCTACGGGACGGACGATGCGTTCGACATCCCGATGATCACGGTGGAGCTCGTGCACGTCTTCCCTCCCGAGTCGCTCAGGGACGTTCTCGAGCGGGCGCTCGTAGAAAGCGAGGCGAAGGGGAACGCCGTCAACGCGGCGAAGATTCGCGAGCGGCTCGCAGCTCTTCCATGACGCCTGCGATCCACGCGTCGAGCTCATCGAGCCCGCCGGTGTTGACGTACGAGTAGTCCGCGCGCTTGACCTTCTCCCGGTCGTCGATCAGACGGTCGGACCGGCCCTCCATCGGGACGTTGGTGCGCTGCTCGCGCAGGAGCCGTGGCGCGGTGATCACGACGACCTTGTCGAACCGATCCTGCGCGCCGACCTCGTAGAGGAGCGGCACCTCGGTCACGCAGACCTCCGGCGGCTCCGGAAACTGCGCCAGCCGGTCCCGCCAGGTCAGGTACTCCGCCGACACGCGCGGGTGGAGCAGCGCCTCGAGCCAGGCGAGCGCCTCGCGGTCGCCGAAGACGATCTTGCCGACCCTGGCCCGGTCGATCTCGCCGTCCTCGCCGAGGATCCCGTCGCCGAGCCGCTCGAGCATCGCCGCCTTGATCTCCGGGTCGTGCCGGATCAGGTGGTGGACGATCTCGTCGCTCGAGACGACCGCCGCGCCGTGACGCGCGAACGCCTTCAGCGCCTCGCTCTTCCCCGCCCCGATGCCGCCGGTGATGGCGACCGAGACTGGCCTAGGACTCGTCAGGCTCTTCGGGCTGAGGCTCTTCGGCCTCGGGCTCTGCGGACGCCTCGGGCTCGACCGGCGCCTCGGGCTCGACCGGCGCCTCGGGCTCGGCCGATGCCTCGGGCTCGACCGGCTGCGGCTCCTCGGGAGCGGCGAGCGGCTCGGGCGACGGCTCGGCGCCCGTCGTCTCGGCCAGCGGGCTCTCGGCGGACGCCTCGGGCGCGAAGACCTCGTCGGAGAGGCCGAGCTCGGAGGCCGGAGTCGGGCCCTCGCCCTCGACGCGCTTGAGCGAGAGGGAGAGGCGCCGGCGCTCGGCGTCGACCTCGATGATCTTCGCCTGCACCTGATCGCCCTGCGAGACGACCTCGCGCGGGTTCTCGACGTGGTGCTGCGCGAGCTCGGAGATGTGCACGAGCCCCTCGACCCCCGGCATGATCTCGACGAAGGCCCCGAAGGTGACGACCTTCGTGACCTTGCCCTCGACGACGTCGCCCTCGTTGTACTGGTCGAGCACCTGCTGCCACGGGTCGCTCTGGGTCTGCTTGAGGCCGAGCGAGATCCGCTGGCGGTCGCGGTCGATGTCCAGCACCTTCACCTCGACCGTTTGGCCGATCTCGAGCACCTCGCTCGGGTGGTTCACGTGCGACCACGAGAGCTCGGAGATGTGGATCAGGCCGTCCATGCCGTCGAGGTCGACGAAGGCGCCGAAGTCGACGATGTTGGAGATCTGGCCCTCGACGACGTCTCCCGGCTGGAGCCGGTCGAGGATCTGCTGGCGCTGCTCCTTGCGCTCGTCCTCGAGGACGGCGCGGCGCGACAGCACGACGTTGTTCCGTGAGCGGTTCAGCTCGATCACCTTCGCGCGCAGCTCCTGGCCGAGGAACTCGTCCAGGTCCTGCACCCGGCGGATGTCGACGAGCGACGCCGGCAGGAAGCCGCGCACGCCCAGGTCGAGGATCAGGCCGCCCTTGACGACCTCGATCACCCGGCCGGTGATCGCCTCGCCGGACTCCGCCTTCTGCTCGATCGTCTTCCACGCAAGCTCGAAGCGGGCGCGCTTCTTCGAGAGGATCAGCCGGCCCTCCGCGTCCTCCTTGGTCAGGACGAGCGCGTCGACCTCCTCGCCCACCTTGACCTCGTCCTCCGGGTTCACCGACCTGCGGATCGAGAGCTCGGAGAGCGGGATGACGCCCTCGGACTTGTAGCCGATGTCCACGAGGACCTCGTCCTTGTCCACGCGCACGACGGTGCCGTGGACGACCTCACCCTCGTTGATGGTCGGGAAGGTGGACTCGTAGTCCGGGATCAGCTCACCCTCGGGGCCGGTGGTCCAGACCTCGGGGTCGTCCACCTGCGGCTTGTCGGCGATATCGCTCACCACGAGCGGCGCAGTATATCTGCGGATTTTCCGCTAGCCCAAGCGCCCGAGAAACTGCCGGACATGGCTTAGATAGGCGTCCTGCGCCTCGCACATGCTCATGTGGCCGGCGCCGGGGATCTCCGCGTACTCGCTGCCGGCGATGCCCTCGTGGAGCACGCGGGCGGCGCGCGGGGTCGTCGTCCGGTCGTGGGCGCCGACCAGAACCAGCGTCGGCTTCGATACCTGCGCGAGGTCGGGCGTGTAGTCGAAGTCGCCGTAGCCGGCGCTTGCGAAGTAGCGCAGGACCTCGGGTGAGTAGACGGTGTCCTCCGCGAAGCCGGCCGGCGGCGGGCCGTGGAAGTGGAACGGCGTCTGGATCCGCATCAGCTCGGCGCACTCGGCCTCCGTCTGCACGGACTGCTCCCACTCCCAGGAATCGGCGATCGGCTTGCCCTCCTCGCCCATCGCCTCGAGCGAGGCCTCGACGTCCGCCATCAGCGCGGCGCTGGAGTCGCCCCCGCCGGAGATCACGTACGCGGCGGCGGTCCCGAGGTTGACCGCGTGCCAGGTCGTGATGATCGCGCCGAAGGAGTGGCCGAGGAGCGCGAAGCGCTCGAGCCCGAGCGCCTCGGCGAGCAGGTCGACGTCCCTCGCGAAGACCTCGAGGCCGAGCGTCGCCGGGTCGACGCGCTCGCTCCGACCCTGGCCGCGCTCGTCGACGTAGACGACGCGGAAGTCGTCCCCGAGCGGGTCGAGCCACGGCCGCAGGTGCGTGTGGTCGAGGCCGGGGCCGCCGTGGAGGACGATCAGCGGCAGACCGCCGTCCCCGACCGGCTGGACGAACATCGTGTAGCCGTCCGCGAGCCGGGCCTTCACGGGAAGATCATCCCACCGCGCTCGTCGAACGAGGTTCCCTCGACCCAGAGCACGTCCCAGACGTTCCCCTCGGGGTCGCGGAAGACGAACCCGCGGCCGCCGAAGTGGAGGTTCTGCGGCTCCGACAGGACCGTGGCCCCATCGGCCGCCCGGATTACGTCGTAGGCTCGGTCGACCGCGCCGCCGTCCTCGAGGTTGAGCGCGAGGGTGAAGCCCTTGAAGTCGCCGGCGGCCGGGGCCGGCCCGAAGTCCGGCTCGTAGTTCTCCGCGCCGTACAGGCCGAGCACCGCTCCGCCGCACCGGAACGCGACGTGGTGCTCGCTGTTCGTCTCCGACTCGGGCCAGCCGAACTGGCGGTAGAACGCGGCCATCCGCGGAAGGTCGCGAACCGCGAGCGTGACGAAGGTGACCCGTGCGGGCAGGTTCAGCTCTTGGCCTCGTGCCAGTCGTCGCCCACGCCGACGTCGACGGCCAGCGGCGGGTCGAGGTCGTACGCGCCGCACATCTCCTGGCGCACGAGCTCCTTCATCTGCGCGACCTCGGCGTCCGGCACCTCGAGCAGCAGCTCGTCGTGGACCTGGAGGACGAGCCTGGCGCCTCTCCCCTCGTCCCGCAGGCGCTGATGCAGCGCGACCATCGCCTTCTTGATGATGTCCGCGTTCGACCCCTGCATGACGAAGTTGACGGCAAGCCGCTCGCCGAGCGACCTCGTCTGGCGGTTCGACGCGCGGAGCTCGGGCACGGGCCGCCGCCGGCCGAGCAGGCTCGTCGTGTAGCCGTCCCGCGTCGCCTGCTCGATCGTCCGCTGGATGAAGTCCTGCACGTGCGGGAAGCGCGCCAGGTAGGTGTCGATCAGCTCCTGCGCCTCCTCGCGCGAGATCTCCAGGTTCTCGGAGAGTCCGAACGACGAGATGCCGTAGACGATCCCGAAGTTGATCATCTTCGCGGTCGAGCGGTCGCCCGTCGTCAGCGCGGCCGGATCCTTGCCCAGCACCTCGGCGGCCGTGGCCGTGTGGATGTCGTCGCCCCGCGCGAAGGCCTCCCGCAGCTTCGGCTCGCCGGAGACGTGGGCCAGGATCCGCAGCTCGATCTGCGAGTAGTCCGCGGAGAGCAGCTTGTGCCCCTGCTCGGCGACGAACGCCGACCGGATCTCCTTGCCGAGCTCCGTGCGAATCGGGATCGCCTGGAGGTTCGGGCTCGTCGTCGAGAGGCGGCCCGTCGAGGCAACCGCCTGGTTGAACGTCGTGTGCAGGCGCTTGTCGTGCTCCGAGATGAGCGTCGGCAGCGGGCCGAGGTAGGTGTTGAGGAGCTTGGAGTACTCGCGCCACTCCTCGATCACCCCGACGATCTCGTGCTCGTGGCGGATCTTCCGCAGGACGCGCGTGTCGGTCGAGTACCCGGTCTTGCCCTTCCGGTCCGGGGTGAGGCCGAGCTTCTCGAAGAGGATCCGCGCGACCTGCTGGGTCGAGCCGAGGATGAACTCCTCGTCGGCGAGCTCGTACGCGCGCTGCTCCAGCTCCTCGACCCGGTCGGCGAGGCGCGCGGTGATCTCGCCCATCCGGTACTCGTCGATCTTGACGCCGGTGTCCTCCATGTCGGCGAGCACCCGGGTCAGCGGCAGCTCGATCTCGCGGTAGAGCGGCTCGGCGCCGCGCTCCCTCAGACGGGAGACCAGCGGCTCGGCGAGCCGCAGCGTCGCCGCGGCGTGCCGGACGAGCGCGGACGTGTCCTCGTCGGCCGGCGGGTCCGGGACGAGCTCGATCCCGTACTCGGCGGCGAGGTCGTCCAGCTCGTAGGTCGCCCGGCCGGGGTCGATCAGGTACGCGGCGAGCAGCGTGTCCTCCTCGGGCTCGACGCGCTGGGCCTTCGCATCGTGGGCGACGATCCGGAAGCCTTGTAACACTGTGTTACTTGCTCTCGAAGGCGCTCCGGGGGCCGTCGTGAGGCCTTGTAACACAGTGTTACTTGGGATTGGAGCGACGACCACCTCGGCCTCGGTCGCCACCGCGAGCCTGTCGCCCGCGACCGCCACGCCAACGGTTCCTTCGGCCGGCAGGTCGCCCTCGCGCCACCGGATGCGGACCCCCTCGACCACCATCGGCGCCGCGGGCAGGGCCGCGTCGAGCTCGTCGACGCGGTTGAGCAGGTTGCGGAACTCGAACTGGCGGAACATCTCCTTCAGGCGTGCGCGGTCGGGCGGCGAGAGGACGAGCTCGGCCGGATCGCAGTCGAGCTCGAGGTCCCGCCGCATGGTGGCGAGCCGCTTCGAGACCTTCGCCTGCTCCGCGTTCTCCGTGATGTTCTTGCGGCGGGCCGGCGTCAGCTCTTCGACGTGCTCGATGACCCCCTCGAGCGAGGCGTACTGCTGGATCAGCTGCGACGCGGTCTTGTCGCCGATCCCAGGGATCCCGGGGATGTTGTCGCTGCTGTCCCCCTTCAGCCCGATGAAGTCCGGGATCTGGTCCGGCGTGATCCCGAGCCGGGCCTCGACGCGGTCGGGCGTGTAGACGTTCACGTCGGAGACGCCGCGCGGGGTCATCATCAGGCTCACGTTGTCCGAGACCAGCTGAAAGGCGTCGCGGTCTGTCGAGACGACCGTGGTCTTGACCCCCGCCTGGTCGGCGCGCGTCGCGAGCGTGGCGATCACGTCGTCCGCCTCCCAGCCCTCGAACTCGAGGTTCCGGTAGCCGAACGCCTCGACGATCGGCCGGAAGTACGGGAACTGCTCACGGAGCAGGTCGGCCATCGGCCGCCGGTCGGACTTGTAGTCCTCCGACAGCTCCATCCGCTCGACCGGCCGCGTGTCCCACGCGACAGCGACGCCCTTCGGCCGGTAGTCGGTCAGGAGCTTGAAGAGCATGTTCGTGAAGCCGAGCAGCGCGTTCGTCGGCATCCCCTCGCTCGTCGCGAGCTCCTCGGGCAGCGCGAAGTACGCGCGGTACGCGAGGTTGTTGCCGTCGACGAGGAAGAGATCGGACTCGCGCGCCGGCGCGTCGTCGAGCTGCAGCTCCTCACCGGTGAGCGTCTTTGGCATCGCAGGGCCAACGGTATCGTCCTCCGCCGATGCCGGGCCTCGAACTCCAGCCCTTCTCCGACGAGCATGTCGACGCGGCAGCCGAGCTGCTCGCCGCGCGGCATCGGCGCCACCGTGAGGCGGAGCCGCTCCTCACCGAGCCGGCGGACTATCGCGCCGAGGTCGAGGCGCTCTGGGGCGGCGACGGGGCGTCCGGCGCCGTGGCGCTGCGGGAGGGCCGGGTCGCCGGTTACGTGCTCGGCATCCGCAAGGACGACCGCGTCTGGGGCGAGAACGTGTGGGTCGACCCCGCGGGGCACGCGGTCGAGGAGGCCGAGGACCTCCGCGACCTCTACGCCGCGGCCGCCGCACGGTGGATGGACGAGGGACGGACGCGCCACTATGCCCTCGCGCCGGCGTCGGACGCGCCCCTGCTTCGAGCCTGGTACCGGCTCGGCTTCGGCCAGCAGCAGGCGCTCGGGGCCCGGGAGATCCCCGACGCGGAGATGCCCGGCAACGCCCGGCTCGCCGAGGAGCGCGACATCGAGCCGCTCGTAGAGCTCGGGCCGATGCTTCCCGACCACCAGGGCGAGTCACCGGTGTTCGCAGGATGGCGCAGCCTCGAGACCGAGGAGGAGCTGCGCCAGGAGGTGATCGAGGATCTCGCCAATCCCGACTTCGGCCTGTTCGTCGCGGAGCACGACGGCCGGGTCGTGGGCGGCCTCGAGCTCGTCCCTACCGCGCTGTCGCCGACGCACGCCGGCCTCGCGCGGGTCGAAGGGGCCGTGCTTCTCACCTGGGCCGTGACCCGGCCCGAGGTGCGCGGCAGCGGCGCGGGCCTCGCGCTGACCGAGGCCTGCTTTGCCTGGGCGCGCGAGCGCGGCTACGACGTCATGGTCGCCGACTGGCGCGTCACGAACCTCCTCGCCTCGCGGTTCTGGCCGAGCCGCGGCTTCCGCGAGACGTTCCTGCGGCTCTACCGGTCGATCCCGTGACCGTCAGGGAGGCAGAGCCGCGCGACGCCGACCGCGTCCTGCAGCTGATGGAGGACCTGACCCGACCGGCGGTCGCGGAGGATGCGGAGCCACAGCGCCGCGTGTTCCTGGCGCACCTGGAGCACCCGGACTGCCGCGTGTACGTCGCCGAGCTGGACGGCGAGGTCGCGGGCGCCGCCAGCCTCTGGATCCAGCCGCGGCTCAACTGGACGACGCCCCAGGGATGGATCCCCGACCTCTTCGTCGACGCGACCTTCCGGCGGCGCGGCGCCGCCCGTGGCCTGCTCGACGCCTGCGCCGAGGAGTGCCGGCGCCGCGGCTGCCACGTCCTCACGCTCGAGTCCGGCCACCACCGGGCGGAGGCGCATCGGCTATACGAGTCGTACGGCTTCGTCCACCACGCCCGCGCGTACGTCCTTCAGCTCTAGGTGAAGGTCCCGCTGCTCGCCGGGTCGCGGCTGACGGTGGTCGACGTGCCGCCCGGCGCCGTCGTCCTCCGTGCTCCGCCCCCGGCGGAGCCGCTTGCCGAGGTCGGCGCGGCCGTCCGCGAGGCGCTGCGCTTCCCGCTCGCCGGCCGGTCGATCGAGCAGCTCGCGACGCGCGGCGGCCGGGCGACGATCGTCGTCGAGCCGCCCGCGATTCCGATCCCGAGCGCCGTCCGCGACCCGCGGCAGGAAGCCCTGGCGGCGACCGTCGGGGAGCTCGAGCGCGTCGGCGTCCCGCTCAATCGGCAGACGATCCTGATCGCCGGAGGGCTGGGCAGGAAGGCCGGTGCGCACGAGATCGAGAGCCTCGTCCAGCCGGAGCTGGCACGCCGGTTCAGCGGCAAGCTGGAAGTGCACGACGTCACCGGCGAAGGCCTGGTCGAGCTCGACGGTGCGGCCAGGATCCCCCTCTACGCGAACCGGGCGCTCGTGGACACGGATCTCGTCGTGGTCGTGACCGCGGCGGAGTCGGTCCTGCACGGCGGGCCGGCGGCGCTCCTCGCGGCCAGCGGCGCCGAGGCGCTCCGGGCTGCCGGCGCGTACTCGCTCCTCGAGACCGCCGCCTCGTTCGGCTGGCGCCTGAGCGTAGAGCTCGAGCGGGCGCTGTCCGCCCGGGTGCCGCTGATCGGCGTCTCGCTGTCCCTGAACCCGCCCGTGGTCACCGGCGCCTTCCACGGCTACCCGCACGACCACCGGGCACTCGAGCGGATCGCCGCCTCGCCGGTGCGGCTCGCGTTCCGGCTGGCGCCGGGCGCCCTCCGCACCCGGCTGCTCGGCTCGATTCCGCGGGAGCTGACGGCGACCTCGGTCCTCGCCGGGCCGCCGTCGGTCGCACACGTCGAGGCGCTGCTCCGGTCGGTCGAGGCCCGTGCCGCCACGCTGGACGCGCCGCTCGACATCGCGATCATCGGGATCCCGGCGACGACACCGCACCTGCCGCGCGAGCGGCCGAACCCGGTGCTCGCGGCCTATCTGGGGCTCGGCTACGCGCTCCGGCTCTGGCGGGACGCCTTCCCGATCGCCGACGGCGGCACCGCGATCCTCCTGAGCCCGTTCGACCGCCGGTTCCCCCACCCCAGCCAGTCGCCGTACCGGACGTTCTTCAACGCGCTCCGCGTGCTCGGCTCACGCGCGGCCACCGAGCCGCAGGAGCTCGCCGCGGCGGAGCGCGCGACGGGTCAGGACGCCCGCGCGATCCTGCAGTACCGGGCCGGCCGGGCATGCCACCCGCTGCTCCCGTTCGCGGAGTGGGCCGCGTGCCTCCCCGCCGTGGAGCGGCTGGGCGCCGTCATGGTCGCCGGGAGCCGCGACGCGGTGGCGGCCCGCCAGTTCGGCTTCGTCCCGACGCGGAACCTCCCGACCGCGCTCGCCATGGCGCACGCCCGGACCGAGGGCCCGCAGCGGGTCGGGTTCATCGTCGCCCCGCCCTACTTCCCGATCCGGACCGGAGCCTAGGACTCCCCGAGGTACGTCTTGCGGACCTGCTCGTTCTGCGCGAGCGCCTTGGCCTCGTCGGCGAGGGCGATGACCCCGGTCTCCATCACGTAGCCGCGGTCGGCGACCTCGAGCGCCATCAGGGCGTTCTGCTCGACGAGCAGGATCGGCGTCCCCTGCTTGTTGATCTCGCGGACGATGTCGAAGATCCGCTCGACGAAGATCGGCGCCAGGCCCATCGAGGGCTCGTCCAGGAGCAGGAGCTTCGGCTGCGCCATCAGCGCACGGCCGATCGCGCACATCTGCTGCTCGCCGCCGGACATCGTCCCCGCCTTCTGGTTGCGCCGCTCCTGCAGGCGCGGGAAGAGCTCGAACACCCGGTCGAGCGACTCGCGGATCGCCGCCTTGTCGTCCCGCTGGAAGGCGCCCATCTCGAGGTTCTCCATCACGCTCATGCGCGGGAAGAGCCGGCGACCCTCGGGCGACTGGCTGATGCCCATCTTCACGACATCGTGTGGCGGCTCCTGGGTGATGTCGGTGCCCTGGAAGCGGATCCGGCCCTCACGCGGGTGGTTCAGCCCGTTGATCGACCGGAGCGTCGTCGACTTGCCGGCGCCGTTCGCTCCGATCAGCGTGACGACCTCGCCCTCGTAGACGTCGAGCGAGACGCCCTTGATCGCGTGGATCGTGCCGTAGTACGTGTGGATGTCCTCGAGCTCGAGGATCTTCTTCCGCTGGCCCGACTGGGTCGGCGCGCGCTCGGCGACGGTCTCGGTCACTGCGCCACCGCCGCGGAGCCGAGGTACGCCTCGATCACCTTCGGGTCCTTCTGGACCTCGAGCGGCACGCCCTCCGCGATCTTCTGCCCGTAGTCCAGCACCGTCACCCGGTCGGAGATCCCCATCACGACCTTCATGTCGTGCTCGATCATCAGCACGGTCAGCCCCTGCTCCTCGCGCAGCCGCGCGACGAAGGCGGTGAAGTCCGCGGTCTCCTGGGGGTTCATCCCCGCAGTCGGCTCGTCGAGCAGGATCAGCGTCGGCTCGGTGGCCAGCGCGCGGGCGACCTCGAGCCGCCGCTGGTCGCCGTACGAAAGGTTCCGGGACCAGTCCTCCCACTGGTTGCGAGGGACGTCGCAGAACGCGAGGAGCTCCCGTGCACGGTCGGCAGCCCCGCGCTCCTCGCGCTTGACCCCGGGGGTCCGGATCACGCTCTTGATGATCCCGCCCTTGAGGCGCGAGTGCATGCCGACCATCACGTTCTCCCTCGCAGTCATCTCCTGGAAGAGACGGATGTTCTGGAACGTCCGGCCGATGCCCCGCTCCACGATCGCGTGCGGCGGCTTCCCGGTCACGTCGTCGCCGGCGAAGACGATCTTGCCGGCCGTGGGCTTGTAGACGCCGGTGAGCATGTTGAAGAAGGTGGTCTTGCCCGCACCGTTCGGCCCGATCAGGCTGACGATCGAGCCCTCGGGAATGGTGAAGTCGACGTCGTTCACGGCGACGAGGCCGCCGAACTCCTTGCGGACGCCCTGCGCGACGAGGATGTCGCTCACTCCGCGCCTCGGGAGTCGTAGAGCGGTGTGTCGGCGACGCCGATCTCGAACTCCGCCTTCCGCCGCGCGCTCGGGATCAGGCCTTCCGGCTTGAAGAGCATCACGAGCACCAGGATGGCGCCGAAGATCCCGTACTGGTAGAGCGGCACGTCGATGTTGGTGCCGAAGGTCTCGTTGATCTCTGCGCCGATGTTCCCGAGCCCTTCCTGGTTCAGATAGGCGAGGAACCCGCCGCCGACGATCACGCCCCAGACGTTGCCCATCCCACCGAGGATCACCATGCAGAGGATGAAGACCGAGATGTTGAAGAAGAAGTCGTCCGGGAACGTGCCGCCCTTGAAGCTCGCGTAGTACGCACCGGCGATCCCGCCGAAGAACGCGCCGGCTGCGTACGCCCACGTCTTCGTCCGCATCAGGGGCACGCCCATCGCGGCCGCGGCGGTCTCGTCCTCGCGGATCGCGATCCAGGCACGGCCGAGGCGCGAGTCGCGCAGCCGCACCGAGCAGAAGACCGTGAACAGGAGCAGCGCGAGCGCGGTCCAGTAGAAGACCTCGATCCCGCCGATCTCCTTGCCGAGGAAGGTCGAGTTGAAGCTGAGGTAGTCCTCGGGCAGGCCGAGCCAGCCCGAGAGTGTCGCCCCGAAGCCCGGCGGATCGATCGGGTTGATGCCCTGCGCGCCGTTCGTCAGGTTGAACCCGGTGCCGAACAGGTTGTCGCCGTTGCGGGCGATCTGGGGCATGATCTCGCCGAACCCGAGCGTCACGATCGCGAGGTAGTCGCCGCGCAGACGCAGGGTCGGCAGGCCGATTAGCACGCCGATGATCCCGGTGAAGATCCCCGCGAGGAGCAGGACGACCCAGATCGAGACGTGGAACCCGGCCGCCTCCGGATTGACGCCGACCGAGCCGATGTGCACGTTCCCGACGCTCTCGCCGAAATGCGGCGAGGCGAACCACGCGGCGGTGTAGGCGCCCATCGCGTAGAAGGCGACGTAGCCGAGGTCGAGCAGGCCCGCGTAGCCGACGACGATGTTCAGGCCAATCGCCATCATGATGTAGATCGTCATCGTCACCGCCGTGTCGACGGACGGGAACGGCCCGAACAGCGGGATCTCGAACAGGGAGTCCTGGTAGTACGGGTAGAGGATCGCGAGCACGATCGCGGCCCCGGTGACGACGTACTTGCCGTACCGGATCAGGTCCCACGGCACGGCGTACAGGACGAGGAAGACGAGCGCGGCCACGATCAGCGAGGTCGTGAAGCCCGAGAAGATCACGACCAGCACCATCGCCGCGAGGGCCGCGATGCCGCCCCGGATCCCACGATGCCGGAGCTGTCGGTCGAACTCGCTGCGGCGGTCCACGGGCAGGCCCGGAATGTTCATCTAGATCGTCACCCGCCCTCTGGCGTCCGCTCTCCCAGCAGGCCCTCGGGCCGGAAGACGAGGATGATGATCAGGAGCGCGAAGATGATCGACTGCGTCCAGTCGCTCCCCGGGGTCGCCCACGAGAGCCCGTTGTTGAACGATTCGATCATCGCGATCACCAGCCCGCCGAGGACCGCACCGGGGAGGTTCCCGATGCCGCCGACAACGGCGGCGGTGAACGCGATCAGGCCCAGCCGGAAGCCCTCGGTGTAGCGGACGTTCGTGAAGTACAGGGCGTAGAGGAGCGCGGCGGATCCGGCCAGGCCACCCGCGATGAAGAACGTGTACGAGATCGTCCGGTTGACGTTGATGCCCATCATCGCCGAGGCGTCCCGGTCCTGGGCGGTGGCCCGCATCGCCTTCCCCTGCCTCGTCCGCTGGACGAGCAGCATCAGGAGGACGAGGGTCGGGACCGTGAAGAGCAGGACGATCAGCTTGTCCCACGTGTAGGGGACGCCGGCGATCGTGAAGACCTCGCCCTTCGGCAGGATCGAGTCGACCGAGGTCGGCCGCGGGCCCTTCCAGACCAGGCCGACGTTCTGGAGGATGAACGACATCCCGATTGCCGTGATCAGCGGCGCGAGCCGCGGAGCGTGCCGTAACCGGCGGTACGCGACGAGCTCGATGCTCGTGTTGAGGACGGCGCAGAACGCCATCACGATCACGAGCATCACCAGGACCATCACCCACAGGTAGAGCCCCGACTCGCCTGCGAGCGCGAAGCTCGAGACCATCGTCGCGACGAGCATCCCGCCGAGCATGAACACGTCGCCGTGGGCGAAGTTGATCAGCTCGAGGATGCCGTAGACGAGCGAGTAGCCGAGCGCGACGAGGCCGTAGATGGCCCCGTTCGTCAGCCCGATCAGAAAGAGGCGGTAGAAGTCACTCGGCGTCTTGATGAGGTTGACGCCGAGCCAGATGACGAGCAGGCCGAGAAGGAAGATCCCGAGCGCCGGCACCAGGTACTCGGGAAGCCGGTGGGCGAGGGTGGGAAACGGAAGACGCCGGGCCTGCGTTGCCATTTGCTCCCTTCGACGCATCGGGGGAGGACAAGTGTCCTCCCCCGATGGATTCGATGAACTGGACTGCTAGCTGCCCTCGACGAACTCGAGCTCCGGCGTGACGGTCTTCACGAACGTCTCTTCTCCGCTCTTGACCTGGTACACGGAGACCGTGCCGAGCGTCGTGTCGCCGTTCTCGTCGATCTGGAAGCTGCCGACGATGCCGTCCGAGATGTCGGTCTCGAAGAGCGCGGACGAGACCGCGGCACGGTCGGTGCCGCCACTCTCGATCGCGGCGATCAGCACTTCCGCAGCCTGCGCGGCGTACGCCGTGTACGGGTTGGGAGCCTTGCCGAACTGCTCCGTGAACCCGTCGACGAACTCCTTGCCCGCGCCCGTCAGCTGGTCGACGGGGACGCCCGGCTGCGTGATGTACATGTCGTTCGCCGAGGCGCCTGCGCCCTCGATGGTCGCCGAGATCGGCGTCCATCCGTCCGGACCGAGCAGCTGGACGTTGGGTGCGCCGGCCTTGATGTCCTTGATCAGCTTGCCGCCGTTGTTGCACACGATGCCGCCGAGGAACACGCCGTCGGCGCCCGACGACCGGATCTGGCTGGCGAGCGACTCGTAGCTCGTCGCGCCCTTGTCCCACTTCTGGTTCGCGGCGATCTCGATCCCGAGCTTCTCCGCGTACTGCACGAAGAGGTTCGCGATGCCGAGGCCGTAGGTCTCGCTGTCGTTGAGGACGAAGACCTTCTTCAGGCCCAGCTCCTGCGCGTACTGCGCGTTCGCTGCGCCCTGGAACTGGTCGTTCCACACGACGCGGGAGTAGTTCCGCGTGCCCGACGGGTAGTAGACGTCCGGCTCACCGGCCTCGGTGCCGGGGCCGCCCTCGGTCAGGCCCGGGTACGTGTTCGCGGGGCTGACCATCGCGAGCGACTCGCGGTTCGCAATCGGAATCACGAGCTTGGCGCAGCCCGAGTTGAACGTGCCGATGATGCCGACCACGCTCTGGTTGTTCGCGTACGCGCGGGCGTTCGACGAGCACTTCGCCGAATCCCAAGAGCCGGCCTGCGCCGTCGAGTCGTCGCAGGACTGGTAGCCGAGAACGGTGTCGCCGGCCTTCCAGTCGTGGGACTCGAGGATGTATTCGATGGCATCCGCCATCTCGGTCGTGAGTGCGCGGTTCGCGCCCTGGAGCGGCAGGTCCGACGCGATCAGCGCGTCAGGATCGTCGTCGCCCTGGCGGATCGGTCCGCACGCGGAGGACGGGAGGGCCTCGACAGCGCCGCCGCCTCCGTCACCGCCGCCGTCATCGTCGTCGCCGCCGCAGCCGGCAGCGGCGAGCCCGAGGACGGCTATCAGCAAAACAAGGAATCCAAGTACTCCTCGTTTTCTCAAAATCACTACGCCTCCTCAATCGCCGGTTACATCAATGCGGAAGGCGGAGTGCCGCCGCCGATCCGCGCTCCGTGGCAAGTATCCGGATTGCCGTTCGTGCCTGCAACTCGGAACCCTCG
>DATBMH010000012.1:0-14660 GCA_036554945.1 Gaiellaceae bacterium | reverse complement strand
TCGGGAAGCGCAAACGGCGGCACCACGACCGCGCCGTCACAGCTCGTCGTGTCCAGGCCTCTCGTGGTCCCGCGCTCGACGAAGTCCGCGATGATCGGGTCGGCGCAGCCGCCGATGCCGAACTGGTGGCCGATGTGAGGGAAGACGACGGTGCGGCTGTCGGTGAAGTGACGCTTCAGCTCCGAGAGGTTCGTGACGGGATCCTGCGGGTCGGCGCCGCCCATGAGCGCGAGCACCGGCACGCTGCTCGACGTCGGGAGCGTCCAGAGCGAGCGCGGCTCGGCGCGCCTGGGGACGGAGCTGCACGCCTGCCGGAACGCCGCGATCCGAGAGGTCGTGTAGCTGTCGAAGTCCGTGCCCCACGGCCCCGTCGCTTCCAGCCCGGTCCAGGGCTCGTTGCACCAGATCGACGAGCCCATGAGGCTCAGGTCGACGATTGGCTCCTCCGCGGTTTGCTGCTCGAGGGGTGCGTAGTCGCCCTCTGCGGCGCTGCTGACGACGAGCGGGATCGAAACCGCGTCCTCCAGGTCGAGGAGCATCACGTGGACGACAGAGGCGAGCTCATCGCCCGTCATCCCGTTCGCGGGACGGGCGTTCCACGCCTTGACGAGCTCGCCGAACTGGCGCCGCCAACCGGGGAACGCGTGCCGGCAGGCGGAGTCTGAGGCGCAGAGCTGCGCGAGCTGGTCGAGGGCGCGCTCGGCGTTGACGGCATAGCGGTCGAAGAAGCGGACGTCGATCGCGCTTGCGCCCGTGAGGATGAGCGTCCGCACCGAGGACGGATGGAGCTTCAGGTAGACCTGCGCCGCGGTGGCGCCGTAGGAGCTGCCGATCACGTCGAGCTGCCGGTAGCCGAGCGCGGCCCGCACCGCGTCCAGGTCGTCCATCGCCGTCCGCGTCCCGTACTGGGTGACGTCGCCGCTGTCCGGGGTCGATCGCCCGGTGCCGCGCTGGTCGACGAGCACGATGTCGCGATCCGTCCTCAGCGAGCTCAACTGCTGGCGGATGCTGGCCACCTGCTCGGTCGCGGCATCCCCCGGTCCGCCGGCGAGATAGGTGACCGCGTCCGTGCGGGCCGGCTTCGAAAACGCAGGCAGGACGACCACGTTGAGCTCGATCGTGCGGCCGTTCGGCTTCGCCCGGTCCTCCGGGACGACGAACGTGCCGCAGCGGGCGTCAGCCCCTTGCACCGTGCACGGTTCCGGCGGCCACGACCACCGAGCCTGGTTCGAGAAGAACGCGCGGTCGACGGCGACCGCGGCGCCGATGCCGATGCCGGCGGCGGCCACCACGCCGACCGAGAGCCACACGGCCCACCGGTGAATCCGATGCGGCACGTGCTGGGCAGCGGTCGACATGGAGCGAACCTCCACCGAAACCATCGCTCAGCTCGCGTCAGGCGCCATCGCGGGGAGCGCGGATCGTGGATCCGCGGATTCCCGCACGCGCGGAGCGTCGTGTTCGATTCGACCGACGCGGTTACCATCGACGGAGGTGATCGGATGAGCGAGAAGCCGAGTTGGAAGGTCGCGCACCTCGACGACATCGAGCGGCGCGGCAGGGACATCCCTGTGCGCGAGTTCCTCGGGATCCAGTCCTTCGGTGTCAACGCCTTCACGCCCGGCGAGGACGGGACGGTGATCGGCGAGCACGACGAGGCCGGTTCCGGCCAGGAGGAGCTGTACATCGTGCTCGACGGGAAGGCGACCTTCGAGGTCGACGGCGAGGCGGTCGACGCGCCCGCCGGGACACTCGTGTTCGTCGCGCCGGAGTCGCGGCGGAAGGCGACCGGGGACGGAACCGTCCTCGCGGTCGGCGCCACACCCGGCAAAGCGTATGAAGGGATCGACTGGGGCGAGGCCTGGCCGTTCCACAACGAGTCCATGAAGGCGTACGGCGAAGAGCGTTACGCCGACGCGCTGGAGGCGGTCCGGGGCGCGCTCGAGCGCGTGCCGGACCACGCAGGCCTGCATTACAACTACGCGTGCTTCGCGACGATGGCGGGCGAAACGGGCGACGAGACGTTCGCCCATCTCCGGCGGTCCGTCGAGTTGCTGCCGCGGTTCCGGGAGGACGCGCGCCACGATGACGACTTCGCCGCCGTACGCAACGACCCGCGGTTCGAGGAGGCCCTTCGCTGAGCACTCACGGCTCGACCTTCAGGAGATCCGCTCAGCCAGCTCGAGGATGATCCCCTCCGGGCCGCGGATGTAGCAGGTCCGATAGATGTCCTCGTAGCGCTCCACCTCGCCGACCAGCTCGGCGCCGCGCGCTTGCAGGCGAGCGATGACCGCGTCGAGGTCGTCGACCTCGAATGTGAGATGGCGGATGCCCCGGGCGTTCGCCGGCGCGTGCCCGTCGTCCCCCTGGGCCGGCGGGGCGTGGAACTTCACCAGCTCGAGCCGTGCGTGGCCGTCCGGCGTCTCCATCATCGCGAGATCCGACCGGACGCCCTCGAGCCCCACCACGCGGTCCACCCACTCGCCCTCCACCGATCCCTCGCCCTGCAGCTCGAGGCCCAGCTCGACGAAGAACGCAGTCGCGGCCGCGAGGTCGTCGACCACGATGCCCACGTGATCCATGCGTTGAATCGTCATGCGCTCGACGGTACCGAAGCCCGAACCGCCGGCGCCCTCCGGGCGAAGACAGAGCATGACGCTCCACCGCAGGACCCTCGCCCTCGCCGCAGCGCTCGTGCTGGCCGCGAGCGTGGGCGCCCAGCGGGCGGCCGCCGAGACGCCGATCGGGTCGCCCGATCCGTTCCGTGCGCCGGAGGCCTTCGCCTGCGCGGTCTACGCCTGTCCCGCCGGGACGAGCGTCGGCTTCCGGCAGCTGGCGCTGTTCGGCTCGGATGTGGCGGCGGACGAGCCGGGAGTGCTCGTCTCGGCGCGGGTGAACGCCAAGCGGGTCGCCGGAGCCGAGCAGCCGAGGATCGCGGTGCTGCGGCCCGTCGCCGAGGACGACATCGGCGTGACGGTCGCCGGGTTCGCGCCGATCCCGGTCGTCTCGCCGGGCGCCTCCGTCCACGAGGTGCAGGACCTCCACCTTCGGGTCGAGCCCGGCGATGCGATCGGCTTCTTGCTCCCGGCCGGGCAGGTCGATCTCGGGCTGAGGGAGCGCCGGCAGCCGGACGGTGCGGTCCAGTGGTTCACCGAGCCGTGCACGCCGTGCCACATGGACGGCGGGACCGGCCGCGAGCTCCTGATCGACGCCCGGATCGAGCCGGACGAGGACGAGGACTTGCTCGGGGACGAGACCCAAGACCCCGACTTCGGCCTCGACGACGAGGGGTCCGAAGAGCTCGAAGAGGACGAGTACGACGACTGGTTCGACGAGCTCGAGACCGACGAGGAGGCAGAGCCGGCCCCGACGCGCGCGAGAAGGCTCGGCCTGCTCGACCTCGCCCGAGCACCGAACGGCGACCTGCTGCTCAAGGTGCGGATCCCCAGAGCCGGACGGCTGGGCGGGATCGTGACGACCTCGGCAGGCCGCTGGGACCTCGGCGCGCCGCAGACGATCGGCCTCGGCGGGCACCGCGTGAGGCCCGTCCAGCAGGCGCGTCTCCGGCTCCGTCTCTCGCCGGCCGGTCGAAGGATCGCGCGGCAACCGGGCCGCCGGCGCGCGCGGATCGTCGTCTACCACGTGTCGCGCAGCGGCATCAAGGTGACGATGCGACAGATCCGGCTGTAGCTGAGGCATCATCGCCTCGTGCCTGCGCGGCTCTCACTGACGCGGCGGCAGATCCTCGCATTCCGGCGGCGGGTCGGCGCGCTCGACGAGCGAGTGCCGATCAGTGCCGAATCGCTGCGGCGGGCGGCCTGGGCGGGTCTGCAGGACAGCATGCCGCGAGCTGCGCTGCTGTCGCTGCACGCACGCATCGCCGGGGTCGGGTCGTCGACGCTGGACCACCCGGCGCTCGCGCAGCTCTGGGGGCCTCGCTTCACCACGTACGTCGTCGCGAAGCGTGACTTCGCGCTGTTCTCGCTGGGGAGATACCCGGACAACCCCAAGGGCGCCGAGCGGGCCGAGCGCCTGGCCGAGCAGTTGCGGACCCATCTCGACGGCCGGCGGGCGACCGACCGCGAGATCGGGCAGGCGCTCGGGCTCGGAAACGAGATGCGGTACGCGGCGGCGACGGGCACCGTCGCCATCCGCTGGCACGGCGCGCGCGCGCCGATCGTCTGGACCGTCCCCGCGCCGAGGATCAGCCCGGTAGACGCGTGCCGCGAGCTCGCGCGGCGCTACCTCCGCATCTTCGGGCCGACCACCGCCGAGAGCTTCGGGCGCTGGGCCGGGATCTCGCGGCGCTCGGCGGCCGAGGCGTTCGCCTCCCTCGAAGCGTCGCTCCTGCCGGTCCGGTCGCCGCTCGGCGACGAGTGGCTGCTCACGGAGGACGAGACGGACATGCGGGCCGCCGAGACGGCCCCGGCAGCCGCGCGCCTGCTGCCGAGCGGCGATCCCTACTTCCTCCTCGACGGAGTCGAGCGGGAGCTGCTCGTGCCGCGGGCCGACCGGCGGGAGCGGCTCTGGACGTCCCGCGTGTGGCCGGGCGCGCTTCTCGTCCAGGGCGAGATCCGCGGGACGTGGAGACGGGCACAGCACACCCTGCGGGTCGAGACGTGGGCACGCCTATCTCGTCAGCTGCGAGACGCGATCGAGGCTGAGGCACGCGCCCTGCCCCTCCCCGTCGAGCGGGAGATCGAGGTGGTCTGGGACTAGGCGGCGAAGCGCCGCGCGGACGGCCCTGGGCGCTCGACCCAGATGAAGTGCCCGGCGCCCTCGACGACCTCGATCCAGGCGCCGGGGATCACCGGTCGAACCCGATCCCGGGGCCTCCGTGGAGCAGGAGCACCGGCGGCCCGCTGCCCGCGCGGAGACCTGCGATCGTCGGCCCGTCGTCCTGCGTTGCGAACTCGGTCCACACGAGGTCAGGCACGGACAGGGCTCTGGAGCCGGTAGGCCGGCTGCGCGCCGTCGAAGCCCTTCAGCTCGAGCGACTCCGGCTCGGCCGTCAGGCCCCGCTCCGCGAGCCACGACGCGACTCGCCGGTACGCCTCGTCGCTGAGCAGGATGTCCCCGCCGCCGGCAGCTGCCTGGAGGCGCGCCGCGAGGTTCGTCGTCGAGCCGAGGACGCTCACGTTTCCCTCATCCACGGAACGGCTGACGACGGCGGGGCCGACCGCGATCCCGATCCCGACGGGCAGGTCCATGAGCGCGGCCTTGTCCCGGAGCGCCAGCGCCGCGTCGAGCGCGAGCGCCGCATGATCCACCCGCGCGCCCGTCGCGTTGAACGTCGCCATCACGGCGTCGCCGGCGAACTTGTCCACGATCCCCTGCCGCTTGCCGACCTCGGCCGCCGCCCAGCGGTGGAGCGTCGTCATGCGGTCGGCGAGGTCGGCCGGTGCGCTCGCTGCCGCCATCGGCGTGTAGCCACGGACGTCCGCGAACATCGACGTCACGAGGCGCTCGCCGGCCGTGAGGAGCGCGGGCGAACCGAAGTCGACGACCGGCTCGTCCTCCGGCGCCGTCAAGCCGAGCCCGAAGCGCGCGCCGACCGCGAGCGCCTCGTCGCGCACCCGGATCGCGCCCGCGCCGTGCGCCTCGTCGACGCATCGCGCGAGCAGGGACCGCGCGGCGTCCTCGTCGCCGGCCCGAGCGGCGGCCTCGCCGGCCTGCACCCGCGCCCGCCACGCCCAGAGCCGGAGCTCCGTGTCCTCGAAGGACGCCAGCGCGCGCTCGAGGAGCACGCGTGCCTCGTCCACCTGCCCTCTGGCGAGCAGGATCCGGCCCTCGCCGAACGCGAGGCCGGCCCGCCCCACCTCGACGTTCGTCTCCTTCGCCTGGTCGATCACGGCCTGCGCCTCGTCCACCAGCCCGCCCGCGAGCAACCCCTCCACCGAATAGAGCACGGTCCCGGAGACGCGCAGGAGCTCGCGGTGGCCGGACGCTCTCCGGGCGAGCTCGACCGCCTCGTCGTCGCGCCCGAGCGCGATCGCGATGCTGATCCGCGCCGGCGTGTCGTAGACGATGTCCTGGAGGTCGCTCCCGGCGGGCGGCGGCGGGAGCTCCGCCGCGGCCTCCGCCGTCCGGCCGAGCTCGAGCAGCGCCTCGGACGCAGCCAGGTGGGCGCGCCACCCGAACTTCGGGTTGCCCAGGCTCTCGTGCCGGGCGACCGCCAGCTGCGCCTGCTCGAGGGCCTCGCCCGGGTGGCCCAGCCCCAGCCGGGCCCAGCTCCTCGAGATCTCGACGCCGAGCGTCCGCGCGAGGAACGACACCCGGTCGTACCTCGCCTCGGCCTCGCGGAGCCCGCCTGCCAGCGTGTGGACGCGGTCCCAGATCTCGTTGTGGATGACGTTGCCGGCGACGATCGAGTAGCCCTTCTCGACCGCCTCGTCGAAGATCTGGTCGAACATCTCGAACTCGGCCGTGGTGCCGAAGCGCCCCAGCGCGACAAACGAGAGGGCCCACACGCGCTCGAAGTCGGCGCCCGCCTGCTCGGCGATCTCCGCGCCGCGGATCGCCTGCACGTAGCAGCTGTCGTAGTCCAGCCGGAACGCGTGGAAGCCCGCGAGCCGGACGTAGGCGAGCGCCAGCTCCGCCGACGGCCCCTGCTGCTCCAACGCGTCCCTGGCGCGCTCGACGGCCTCCATCGCCTCCTCGGGCCGCTCCAGCTCCCAGTAGCAGCGGCTCAGGTGCACGCGCGCCTCCGCCGCCTCGATCGCCAGACCGAGGTCGTCCAGCCGCCGGCTGGCGTCGACAAGGAGCTGCTCTCCGGCCGCCGGCTCGCCGTCGAGCCAGCGGAGCCGGCCCATCCGGTACAGCATCAGGGCTCGGTCGTGGGGATCCTCGACGTGCGGCAGCACCCGCTCCAGCAGCCCGTTCGCCTCGTCGAAGCCCGAGGCCCGCTCGGCCTCGTCGGCGGCCCGGAGGCACGCGTCGATCGCCTCCTGCTCCCGCCCGGCGGCGAGCAGATGCCGGGCAACGACGAGGGAGCTCCCTCCGGACCGGATCAGCGCGTCCGCGGCGCGCGAGTTCGTGCGCAGGCGCTTCGGCAGCACCGTGTCGCCTGCGATCGCCTCCTGGGTCAGCGCATGCCGCCAGGTGTACCGGTCGCCGGCCTCCTCCTCGAGCAGCTGGTGCTCGACGGCGCTCTCGAGCGCGGCGAGCACGGAGGGCTCGTCCGACTCGGCGACCTCCACGAGCAGGGAGTAGTCGAACGAGCGGCCGAGGATCGCGCCGGCGCGGAGGACGTCCACATGCTCGGGATCGAGGCGGCCGAGCCGCAGGAGCACCGTCTCGCGAACGGTCTCCGGAAGCTGGAGGGTCGCGTCCGTGCGACGGATCCAGCCCGTGCCCGACTGCACGACCTCGCCGCGGTCGATCGCCTCGCGCAGCATCTCCTCGAGGACGAACGGGTTCCCCTCCGCGCGCTCGTGGACGAGTGACGCGAGCTCCGGGCTCACGTCGTCGGCGCCGAGGATCGCCGCGATCATCTCCTCGGCCTGCGAGCGTCTCATCGCCCCGACGGTCACGGTCTCGGCGAGGCCACCGCGCCGCCAGGTCTGCACGGCGCGCGTCAGCGGGTGGAGCCTGTCGAGCTCGTCGCTCCGGTAGGTGGCGAGCAGCATCACGCGGCTGCGCCCGAGGCGGCGCGCCAGGTACTCGAGGAGCTCGCGCGTGGAGCTGTCCGCCCAGTGGACGTCGTCGAGGACCACGAGCAGCGTGCGCTCGCCGGCCCAGAAGTCGAGCAGCGCGACAACGGACTCGAAGAGCCTCAGCCGCGCCTGGGACTGGTCGCCGGTCTCCGGCGGCGTGAGCCCCTCGCCGAGCTGCGGGAAGACCTGCGCCAGCTCCGCGACCATCGGGCCGAGCTCGTCGCGCAGGGCGTCCGTGTCCGACGCGTCGAGCTCCGCGCCGATCGCCTCGACGAACGGCAGGTACGGCAGCGGGAGCTCGGCCTCGGAGCAGCTCCCCCAGAGGACGTTGGAGCCGAGCTTGTCCGCCCGACGTGCAAGCTCGCGGGCGAGGCGCGTCTTCCCGATCCCGGCCTCCCCACCGAGCAGCACGAACCGGCCCTCGCCTCTGTTCGCGGCCAGCAGCGCGTCCTCGAGCTCCGAGAGCTCTTCCTGCCGTCCGACCAGGACCGGCGAGAGAACGCGACTGATCACACAGCGATTCTGCCGAGTGCGGTGCGGCCTAGGATCTGGAGCGACGTGGCGCTGCGAATCCCCCGTGTCGTCGTCCGCATCGCGCCGGGGCCTGCGTGGACGAGCGGCCGGCCCGAGGACCAGGCCGGCTGGAGCGAGCACGCCGCGTTCATCAACGACCTGATCGACCGCGGCGTCTTCATCATGGGCGGCCCCTGGACGAACCGGCTCGGCTCGATGTCGCTCTGGGAGGGGATGGACGCGGAGGAGGTCCGGAGGGTCCAGGAGACCGATCCGTTCGTCGTCAACGGCGTCTTCGAGATCGAGGAGATCGCCGACTGGACCGTGTACGTGGACACGCGGGTGGAGTAGAGTCAGAACATCGGTTGCCGATGTATTCGGCGGCATGCGGACGATGCGGAGACTGCGGCGACAACGGCTTCTCGTTCTTGCGGCGATCGCTGCGGCGGCGCTGCTCGTGTCCAGCGCCTCGGCGCAGCGGGCCGACACCGGGGTCGTGGCGTCCGTCTACGACGGCGACACGCTGACGCTTCGGGACGGACGGCGGGTCCGGCTCCTCCAGGTCGACACCCCTGAGCTCGGGTCGGGCGAGTGCTTCTCGCGCGCCGCCCGTACCGCGCTGCTCCGGCTCACGCCGGTCGGCAAGACCGTCGTCCTCGAGCTCGACCCCCGCCTCGACCGGCGCGACCGCTACGGCAGGCACCTCCGGTACCTGAGGCGGAACGGGGTGAACGTGAACGTCGAACTGGTGCGGCGCGGTGCGGCGGCGCCGTACTTCTACCGAGGTGAGCGCGGGCGTCACGCCTCAGCGCTCATGCGGGCGGCGCAAGGCGCCAAGGCGTCGAAGCGCGGGCTCTGGAAGGCGTGCCCGTCCACGGTGCTCGATCCGAACCGCGCCGTGACGACCGGGCGTAGCGGCCCGCCGACCAAGAGCCCGCCGCCGTCCGGCAAGTGCGACCCGTCGTACGCCGGCGTGTGCATCCCGCCTCCGCCGCCGGATCTCGACTGCGCGGACATCCGGGCCCGGTGGCCGGTTCCCGTACGCGTCGTGGGGTCAGACCCCCACCGGCTCGACGGGGACGACGACGGCCTCGGCTGCGAAGACGGCTAGGCCTCTTCTAGCGCGAGCAGCTCTTCCAGCGTCTCCCGGCGGCGGATGAGACGCGCCTCGCCCGACCCGACCACGACGGCGGCCGGCCTCGGCACCGCGTTGTAGTTCGAGCCCATGCCGAGGGTGTACGCGCCGGTCCCCGGCACCGCGAGCAGGTCCCCGCGGCGCGGCTCCGGCAGCGCGACCCGGTCGATGAGGACGTCGCCCGACTCGCAGTGCTTGCCGCAGACGGTGTACGGCCCGGCCGGCTCCTCCCCCGCGCGGTTGGCGAGCAGCGCCGTGTAGCGGGCCCCGTAGAGCTGCGGGCGCGGGTTGTCGGACATGCCGCCGTCGATCGAGACGTAGGTCGTCGTCTCCGTCGCCTGCTTGACGACGCCGATTCGGTAGAGCGTCACGCCCGCCGAGCCGACGAGCGACCGGCCGGGCTCGAGGACGAGCTCCGGCAGCGGCAGGCCGTGGAGCCCCCACTCGTGCTCGAGCCGTGCGATCACCCCGCCGACGAAGTCGCCGATCGACGGCGGCGCCTCGTCCTCGACGTACTGGATGCCGAGCCCGCCGCCGAGGTCGACGACCGCCGGCGTCCACCCCAGCTCGGCGCGGCAGTCGGCCGCGAAGCCGGCGAGCCAGTCGACGCTCGTCCGGGCCGCCTGGGAGTCGAGCAGCTGGGAGCCGATGTGGAGGTGCAGCCCCCGGACGTCCAGGCCGGCCTCGAGCGATCGAGACAGCGCCTCCAGCGCCTGGTCGGGCGGGAGGCCGAACTTCGAGCCGTGGTGGGCCGTCCGGATCGCGGCGTGCGTGTCGGCGTCGATTCCGGGCGTGACCCGGACGAGCACCTCGCGAATCCCTGCCGCGGCGGCGCGGTCGACCTCGTCCAGCGCGTCCAGCACGACGAAGCGCACGCCCGCCTCGGCCGCAGCCGCGAGCTCCGCGTCGCTCTTGTTGTTCCCGTGCACGACGATCCGCTCGCCCGGAATGCCCGCCTGCACCGCGTACGTCAGCTCCCCGAGGGTCGACACGTCCGCGCCGTAACCCTCCGCGGCGAAGAGCCGCAGGAGCGCCAGGCTCGGGAACGCCTTGACGCTGTACGCGAGCATCGCGCCCGGCGCGGCCTCGCGGTACGCGCGGGCGCGGGCGGCCATCGTCGCCTCGCAGTAGACGAGCAGCGGCGTCCCGAACTCGTCCGCCAGCCGCGACGCCGCGACCCCGCCGAGCGTCAGCTCCCCGGACTCGACCGCCGCGCTGTCGGGGAAGACCTCGAGCACGTCGCTAGCGCGGACGGACGACGACGAGCTTGTCCACGCCCGATTCGGCGCCCCAGAGCTCGCCAGGCCGGCCCAGCAGCTGCCGCACGTTCGCCGGCGAGCTCGGCAGCCGGATCTGCGTGAACCGCTGCGTGCGCGGATCGAAGCGGACGATCGCGTTCGCGCCGAAGTCCGTGAGCCAGACGATGTCGCGGTTGTCGACGTAGACCGCGTACGGCTGCGGGCCCGAGCCGGGGAGCCGCCACTCGCGCCACCGGCGACGCGCGGGGTCGTACATCCCGACCTTGCCCGCGTTCCACTCGCTGATCCAGATCCGCCCGCGCGAGTCCGACCAGGCGCGGCGCGCGCCCTGACCCCGCGTGGGCGGCTGCAGCACCGTAACGCGGCCGCTGCGGATGTCGATCCGGCCGAGGTAGCTCCCGGCCAGGGACGAGAAGTAGACGTCCCCGCGCGGCGTCGTGGTGATCCCGTACGGGCCCTGCCCGCGGGGCGCGCCGTAGACGCGCACCCGGCCGACACGCGGATCCAGCCGTCCGATCAGCCCGCTCTGTCCCGTGAACCAGAGCACGCCGCGCCGGTCGAAGGTCGCCGTGTTCAGGTTCGCGAACGCGCCCGCCCGCGGCAGCGGGAACCGCCGGACGCGGCGGGTCCGTGGATCGACGCGCACGATCGCGTTCAGCCCGCCGTCCGTGATCCAGGGTGCGCCGTCGGGCCCGACGATCACGCCGTGCGGCGCCGACCCGGAGCCCAGCCGCACCTCGCGGACGCGGCCGTTGCGCGGGTTCAGCCAGCCAAGCTCGCCGGAGCCCTGCGCCGTGTACCAGACGCCACCGTCCCGGGCGGGCGCCACGTCGTGCGGCCGCGAGCCCGAGGGCACCGGGTACTCGCGGACGGCGAATCCACCTTGCTCCCCCCGCCCGCCGGCTGCAAGCGGCAGCGCGGCCGCCACCACAAGCGCAGCGCACAGGCCGAGGAGCCGGCGGACGGTGAAGCTAGCCGGCCTTCCCGATCACGTGGTGCCACGGCCGCCACCAGCGCGTGAGGCCGGCGTGGTCGCTCCCGCCCTCGCGGGCGGTGACGAGGATGTCGCGATGGGTCTGCTGGTCGAGCCGCTCGTGCGACCACACGATGACCGCGTCGTTCCCGTCGAAGTAGCAGAAGACGTGTCCGCCCGGCTTGCCGGGGCCGTGCAGCCACGCGTACTCGCCGCCCCAGACGAAGGCGTTGCACCGGCCCGTGGCCGGCCGGATGTCCGCTCGCCTGCCGAGCTCGGCGTCGTAGGCCGCCCTCAGCGCGGCGCCGTTCGGGTAGCGCGAGATCTCCCAGCGGTCGGGCACGCCGTTCGGCGGCACGCACGCGGCCGTCTCGTCCGCCCGCGCGCTCGGGACGGGCTGCACGTGGCAGTCCCGCCAGATCTCCGCCGGGACGACCGACGAGAGGTCGCGGGCGACGACCTCCTGCTGGCCCGGCAGCTGCGTCGCGGCCCCGCTCGGCTCGGCCCCTTCGCCGGCCGTGAGGTACACGACGCCGAGCGCCGTCGCCGCCGCGATCAGCGTGACGAGCAGCGCGAGCCTCCAGCTGAGGCCCCGCCGCTCTCTTCCGAGGAACATCACGACCCAGCGGTTGGCCGGTCGCGCGTCGAGCTCGGAGTAGACCTTGTAGATGTGGACGGGCTCGGCGATGTTCTTGAGCCGGACCTTGCCGCCGTCGCTGTAGTGGAGCCCGCCGAGCCGCCCCGCCAGTCGGGAGGTCGAGTCGCTGATGATCACCTCGCCGCCGGAGGCTCTCCCGCACAGCCGGGCTGCGACGTTGAGCGCCGACCCGCGGAAGCTCCCGTCCTCGAGCTGGACCGCCTCGCCCGAGTCGATCCCGATCCCGACGCGGAGCGGGATGTCGAGCTCGGAGGCGACCTCCTGGAACTGCGCCTGGAGGTCCACGGCCGCGCGGATCGCCTGGCGGGCGGACGTGAACGCGATCAGCGCCTCGTCGCCGCGGACCTCGACGAGCTCGCCGTCGTGGGCCGAGACGTCGTCGTCGACGATCGCCGCGAACCGCTTCGACAGTGCGGCGGCAGCCTCGTCCCCGCACTCCTCCGTGTAGCGCGAGTACCCCCGGATGTCGGCGATCACGAACGTGCGAACGCCGCTGGTGCGTTCCGCCGTGGACACGCCCTCAAGTATGCCGCCCTAGCAGCCCACGGCGAAACCCGGTGCCTCGCCATGTAAAGGTTTCGTTCAGATAGCGGCCATCGGGCAGAAAAAACCCCGCTGGCCCGTTACAACCTGTAGATCGGCGCGCCAGCCGCAAGCACGTGTGCGCGCGCCGCCCCTGACGAAACAACGGAGAACCGATGCTGACTGAACTTGCCCTGGGCGATGACGCTCTCGACGTGAACGAGGCTGTCACCGCCTTCATCCACAACGCGCAGGAGCGCGGCTCCGTCCGCACGACGGAGATCGACGCCCTGCAGCAGGAGCTCGACCTCGACGAGGAGATCGTCGTGGCGCTTCGCGCTGCGCTCGATGAGTCCGACGTCGAGATCGAGGAGGCCGCAGAGGAGCCGGAGCTCGACCTCACGCCGGGCGCCGGCGGCACGACCGACGCCCTCCAGCTGTTCCTCAACGACCTCGGCCGCTACCCGCTCCTGACCGCCGCCGACGAGGTCGCGCTCGCGAAGCGCATCGAGCGCGGCGACATGGCGGCCAAGGAGCTGATGGTGAACTCGAACCTGCGCCTGGTCGTCTCGCTCGCGAAGAAGTACCAGGGCCACGGCGTCTCGCTCCTGGACCTGATCCAGGACGGGATCATCGGCCTGAACCGCGCGGTCGAGAAGTTCGACTACCGCAAGGGCTTCAAGTTCTCGACGTACGCGACCTGGTGGATCAGGCAGGCGGTGACGCGGGCCATCGCGGACAAGGCACGCACGATCCGGATCCCCGTGCACATGGTCGAGAAGCTCAACAAGGTCGTGCACATCGAGCGCCAGCTCGTGCAGCGGCTGGGCCGCGAGCCGCGGCCGGACGAGATCGCGGACGAGCTCGAGATGACGACCGAGGAGGTGCGGGAGATCCTGCGCATGGCGCAGCTGCCCGTCTCGCTCGAGAAGCCGATCGGCGAGGAGGAGGAGAGCTCGCTCGGAGACTTCGTCCCGGACGACTCGGCCGAGTCCCCGTTCGACACCGCCTCGCTCTCGCTGCGCCGGGAGGACGTCGAGTTCGCGCTGTCGGCTCTGCCCGAGCGCGAGCGGAAGGTGATCGAGCTCCGCTTCGGGCTGTCCGGCACGCCGCCGTGCACGCTCGAGGAGGTCGGCCGCGCCTTCGGCGTCACCCGTGAGCGCATCCGGCAGATCGAGAACAACACGCTGAAGAAGCTCGAGGGCCTGCCCGAGGCGCAGCCGCTCAAGGACTGCGTCTAGCCGCTTTCGGCGCGTACGGCCAGGAGGGCTTCCGCCTCCGCCACGTACGGGGTGCCTCCCGCCTGCCGGAAGAACTCGAGCGCCCCGACGAGGTGCACGCGGGCGTCCTCCTCACGGCCGGCGGCGACGTGCGCCTTGGCCGCCTCGAGCCGCGCGAAGGCGAGGTCCTTCGGCACCTCGAGCGCGGAATAGAGCTCGACTGCGTGGTCCGGGTCGCCGATCAACAGCTCCTCGAGCGCGTCCTGCCACGGTGTCCGCCAGGCGCCGGGGCTCTGGAGGGTGACCAGCACGGACTCGAGGCCGAGACTGCGGGCAGCGGCGACTGCCTGGGTGCTACCCGGGAACGAGAGCCAACGACCTTCCGCGTACGACGGCAGCTGAGTTGCGAGACGCCGTGCCTCCTCGAGGCGGCCGTTCCTCGCGAGCACCGTCACCCGCACGACGATTGCGTTGACGATCATGTGCCGGTCGTCGATCGACCGGCCTAGCTCCAAGAACCTGGCGCTGTCCGCATCGGCCCCGGCCGCGTCGTCTTGTCCGAGGCGGACGAGCGCGCGGGTCTCGAGCGCGGTACCCTCGACCGGGCGGGAGCCCGCCGCGACGGCCTCCGCGAGCACGGCCGTCGTCGAGTGCTCGGCCTCGGCCCAGCGCCCCTCACGGTACAGGTGGTAGAGCCCGTTCCCGCGGCTGAAGAGCCCGATCGC
>DATBMH010000004.1:0-6002 GCA_036554945.1 Gaiellaceae bacterium | reverse complement strand
CGTCCGCGCGGATCGTCCTCGGCGACACGCCTGCGCGCGGCTCGCGCGACGTCCCCCAACCGCTCGTCGTCGACGGCCGCAGCGTCGGGAGCCTGCTCACGCCCGAGCGCGAGACGCCCGTGCTCTCCGTCCAGCGGCGGCTGCTGCCGGCACTCGCCTCGCTGCTCGGCGTGGCGCGCGAGCGGGAGAAGCTCGCCCGGGACGCGCTCGAGGCCGAGACGCTGCGGCACAGCGACGCCGTCAAGACGGCGGTGATCCAGGCCGTCTCGCACGACCTGCGGACGCCGCTCGCGACCATCGAGCAGGCGCTCGGCGGCCTGCAGAGCGGCGAGCTGGCGCTGACGGACGAGGACCGCGAGGACCTGCTCGCGACCATCCGCGTCGAGCACGCGCGGCTGAAGCGCCTCGTCGAGAACCTCCTCGACCTCTCTCGTTTGCAGGCCGGCGCCGCCGAGTCGTCGCCGCACGTCTGGACGGCGGACGAGCTCGTCGCGCAGGCGCTCGCCGAGCTCGGCGGGTCCGACCGCGTGGTGGTGAGCGAGCGGCGCGACCTCCCGCCCGTCGAGGTCGACGCCCTCCAGATCGAGCGCGTGCTCGTGAACCTGCTCGAGAACGCGCTGCGCTTCTCGCCTCCCGACGAGCCCGTGCACGTGCGCCTCACCGCGACGCGGAGCGAGCTGCTCATCCGCGTCACCGACCGGGGGCCGGGAATCCCGGAGGGAGAGCAGGAGCTGATCTTCGAGCCGTTCCATCGCGTCCCCGGCCAGCCGGACCAGCGTGGCGCGGGCCTCGGCCTCGCGATCGCCAAGGGGTTCGCGGAGGCGAACGGCGGGCGGCTCTGGCTCGAGTCGCGGCCCGACCAGGGCGCGTCGTTCGTGCTCGGGCTGCCGGTCGTCGAGCTTCCCGTCGAGGTGCCGGCTTGACACGGGTCCTGGTCGTGGACGACGAGCCGCAGTTCCTGCGTGCGCTCCAGACCAACCTCCGTGGGGCGGGCTACGAGGTCGTGACGGCGACCTCCGCCGAGCAGGCGCTCGCCGCCGCCGGGCTCCATCCGCCGGAGGCGATCGTCCTCGACCTGCTGCTTCCGGACGGCCGGGGCACCGACGTCGCGCGCGAGCTGCGCCGCTGGACCGACGCGCCGATCATCCTCGTCTCCGCGGTCGGCGAGGAGGCGGAGAAGATCGCCGCGCTCGACGCGGGCGCGGACGACTACGTCACCAAGCCGTTCGCGATCGGCGAGCTGCTCGCCCGGTTGCGGGCGGTGCTCCGCCGGGCCGGCCCCGCGACCGAGCCGGTGCTCACGATCGGCGACCTCACCGTCGACCTCGAGAAGCGCGCGGTCACGATGGGCGGGACGCTCGTGCACCTGACGCCGCACGAGTTCGACCTCCTGCGCCTGTTCGCCACGAACGAGGGGAAGCTGCTTACGCACGCGACGATCCTGCGCGAGGTCTGGGGCCGGGCGTACGAGCGCGAGTCCAGCTACCTGCACGTCTACGTCTCGCAGCTTCGGCGGAAGCTCGAGCCCGACCCGACGCGGCCGCGGTACATCCTCACGGAGCCCGGCGTCGGCTACCGGCTGGTGAATCCGGCCGGTGACACGTCTTAAGAGAACGCTTAGGAGCGGCGGGCAAACGTTTAGGCGCCGTTGAGGCGCCCGGCTCTAGCGTGGACGGCATGACCGGAGCCGCCCTCTTCGACTCGCTGCGTGCGCGCCGTGCGTTGCGCGAAGCGCGCCGCGAGGCCGACGCGGAGCTGCTCGACACTCCGGTTCCCTCGTTGCGGCTCGCGTGGCGCGCCGCCGAGCTCGTCGTCCCGAAGGAGCGACGCGAGCTGGCCGGCGAGCTGCGCCGCCTCGTCCGCTACGCAGAGCCCCGCTATCTCCCCGGCGCCGCACCGGTCAACCGACCCGGCGTCCGCGCGGCCGGAGAGACGCTTCTCGCGATGGCCGACCGCCTCGCCGACCTCGAGCAGCCCGTCTCGCCCCGAGGCGTCCTGCTCCTCGAGCGGCTCCTCTCCGATGGAGACGGCCCGCTGTACGACCCTGTCCGGACCGACGAGCTGCTCGCGGCCATCGACGAGGCTGCCGGCGCGCTCGACCTGCCGTGATCGAGCTGCTGGGAATCCTGATCGCGCTCGCGAGCTTCGCCTTCGCGTTCTTCCTGATCTTCGTCCTGGACCGCGTCTGATGAGCGGCGCCGACCTCTTCGGGCTCGTCGTGGCACTGCTCGTCTTCGCCTACCTGGTCTACGTGCTCTTCCGGGGCGAGCGGTTGTGACCGGCAACGGGATCACCCAGATCGCGCTCTACGCGATCGTCCTCACGGCGCTCGCCTATCCTCTGGGCGCCTACATGGCACGCGTCTACACCGGGACGCTTCGGCTCCCGCGCTGGCTGACGGCGCCTGAGCGCGGCTTCTACCGCCTCGTCGGCACGAGCCCCGACGCAGAGCAGACCTGGAAGGGCTACGCCAAGACGTCCCTCGTGTTCATGGGCGTCTTCGGGGTCCTGCTGTACCTCCTGTTCAGGCTGCAGGGGCACCTGCCGTTCAACCCAGACGGCATGACGGCCGTCCTGCCGCACATCTCGATCAACACGACGGCCAGCTTCGTCACGAACACGAACTGGCAGTACTACGGCGGCGAGACGACCATGTCGTATCTGAGCCAGATGGCCGGGCTCGCGGTCCAGAACTTCGTCTCCGCGGGAGTCGGCCTGGCCGTCCTCGCCGCGGTGATCCGCGGCTTCGCACGCCGGTCTGCGGGCACGATCGGGAACTTCTGGGTCGACCTCTACCGGTCGGTCGCCTACATCCTGCTCCCGCTCGCGTTCGTCCTCGCGGTGATCCTGGTCTCGCAGGGCGTCGTCCAGACCTTCGACGGAGCGGCGACCGCCACGACCGTCGAGGGCGGCGAGCAGTCGATCGCGCGCGGTCCCGCGGCGACGCAGGTCGCGATCAAGCAGCTCGGCACGAACGGCGGAGGCTTCTACAACTCGAACTCTGCGGTCCCGTTCGAGAACCCGACCCCGTTCTCGAACTTCCTCGAGCTGCTCTCGATCCTGCTGATCCCCGCAGCACAGGTCTTCATGTTCGGCCGCATGGTCAACGCCCGCCGGCAGGCGCTGCCGATCTTCGGCGCGATGCTGGCGATGTTCGCGATCGGGATCGCGGTCATCCTCCCGGCGGAGCAGCACGGCTCACAGGTGCTCCGCGACTCCGGCGTGAACATCACCGCCGGCGACGGCCAGAGCGGGGGGAACATGGCGGACAAGGAGGTCCGCCACGGGATCGCGACGACCTCCAACTGGGCCGTGGCGACCACCAACGCGTCCAACGGCTCCGTGAATGGCGGCCACGACGCGCTGACCGCCGCGGGCGGGGCGGTGCCGATCGTGAACATGTTCACCGGCGAGGTGATCTTCGGCGGCGTCGGCTCCGGCCTCTACGGGATGCTCTTCTTCGTCGTCCTCGCCGTCTTCGTCGCGGGACTGATGGTGGGACGCACGCCCGAGTACCTCGGGAAGAAGATCGAGGCGCGCGAGATCAAGATCGCGGCTGTGGGGGCCCTCTTCGTCCCGACGATGGTCCTCGTCCTCACGGCGATCTCCGTCGTCACCGACCACGGGCTCGCGTCGATCTTCAACCCCGGCGCGCACGGGTTCTCCGAGGCGCTCTACGCCTACGACTCGCAGTCGAACAACAACGGCAGCGCCTTCGCCGGCTACGGCGCGCTCGAGTTCTCCTCGCTGCTCGGCTCGCTGGCCCTCTGGCTGGGCCGCTTCGCGCCCCTGGTGGCCGCGCTCGCACTCGGCGGCGCCCTGGCCGCGAAGAAGACGGTTCCCGCGTCCGCCGGCACCTTCCGCACCGACGGCGCCACCTTTGCGGTCCTGCTCGTCGGCGTCGTGGTCCTGACCGCCGGCCTGATGATCTTCCCGGCCCTCACACTCGGCCCGATCGTCGAGGCGCTCTCGTGACGCGCGAGCTCGGACGCGCAACGCTCGCGGTCGTCGTGCTGACCGCAGTGCTCGGGCTTGCCTACCCGCTGCTCTTCACCGGCCTCGCGCAGGTCGTCTTTCCGAACCGCGCCGACGGCAGCCTGATCGAGCGCGACGGGGAAGTGGTCGGCTCGCGGCTCGCGGCGCAGGCCTTCACGAAGCCGGAGTACTTCCACCCGCGGCCCTCGGGCACCGATCCCGAGTACAACGCCGCCGGGACCACCTTCGCGAACCTCGGCCCGACGAGCCCCGACCTCGCCGCAGCCGTCGAGGAGCGGGCGGAGGCCATCCTCGCCCTCGAGCGGCCCTACAACACGGATCTCGAGCTCGGCGACATCCCGGTCGACGCCGTCGTGACCTCCGGTTCGGGGATCGACCCGCACATCTCGCCCGCGAACGCCCGGATGCAGACGCCCCGGATCGCGGAGGAGCGCGGCCTCTCGACCGAGCGCGTGGAGGAGCTCGTCGAGGAGCACACCGACGGGCGCTTCCTCGGCGTCCTCGGCGAGCCCGGGGTCAACGTCCTGGAACTCAACCTGGCGCTCGACGAGGAGAACCGATGACAAGGCCCACCGGCGGCATCTTCACCCGCGAGATCGTCTTCGCGTCGATCCGCGACTCCTTCCTGAAGCTGGACCCGCGGACGCTCGTCCGGAACCCGGTGATCTTCATCGTCGAGGTCGGCAGCGTGATCACGACGGTGATCTTCCTGAAGGACATCTTCACGAGCGGCGACCACGAGCCGCTCTGGTTCACGGGCACGATCGCGGTCTGGCTCTGGCTGACGGTCCTCTTCGCGAACTTCGCCGAGGCGATCGCAGAGGGCCGCGGCAAGGCGCAGGCGAACGCCCTTCGTGCCACCCGGACGACCACGACCGCGCGGCTGCAGGACGGGCGCGAGGTGCCGGCGCCCGAGCTGCTGCGCGGCGACGTCGTCGTCGTGCGGGCGGGGGAGATCATCCCTGCGGACGGCGAGATCCTCCAGGGCGTGGGCTCGGTGGACGAGTCGGCGATCACGGGCGAGTCGGCGCCGGTGATCCGCGAGGCGGGCGGCGACCGCTCGGCCGTCACGGGCGGGACGAGGCTGCTCTCCGACCGGCTCGTGATCGAGGTCACGCAGGAGCCGGGCGGCTCCTTCCTCGACCGGATGATCGCCCTCGTCGAGGGCGCCGAGCGGCGCAAGACGCCGAACGAGATCGCGCTCTCGATCCTGCTCGCGGGCATGACGATCATGTTCCTCGTCGTCGTGATGACCTTGCGCCCGTTCGCGGTCTTCGCCGGCACCGACATCTCGATCACGATCCTGATCGCGCTGCTCGTGGCGCTGATCCCGACGACGATCGGCGCGCTGCTGTCCGCGATCGGCATCGCCGGCATGGACCGGCTCGTGCGCCGCAACGTGCTCGCGCTGTCCGGGCGCGCGGTCGAGGCGTCCGGCGACGTCGACGTGCTGCTGCTCGACAAGACCGGCACGATCACGCTCGGCAACCGCCAGGCGGCGGCGTTCGTGCCGATGCCGGGCGTCGAGGAGGCCGCGCTCGCCGAGGCGGCGCAGTACGCGTCGCTGGCCGACGAGACGCCGGAGGGCCGCTCGATCGTGGTGCTGGCCAAGCAGTACGGCATCCGCGAGCACGAGCTCGAGCAGACGCACGCGCGCTTCGTGCCGTTCACCGCCCAGACGCGCATGAGCGGCGTCGACCTCAACGGCACGCGCCTGCGCAAGGGCGCCGGCGACGCGATCATCCGCTGGGTCGGCGACGAGGGCGGCGCTCCCCCGCAGGAGCTGAACACCGTGCTCGACCGCGTCGCGCGGGCCGGGTCGACCCCGCTCGCCGTCGCCCGCGACGCCCAGGTGCTCGGCGTCATCGAGCTCAAGGACGTCGTCAAGGAGGGCATGGCGGACCGGTTCGAGCGGCTGCGCCGGATGGGCATCCGCACGGTCATGGTCACCGGCGACAACCGGCTCACGGCGGCCAAGATCGCCGAGGAGTCCGGTGTCGACGACT
>DATBMH010000040.1:0-16436 GCA_036554945.1 Gaiellaceae bacterium | reverse complement strand
AACACAAGCCCTTTCACCCAGCGCGAAGTCGAGGGCGAGCGAATTCAGGTCGACGCCGAGCGCGAGCTCGCACAGCTCCGCGTCGTGGCCGCCGCCGAGACGGGCCGCGATTTCCAGGACTTTCGGGCCGTCCGGACCCAGCCGCAGCTGTGTGTAGCTCGGCCCGTTGCGGATGCCGACCGCCTCCGCCGCCCGGGCCGCGACGTCGGCCGGACTTTGTGTTCCTGGAACACTTTCTCCCCCCGCCGCGGCCGACGGCCACGCGTGCGCCAGCGCCACGCCGAACGCCGGCGGTTCCGCCGTCAGGCGATCGGTCACCGTCAGCGGACGGAAGAGGCCGTCCACGGACACGGCGTTGACGGTCACCTCCGGGCCCTCGAGGAGCTCCTCGACGACGACGAGGCCGTTGCGGGAGGCCGCGAGCGCTGCCGCGATCGCCGCGGGCAGGTCCTCGTCCCGCGACACCACCGACAGCCCGCGCTGCCCCTGCCGGTCGGGAGCCTTGACCACGCACGGCACCGAGGGCTCGGCGAGCACGCGCGGCTGCGGCACCCCGGCCTCGTCCAGCCGTTCGCGCTGCCGCAGCTTCGACGTGACGACTGCGCCGGTCGCGGCGTCGATCGGGTGCGGCAGGCCGTGACGCTCGGCGACGCGCGCCGCGATCCCGACGGGCCAGTCCGCGCCCGGCGAGATGATCCCGTCGACGTTCTCGGCCTGCGCGAGCCGGTCGACCGCGGGCTCGTCCTCGCTCGAGACGATCGCGCGCTTGTCGGCGTACCGGAAGCCGGGCGCCGAGGCGTTGCGGTCGGCGGCGATGACGAAGAGCCCCCGCTCGCGGGCCGCTCGCAGGAGCCCGAGCTGCGCCGGGCCGGCGCCTAGGACGAGGAGACGCGGTCGCGGCCCAGGACTGCCTGCCACCAGACCTCGTTCTCGCGGTACCACGCGACCGTGCGCTCGAGGCCGCGCTCGAAGCTCGTCCCGGCGCGCCAGCCCGTCAGGCGCTCGAGCTTCTCCGTGGAGCCGATGTGGCGGTCGACCTGGCCGAGGCGCTCCTCGACGTGCACCTTCTCCGAGTCGCCGCCCACCGCCGCGAGGACGGCGTCGGCGATGTCGTTGACCGAGATGTCGATCCCGGTCGCGACGTTGACCACCTCGCCCGCGAGCGTGTCGATGTCGGCCGCGATGATCGCCTCGATCGCCTCGGCGTCGTCGTCGACGTAGAGCCAGTCCCGGCTCGCGTGGCCGTCGCCGTGGATCGTCAACGGCTCGCCCGAGAGCGCCTGCGTCACGAAGCGCGGCACGACCTTCTCCGGATGCTGCCGCGGGCCGTAGTTGTTGAACGGCCGCACGATCACGATCGGGAGGCCGTAGGTCGCGCGGTACGCGTAGGCGAGGCGGTCGGCGCCCGCCTTGGTCGCCGCGTACGGGCTGCGCGGGTTGAGCGGGTGCTCCTCGTCCATCGGCGCGGCTTCGGCGGTCCCGTAGACCTCGCTGGACGAGATCAGGATGAAGCGCTCGACCTCCACCTCACGCACGGCGTCGAGCAGGACCCGCGTCCCTTCGACGTTCGTCGCGACGAACTCGGCCGCGCCCTCGGCGATCGACTTCTCGACGTGCGACTCCGCGGCGGCGTTGACGATCACGTCCACGCCGGCCACGACCTCGCGGACCAGCCCCTCGTCGCGGATGTCGCCGTGCACGAACGACAGCCGCTCATGCGAGCGGACGTCGGCAAGGTTCTCGAGGTTTCCGGCGTAGGTGAGCGCGTCGAGCGAGACGACCTCGTACGGGGTCGCGTGCAGCAGGTGGCGGATGAAGGCGGACGAGATGAAGCCCGCCCCGCCGGTGACGAGGATGCGTCTCACAGCTCTTTGTCGATCGTGTACAGGGGGCGTCCTTCCACGTCGCGCTGGATCCTGGCGAGGTATTCGCCGATCAGCGCGAGGATGAACCCTTGCACGCCGAGGACGAAGATGACGCCGACGCCCCCGAATAGCGGGCCGGGGAAGTCGGACTCGGCAATCCAGTAGCCGAGGCCGTAGATGCCCAGCACCAGGGCCGCGAGCGTGCAGAGGGCCCCGAGCGTGAGCCCGATCCACTGGATCGGCTGGGGCCAGAAGCCGGCGACGACGTGGAGCGCGAGGCGGGTGAGGCGGAGCGGCGTGTACCGGGAGGAGCCGCGGCGCGCCTCGTGGCCGACGTCCACCTCGACGACGCTGGCGCCGCCGGAGAGGACGAGCGCCTTCGTGAACTTCTGCCGGCCGATCGCGCCGAGCATCGGCTCGACCGCCGAGCGGCGGTACGCGTTGAACGCGCACCCGAAGTCGGCGATCGAGGCGCCCGTGAAGCGACGGAGCATCCCGTTGACGAGCCTCGAGGGCAGCGTGCGGCCCCACGAGTCCCGCCGCGCGGCGCGCCGCCCGCTCGCGACGTCGCTGCCCGCCTCCACCGCGGCCACGAGCTTCGGGATCTCCTCGGGGGCGTTCTGGAGGTCGCCGTCCATCGTCACCAGGACGTCACCGCGGGCCCGGACGAGACCGGCATGCATCGCCGGGTGCTGGCCGAAATTGCGCTTCAGGCGGACGCCGCGAACCCGCCCGTCGGCCTCGTGCGCCCGCTCCACGGCCTCCCAGGTTCCGTCCGTGGACCCGTCGTCGACGAGCAGGAGCTCGTAGGGACGGCCGTCGAGCGCGCCCGCGGTCCGGCGCACGAGCTCGTCCACGGTCGAGCCCTCGTTGTAGAGCGTGACCACGACGGAGATCTCCGGCTGCACGCCGCGACACTACAATTGGGTGTCCGGTGGCCGCCGCCTTCCAGGAAACAGTCGCCGAGCTCCGCGACGATCGCCGCCACGGCGCCAGCTGGATGGCGCGCCGCGGGATCGAAGCGCTGGCGGAGGTGGCGAAGGAGCACGAGGGCAGCTGCGAGGAGCTCGTCGACGAGCTCCGCGACGCTGCGCGGCAGCTCGCCGCCGCCAGGCCCGGCGTCGGCGCGATCGCCGGCGCGGCCGGGCGCCTGATCGCCGGCATCCGCCACGAGACGCACATCGAGCACGAGGCGCTGTGCCAGCTCGTGCAGGAAGAGGCGCTGGCGCTCAACGAGGGCCGGATCCGGGCACCCGCATCGATCGCGGTCCAGGTGCGAGATCGGTTCGAAGACGGCGTGGTCCTTACCCACTCTGCCTCCGCCACCGTCCGCGAGGCGCTGCAGCACGGCTCGCCGCGCAAGGTCCTCTGCACGGTGTCCAGCCCGGTCGAGGAGGGACGGGCGTTCGCGGACGAGCTGCGCGAGTCCGGCCTGGACGTCGAGCTGGTGGAGGACGCCGACGCGCCGGAGCGCGTGTCCGAGACGACGGTGGTCCTGATCGGCGCCGACACGGTCTTCCGCGACGGCGCGATCTGCAACAAGGTCGGGACGACCCCGATCGCGAAGGCCGCGCAGGCCGCAGGCATCCCGACGGTCGTCGCCGCCGAGATCGTCAAGCTCGTGCCCGTGCCGGGCGTACAGGCGCCGGATCTCGCCGACTTCGAGCGGGAGCTGTTCGAGCTGGTCTCCGCCGACCTGCTCACGGAGATCGTGACCGAGGAGGGCGCCTTCCCGGCGGAGGAGGTCGGGGTGCTCGTCGACCGGGTCCCGTTCCTCCGCGAGGGGTACGAGCTGGTCGCACCCCTCGCGGCGAACAGATAGCGGCGGTCAGGCCGCCTCGAGCACGACCTCCGGCTCGTCGACCGGCTGCTCCTGCCGGCCGCGCCGGCCGGGGATCGCCAGCGAGATCAGCGCACCGACTGCCACGACGATCGCGCCGACCCAGATCGCCGGCGTGAGGCCGTCGACGAAGGACTGCGGCGTCCCGTAGCCGCCGTGCGAGGCGAAGACGGACGCGAGGACCGCGACGCCGAACACGCCGCCGACCTCGCGGATCGCGTTGTTCGCGCCCGACGCCTGTCCCTCTTCCTCGGGGCGGACCGCCGAGAGGACGACGTTCGCGACGGGCGCGAAGAACATCGCCATGCCGGTCCCGCTGAGGATGAACGGGATCACGAGGTCGCTGTACGGGACGGTCGGGGTCGACACCGCCGCGAGCCAGCCGAGCCCGACCGCCTGCAGGGAGAGCCCGACGGCCATGAGCGGCCTGCCGCCGATGCGATCCGACAGCGCGCCGGCGATCGGCGCCACGATCATCGGCATCGCCGTCCACGGCAGGACGCGCAGGCCGGCGCCGAGCGGCGAGTGGCCCTGCACGGTCTGGAGGAACTGGGTCAGCAGGAAGATCGACCCGAACATCCCGAAGTACATGAGCAGCGAGGCGCCGTTCGCGGCGGCGAACGCGCGGTCGCGGAAGAAGCGCATCGGGAGCATCGGCGCCGGGGCACGGAGCTCCCACGCGACGAACCCGGCGGTCAGCACGGCGCCCGCGGTCAGTGAGGCCACGATCTGCGGGCTCGTCCAGCCGTCGCCGTTCCCGTGGATCAGGCCCCACACGAGCCCGAGCAGGCCGGCACTCGCGAGGCCGAGGCCCGTCAGGTCGAGGCTCGACGCAGGCCCGCGGGTCTCACGGAGGAAGCGCATGGCCAGCGGCAGGAGCAGGATCCCGAGCGGGACGTTCAGCCAGAAGATCCACTGCCAGGAGATCCCGTCGACGACCGCACCGCCGACGAGCGGCCCCGAGGCGACGGCGAGGCCGGCGATGCCGGACCAGGCGCCGAGCGCGAGACCGCGCTTCTCCTTCGGGAACGCGTCGCTCAAAATCGTGAGCGTCAGGGGCGTGACGATCGCGCCGCCGACGCCCTGGATCGCGCGCGCGAGGATCAGCGCGTCCATCGAGGGCGCCAGGGCGGCCGCCGCCGAGGCCGCCGTGAAGATCGTCAGGCCGATGGCGAACATGCGCCGCCGGCCGAACCGGTCGCCGAGCGCGGCGCCGGTCAGGAGCAGGACGGCGAAGGTGAGCGTGTAGGCGTTCACCGTCCACTCGAGCTCCTCGAGCGAGGCGCCGAGATCCGTGCGGATCACCGGCAGCGCGGTCGAGACGACGAGGTTGTCGAGCACGACCATGAAGAGCGCGAGGGACGTGATCACGAACGTCCAGAGGGTCCGTGGGGCGGCGTTCATCGTTTCCTCCTTGCTAGTGATCCGTCACTTACCTGCAGGCCAAAAAAGAGAGGGCTCGTCACGAGTCCTCCCGGCAACCGTCGACGAGGCGGTCGGCCCAGTCGAAGCCCGCGTCCTTCACCTGCATCGCCGCAAGGACGTTGGCCAGCATGCCTCTCCCGAAGAAGCGGGAGGTCCGGCCGGCGCCGGCACCGGTCCGCTCCTCGACGAACCGGACGAGCTCCCCGTACCCGGCCCGGGCGACGTCGCAAATCTCGGGCTCGCCGCAGGCGGCGTACATCTGCATCTGCAGCTGGAGCCGCCACGGCTCGGCCTCGAGGAGCTCCATGTACGACTGGCCCATCGCGTCGAACGCCTCCTCGCCCGAGCGCCCGTCGGCCGCCGCGGCCATCGCCTCTCGGACCTCGCGCATGCACTGGGCGCAGGTCTCGGCGAAGAGCTGCTTCTTCGTCCCGAAGAGGCGGAAGACGTAGGGCTGCGAGATCCCGGCTCGCCGGGCGACGTCCTCCGTCGACGTGCCGTGGAGGCCCTTCTCCGCGAACTCGACGGCTGCGGCGTCGATGATCGACGCGCGCCGCTCGTCAGCGGACCGGCGGGCTGTGGAGGTGGTCGCCATGAGGTTGTAAGTTACTGCTCACTTACAACCCTGTCAAGACGGCGACCACGCGGTCGAGATCGTCGTCCGTCAGGCGGTTGTGGAACGGCAGGGCCAGCGCGCGCTCGAACGCGGCATCGGCGCCCGGGAACGGGCCCTGGTCCGCGTATGCGCCGAGCCGGTGCAGCGCGTAGGTCCCGATCTGCGCCTGGATGCCGGCCTGCGCGAGCGCCTCGAGCGCCTCGTCGCGCCGATCCAGGCGGACGACGTAGGCCTGGAGCCCGTGGCGGTCGCCCTCGTCCGCCGAGGGCAGGCCGACCGAGTCTCCGAGCCTTTCGGCGTACGCGACCGCGAGCCGCTCCCGCTCCCGGAGCAGCTCCTCCAGGCGGCGCGTCTGCGTCGTCCCGATCGCGCAGAGGATGTCCGCCAGCCGGTAGTTCAGCCCCGGCGCACGGATCTCGAAGTCGCCGCGCGGCTCGATGCCGTGGTGGCGGGAGCGCCTGACCGCGTCGGCGATCTCGACGTCGTTCGTCGTCACCGCGCCGCCCTCGCCGGTCGTGACGATCTTCCGCGGGTGGAACGACAGGCAGCCGAGCCGTCCCAGGCCGCCGCAGGCTCGTCCTTGCCGCCGGGCGCCGAGCGCACCCGCGGCGTCCTCCAGGAGCGCGACCCGCTCGGGCAGCACGGCCTGGAGCTCCTCCCACGGAGCCGGCCTGCCGAAGAGGTGCACGGCCAGCACCGCCCTGGTCCTCTCGGTGAGCGCCGCCGAGACGGTCTCCGCGGTCACGTTCATCGTCACCGGGTCGACGTCGACGAGCACCGGGCGCGCGCCGGCGAGCGCCACCACGTTGGCGGTCGCGGGGAAGGTGTAGGCAGGGACGATCACCTCGTCGCCAGGCCCGATCCCGAGCGCGAGCACCGCGAGGTGCAGCGCGGCGGTCCCCGAGGAGACGACGACCGCGTGCTCCACCTCGCAGGCGGCGGCGAGCTCCGCCTCGAACTCGTCCACGCGCGGGCCCATGGTCAGCTGGCCGCTCTCGAAGACCTCCGCGACGGCGGCGAGCTCCTCCGGGCCGAGCTCCGGCCAGGCGAGCCGGATCACGCCGGCGCCGGCTGGCGCTCTCTGTACCACGCGATCGTGCGGGCGAGGCCCTCGTCGAGATCGACCTTCGGCTCCCAGTCGAGCTCGCGGCGAGCCTTGTCGATGTTCGGGATCCGCATCTCGACGTCGGTGTAGTGCAGCGGCCGGTGCGTGACCTCGACGTCCGCCTCCATCAGCCGGCGGATGCGCATCGCCAGGTCGAAGACGGTCACCACCGAGCGCGGGTTCCCGATGTTGAACACCTGCCCGACCGCCTCCGGCCGCTCGAGGACGAGCAGCAGCGCGTCGACGAGGTCGTCCACGTAGCACCAGGCGCGGATCTGCGAGCCGTCGCCGTGGATGACCAGCTCCTCGCCGGCGAGCACGGTCTCGATGAACGCCCGGATCGCGCCGCCGCCGATCTGGCCGGGCCCGTAGACGTTGAACGGCCGGACGGAGACCGTCGGCAGCCCGAGCTCGTCGTGGTACGAGTGCGCGAGGTGCTCTCCCGCCAGCTTCGAGACCGCGTACGTCCAGCGCGCCTCGCCGACCGACCCCTGCGCCGTCTCGTGCACCTCTTCGACCTTGTAGGCATGGCGCCCGAAGACCTCGCTCGTCGAGAAGTCGACGAGCCGCTCGACGGTCCCGCCGGCGGCGTGGGCGGCCTCGAGGACGTTATAGGTGCCGATCAGGTTCACCCGCATCGTGCGCACCGGGCTCTCGAGAACGGTGTCAACTCCGGCAATTGCGGCAAGGTGGACGATGTGGGTCGCGCCTTTGGCCGTCTCCTTGATCAGCTCGGCGTCGAGCACGTCGCCCTGGACGAACGTGAGGTTCGGGTGCCCGGCGAGCTCCGTGCCGCCCATGGCGTCCCGGTGGAGGTTGTCGTAGACGACGATCTCGTTCTCGTCGATCAGGCGCCGGCCGACGGTGGTGCCGATGAAGCCGGCGCCGCCGGTCAGCAGAATGCGCTTGCCTTGAAGTGGCACGCGGCGAGTCTAGTTGTGCTTCTTGCGATCCTCGCGGGGTGCGGGGGCGGCGACGGCTCGCCCGATCAGTCCGCGACCGAGCTGGACATCGTCGTGTGGGCCGAGGGCCGGTCAGGCGATAAGGACGAAGCAACCCTTCGCTGCTCGCCCGCCGGCGGCTCGCTGGCCGATCCGGAAGATGCTTGCCGCCGGCTGGAGCGCATGGACGACCCCTTCGTCCGCCCGAACGGCAACGTGGTCTGCACGGAGATCTACGGCGGCCCGGCGATCGCCGAGATCCGCGGGACCTTCCAGGGGGCCATGGTCGACATGACCTTCGCACGAACCGACGGCTGCGAGATCGCGCTCTGGGACCGGCATCAGTTCCTGTTTCCGGTGCAGCCCGCCTCGCCCTGACATCTACGTCAGGCGGATCCTCGGGTCGATCACCGCGTACAGGAGGTCGACGACCAGGTTGCAGATGATCACCGCGAAGGTTGCGAACACGGTGATCCCCATGACCGTCGGTAAGTCGAATCCGTCGAGCGCGAGGAGGGCGCTCCGGCCCAGGCCGGGCAGGCCGAACACCGTCTCCGTGAAGATCGCGCCGCCCAGCAGGAGACCGATGTCGAGCCCGAGCAGCGTCACGATCGGCAGCATCGCGTTGCGCAGGATGTGCGACCGCATGACCATCCACTCCGGCGCGCCCTTCGCCCGAGCGGTGCGGACGTAGTCCTCGTTCATCGTCTCGAGCACGGTCGCCCGGATCATCCGTGTGTAGAGGGCCGCGTAGAGGAGCGCGAACGTCACCCAGGGGAGGACGAGCGAGTGCGCCCACTGCAGCGGCCCTCCGCACTCTGTCACCGGACTGAAGAAGTCGCAGTAGCCGCCGAGCGGCGTCAGTCCGGCCTTGTAGCCGACGAAGTAGATGAGGATCAGGCCGATCCAGACCGGGTGGGCCGAGATCCCCAGCAGGACGAACGCCATCGCCGTGCGGTCTAAGAGCGAGCGGGGTCGGAGCGCGGACAGGATCCCGATCGGGAGGGCGATCAGCATCCACAGGACGACGCCGCCGATGATGATGCTCGCCGTGACCGGCGCGGCGTCCTTGATGATCTCGGTGACCGGCTGGCGGGTGGCATACGAGCGCCCGAGCGACTGGTGCACGACGATGTTCTTCAGGAAGTCGCCGTACTGGACGTACACCGGCCGGTCGAGGCCGACCTCCTTGCGAACACGCTCGATCTGGTCGGGCGGGCACTGCGCGCCGCAGATCAGGCGCGCCGGCTCCGCAGGCACCAGGAAGAAGATGATGTACGACACCATGGTCACGGCGATGAACAGCACGCCGGCCCAGAGCAGCCGTCTGACGAGGTACCTCAGCATCGCTCTCCTGGTTGGTGAGACTCGGCACGAAAGGGCCGGTTAGACCTGATAAGCAGCGCTAATCACCCTCTCGAGGGCGCGGTGATCCTCTTCGTCGGCGCCGGACGCCACCAGCGGCGTGCCCTGGCGCGGCTGAAGGAGCTCGGCGTCCGGCTCGTCGCCGTCGACCGCAACCCGGAGGCGCCTGGGCTCACGATCGCCGACCACGCCGAGCTGGTCGACGCCCTCGACGTGCCGGCCGTGGTGGAGGTCGGCCGGCAGCACGGCGTTGACGGCGTGATGACGTACGCGGCGGACCGGGCGGTTCCGGTCGTGGCCGCCGTCGCCGAGGAGCTCGGCCTCCCGGGAATCGGGACGGGGACGGCCCACCTCATGACGAACAAGATCGCCATGCGCAGGCAGCTCGCCGACGCCGGCGTCCCCCAGCCGCGGTTCGCGGCAGTCCGGACGCTGCACGAGGCGCGCGCCGCGGGATCGGCGGTGGGGTTCCCGTCCGTGCTGAAGCCGGCCGACTCCGCGGGCCAGCGCGGCCTCTTCCTCTGCGAGTCGCAGGACGACGTGGAGCGCCACCTGCACGCGTCACTGGCGCAGTCGACGGCGCAGGAGGCGATCCTCGAGAGCTACCACGAGGGCATGGAGGTCAACGGCCTGCTTGTCGTCCGCGACGGGGAGCCGACAGTCGTGACGCTCTCGGACCGCCGCCGTCCGCCGGGTCGCGGCTTCGGGGTGGCGATCGCGCACGTCTACCCCTCGACCCTCTTCGGCGACGCGCTCGAGGACGTCCGTCGCACCGGCGTCCACACGGTCAAGGCGCTCGGGCTGCGCGACGGGATCGCGTATCCGCAGGTCCTCGCGTGCGAGGACGGCGTGGCACGGCTGATCGAGGTCGCGGCGCGGATCCCGGCCGGACAGATGGACTCGGTGGCACGCTACGGCGTCGGCGTCGACCTGATCGAGGTCGCCCTCCACCAGGCGCTCGGCCGGCCGGTGCCCGAGGAGCTCGTGGCGCCGAAGGTCGAGCAGCCGATGGCGATCTCGTTCCTCACCGCCGACCCGGGACCGCTCCCGACGGGCAAGCTGGTCCGTGTCGGCGGCCTCGACCGTGTGCGCGCGTTCCCGGGCGTCGTCGAGGCGGAGCTCTACTTCCAGGAGGGCGAGACGATCAGGCCGGTGCAGCTCGACGGCGACCGACGCGGCTACGTGATCGCGCTGGGCGCGACGAACCTCGAGGCGGTCGAGCGCGCCGAGTCAGCGGCGAGGCTGCTGGACGTGGAGGTCGAGGCGGCGTGAGCTGCGGGTTCTCGCTCGACCATTACGCCGAGCTTCTCCAGGCCGCGCGCGAGGGGGGCTACCGCTGGGCATCGTTCAGCCAGGAGCCGCAGCAGGGCGACCTGCTCCTCCGCCACGACGTCGACCTGTCCCTGGACGCCGCGATCGAGATGGCCGAGCTCGAGGCGTCGGTAGGCGCGCGCTCGACGTACTTCCTGATGACGCAGTCGGTCTTCTACAACCTCGGCTCGTCCGAGGGCCGCCGGGCGCTGAACCGGCTCCGCGAGCTCGAGCACGGCGTCGGGCTGCACGCGGTCTGGCCGAACCTCGAGCTCGACGACCGCTTCGACCCCGTCGTCGCCTGGCACAACCCCGACCCGGACTACATGACCGAGCCGGTCGAGTCGGCGGTGAACGTCATGCAGCGCCCGTTCTTCGATTCCGACCACTACCGCTCGGACTCGAACCAGCACTGGCGGCATGGCTGCCCTCACGACGACCTGCGGGCCGGCGGCTTCGAGTGGCTGCAGCTCCTGACCCACCCGGAGATCTGGGTCTACCCGGGCGGGACGATGAGCGAGACGATGGATGCGATGCTGGACGCCGAGCGCGCAAGGCGCCGGGCGCTGCTCGCCGAAGACCGCATCGACCTCTCGTGATCGCCCGAGGGCCAAGTAACACAGTGTTACTAAGTGTCGAACCGCCGCTCGATCGAGCCGAGAGCCGGGCCGAGCGCCTCGTCGAGGGCAAGTAACACAGTGTCACTAGGCCAGAGGCTCGGGGAGCTCGCGCGCCACTCGGCCGTGTACGGGATCGGCTCGCTCGTCTCGCGGTTCATCGCGGTCCTGCTGCTCCCGATCTACACGCGCTACCTGTCGCCTGCGGACTACGGGCTGATCGAGACGCTGATCGCGCTCTCCGCCGTCCTGACCGTGCTGCTCGCGGCCGGGGTCAAGAGTGCGTTCTTCCGCTTCTACTTCGACGAGGCCGACGAGGCGGGGCAGAAGCGTGTGATCCGGACCTCGTTCTGGTTCACGATGGTCATGGGAACCCTGGGCCTGGCGGCCGGCGTCGCCCTCGCGAGCCCGATCTCGGAGTTCCTCTTCGGGACGGCGGAGCATGCCGACCTCGTCCGCGCCGCGTTCGTGGGCCTGTGGGCGCACGTGAACTACGAGCAGATGACGTCGCTGTTCCGCGTCGAGCAGCGCTCGGTCGCGTACCTGATCGCGACGCTCGTCAACCTCGGGCTGACCGTCGGCGCGACGCTGCTGCTCGTCGTCGTGTGGGAGCAGGGCCCGATCGGCGTCATCGTCGGGAACTTCACCGGGACGCTGCTCGTCTACGCCGGGCTGCTCGCCTACCGGCGGTCGCAGCTCGGGTTCGAGTGGGACCGGCCGCTCCTGCGCGAGATGAACCGCTTCGGGATGCCGCTCGTCCCCTCGGCGCTGTTCCTGTGGGCGCTCAACTTCAGCGACCGGTTCTTCCTCGTCCGCCTCTCCGGCGCCCGCGAGGTCGGCCTCTACGCGATCGGCGTGCGGATCGCCTCCGCGATCATCCTGCTCCTCGCGGCCTTCCGGACCGCCTGGCCCGCCTTCGCGTACTCGATCGAGGACGACCGCGAGGCGGCGCGCATCTACGCGTACGTGCTGACGTACCTCGTCGCGATCACGTCGTGGATGGCGCTTGCGCTCGGCGTCCTCGCGCCGTGGCTCGTCCAGCTGCTGACGACCGAGGACTTCTACTCGGCGGAGCGCGTCGTGGCGCCGCTCGCCTTCGCGGCCGCGGTGTTCGGCGCGTACATCGTCGTCGTGATCGGGATCGGGCGGGCGCGGCGGACTCGGTCGAACTGGATCATCACGGGCGCCGCGGCGGCCCTGAACATCGTCCTGAACCTGGCCCTGATCCCCGAATACGGGATGATGGGCGCCGCCACCGCGACCGTCGGCGCATACGCGGTGCTCTTCCTCGGGATGGCCTGGAAGGCGCAGCAGGTGTTCCCGGTGCCGTACCAGTGGCGGCGGGTCGCAACCGCGCTCGGGACGGCGATCGGCCTCACCGTGATCGCCCGCGCGCTCGACCTGCCGCTGGCGGGCGCGATCGCGATCGTCGCCGTGTACCCGCTCGTGCTCCTGCCGCTCGGCTTCTTCCTCCCGGAGGAGCTCCGGCGCGTGCGGCTTCGTAGACTGGCGGCATGAGCATCATCGACAGCATCAAGCGGTTCTTCGAGCGGCAGTCGGACGCCACGCACGACCCGGGCCCCGACCGGGTCGACTCGTGGGCGGCGACGAAGGACTTCGATCAGTCGTTCGACGGCGCCGGCAACAGCGGGATCCCGCCGAACTACCTGCCGACGGGCGTCGACGAGGGTCGGCCGAAGAAGTAGCCACGGGTAGCATCCCGCCGCGATGGACGGGGCGGTGACGACACCCGAGGACGAGGTGCGCGAGAGCGGCCTCGTGCCGCATCTGGAGAAGCAGGCCGCCCACTTCTGGGACGTCGTCCAGGGCGAGACGCAGCGCGGCCACCGGTACAACACGGGCCGGGTCACCGGCCGAGACGGCTACGACGAGGGGCTGCGGCTCTACCGGCTGCTCCGCGAGATCAAGCCGCTCGTCGCCGTCGAGACCGGCGTCTGCAACGGCGTCTCGACCGCGTTCCTGCTGCTCGCGCTCGAGCGGAACGGCAGCGGCGAGCTGCACTCGATCGACCTCCCGGAGGTGGCCGGGGAGGAGTACGAGCCCGGCACGTTCTGGGACGGGAAGGGCGGCGCCGTCATCCCGCCGGGCCGCGAGCCCGGCTGGATGGTCCCGGAGCACCTCCGCGGCCGCTGGAGCCTCGTGCTCGGCCGCAGCCAGGACGAGCTGCCGACGCTGCTCGGGCGCGTCGACCGCATCGACTTCTTCATGCACGACAGCGAGCACTCCTACGAGTGCATGTCGTTCGAGTTCGAGCACGCCTGGGAGGCGATGGCCGACGGCGGGGCGCTCGTGGCGGACGACGTGACCGTCAACACGGCCTGGGACGAGTTCACGAGGCGCGTCGGCCGCCGGCCGCAGCCGCTCGGGCCCAAGCTGTCCCTGATCGTGAAGTGACGACCGTCCTCGTCTCCGCGGCGGGTGCGCCCGGGACCGCCGCGCTCGTCCGCGCGCTGCGCGAGAACGGCGAGCGGGAGGTCCGCGTGGTCGGGACGGACATGGCCGAGAGGTCGGTCGGCCGCTTCCTCTGCGACGCCTTTCACCTCGTGCCCTCGGGGTCAGACCCTGCCTTTTCGGACGCGATGCGGGACGTGGTCGAACGGGAGGGCGTCGACGCGATCCTGCCGCAGTCCTCGTTCGACCTGCTCGGCCTCGCGGAGGCGAAGGACCGCTTCGAGGGCGTCGCCGTGATGGTCTCCTCCCCCGAGGCGATCCGCCGGTCGAACGACAAGGCGGAGAGCTACGCGCTGCTGGACGAGCTCGGCGTGCCGGGCCCGCGCTGGAAGCGTGTGGTCGGCGGCGAGGCGGTCGCCGAGGCCGCGCGCGAGCTCGGCTACCCCGGCGACGACGTCGCGATCAAGCCCGCGTTCTCGTCCGGCTCGCGCGGGTTCCGGATCCTCTCGGCGGAGGCCGACCGGCGCGAGCAGCTGCTCAAGAACCGCCCCGGCGTCGCCGAGGCGCTGCGGCTCGAGGAGCTGGTCGAGCTCCTGGGCGACGACGACACGCCGCTGCTCGTCATGGAGCTCGCGAGCGGGCTCGAGCGGACGATCGACGGCATCGCCGAGGGCGGCCGGATCGCGCTCGGCCATCCGAAGACGCGCGAGTCGATGCGCGCCGGCCTCGCGATGTTCTTCGCAACCCTCGACGACCCGTGGCTGACGGAGATCTCGGAGCGGATCGTCGAGGCGCTGTCGCTCGACCACTTCTTCAACATCCAGCTCGTGGGTGACAAGGTGATCGAGATCAACCCGCGGATCTCCACGATCGTCTACCAGGAGGACCTGAACCTGCCGTGGCTCGGCGTCAAGCACGCGCTGGGCGAGATCTCCGCCGAGGAGCTCGGCGAGTACCGGTCGCGCGTGCGGCCGACGCGGAGAGCGCTCCGCTACTTCGACCAGGTCGAGTGGGACGACCCCTCCGGGTAGTGCACACCCCGCTGAACGTGGCGGGGATCCCGTGGACGAACGTCGAGGCGCTCCGCCGGAAGGGCGTGGACGCGAAGCTCGTCGTCGTCGAGCGACAGAAGATGCACCCCGAGGCCGACGTGTCGCTCGATCGCGGGGCGGGATTCTGGCAGCGGCAGGCCGTGCAGTGGCCGGCGTTCCTCTCGCTGCTGCCGAAGACCGACGTCTTCCACTTCTACTTCGGCTGGACGATGGTGCCGCGCAAGGCGACCTGGCCGATCCTGAAGGCGACCCGTCGGAAGTCGGTCCTGCATTTCCTCGGCTCGGACATCCGCGGCAAGACGCCCGACGAGCTCCGCTACGCACGCCGCGCCAACGCGCGGATCGTGGGCTCGTACGACGCACTCCGCTGGGTTCCCGACGCGCACGTCGTCCCGCCGGGGCTCGACCTGCGCCAGTACGTCCCGCCGCCGGCCGAGGAGCGCGAGCGGCCGGTCGTGCTGCACGCACCCTCGAGCCGGCGCCGGAAGGGCACCGAGCACGTGGTGGCCGCCTGCGAGGGGCTCGACGTCGAGCTCGACATCGTCGAGGGCCTCCGGCACGACGAGGCGCGGCGCCACTACGAGCGCGCCGACATTGTCGTCGACCAGCTGAACGCCGGCTGGTACGGGATCTTCGCGCTCGAGGCGATGGCCCTCGCCAAGCCCGTGCTCAGCTACCTGCGTCCCGAGGCCGTGCAGGAGACGGAGGTCGCGCTGGACCTTCAGGTCCCGGTCGTACCGGTCACGAAGGAGACGCTCCGCGACCGGATCGCCGAGCTCGCCGCGGACGCCGAGCGGCGGCGGGGGATCGGCGCCGCCTCACGCGCGTACGTCGAGCAGGTGCACGACGCCGACAGGGGCGCCGACCGGCTCGTCGAGATCTACGGTTCCCTCTAGCGCCGGTAGGCGATTGTGCGGCTGATGCCCGCGAGGTAGCCCGGGCCCGCCTGGTTGACGCTCATCACGATGCGGACCCGGCCCCGGGGAAGTCGCGTGCGGAAGGTGGCACCGGACCGTCGCTTCAGGCGCACGCGCTTCACCAGCACCCAGCGGCCGGCCGACGTGCGCCGCTGGAACCGCACCCAGCGGCCCCTGAACGACCGCCGGCCGAGGACACGCACGGTGAACCGGGCTGCCCCGATCCGCCGGAACCGCACCCTCGGACGGACGGCGATCACGGTTCCCGGGCTCGCCGTCCCGCGCCAGTTCGCGCGGTACACCGTGCGGATCGCGGGCCGGGCGAGATAGCTCCACGTCCCCGCCGCGCCGGTCACGACGTTCGCCACCGACCTCGACGGGCTGCCGTACGGGTCGGCGACCAATGTCACCACCTCGCCCGCCCGACCCGACGGGATGACGCCTGAGAGCATCACCGCGCGGCCGAAGACGACCGTCTGCGCGCGCGTCGCGAGGGTCACGGACGTCGTCGTGAACGCAACGTCGGCGCCGCGTGTAGTCCCTGCGGCGTTGCTCGCGACGAGCCGGTAGTGATACGTCGTGCCCGGCCGCAGGCGGCTGAGCCCGAACCTGACGTTCACCAGCCTGGTGCCCTTGCCGGCGTTCCTGGTCGCCGTCCTCGAGCCGTACCGCGTGCTCGTGCCGTACTCGAAGTACCAGCTCGTGGCGAGGCCGTTGGGTGTCAGCCGGCCGTTGAGCCGAGCCGATGTCGGCGCGAGGGACGACGCCTGCGCCGTGACCGCGGCCGGCGGGCCGGCGGTCGAGAAGATCCGCCGCGCGCCCCGGCTCGTGCCTGCGTCGCTCGTTGCGACCAGGCGGAAGTGGTAGAGCCGTCCCGTCGCCAGGCCGGACAGCGACGCGGAGACGCTCACGGCACTCGCTCCGGAGCCGGCGCTCCTCGCGGCCGTCTTCGACCCGAAGCTCGTCGTCG
>DATBMH010000037.1:0-19300 GCA_036554945.1 Gaiellaceae bacterium | reverse complement strand
GTCGCGATCGCCGGCGCCCGCCCGTGGATCGAGTGCATCCCGTACGTCTGCATGTAGTACGGGAACCGCGCGGCGCAGCCGATCCCCGACACGAACACGATCCGCTCGCGCGGGATCCCGAGCTCCGGCATGAACTGCTGGACGGCGGCGAGGATCGCGTAGTCCCCGCAGCCCGGGCACCAGCGGACCTCCTGGTCGGACTTGAAGTCCTTCGCGGTCAGCTGGACCAGCTTGCCCCCGTTGTCGTCGGTCACTGAGCCGGGATCGCCCCACACATGACGGGTTTCATCGTCTTGTCGTCCTCGATCACGAGGATGTACTCGCCGGTCGCGACCTTGTCGATCGTCTCGAAGATCTGGCCCTGGCCGAGGTTCGCGTTCGTGAAGCCGATGTCGTGGACGATCTCCTCGCCCGGCGCGTCGCAGGTGCCGCTGCGGACGGAGATCGGATCGAGGTCGGACGTGCCGCTGATCTCGATCGTCACGTCCGTGGACGCGGCGCCCGGGAAGAGCTCGGCCGTTCCGGTCAGGCCGGAGCCGTCCACCTCGGCCAGCTCGACCGCGACCGTCCCGCCGCTGCCGTCGCCGCCGCCCCCACCGCCACCGCTGTCGTCGCTCCCGCCACAGGCCGAGGCAAGCCCCACGACCATCATCCCCAGTATCAGTTGCAGCTTCACAGCATCCCCTCCATCGCTTCGGCCAGCTCGGACGACCGGAACGGGAGGCCGCGCACGCGGTTGTAGCCGACGGCGTCGACGAGGAACTCGGCCCGCACCAGCTTGAGGAGCTGTCCCAAATTCATTTCAGGAACGAGGATCTTGTCGTATCTGCGCAGCACGTCGCCGGTGTTGCGCGGGAAGGGGTTCAGGTAGCTCAGATGCGCGTGCGCGACCTTGCCGCCGTTTCCGCGCACACGCCGGACGCCGGCGGCGACCGGACCGTACGTCCCGCCCCAGCTCAGGACGAGCAGCTCCTCGCCGCCCTCCTCGTCGACCGAGAGCTCCGGGATGTCCGCGGCGATGCCGGCGACCTTGCGCGCGCGGATCCGGACCATGTGGTCGTGGTTGTCCGGGTCGTACGAGACGTTGCCGGTCCCGTCCGCCTTCTCCAGCCCGCCGATGCGGTGCTCGAGACCGGGCGTGCCGGGGATCGCCCACGGGCGGGCCAGCGTCTCCGCGTCGCGCAGGTAGGGGAGGAAGCCGCCCTCGTGGTTCGGCGCGTCGGCGAAGTCGACGGAGATGTCGGGGTAGGAGTCGAGGTCGGGGATCAGCCACGGCTCGGAGCCGTTCGCCAGGTAGGCGTCCGAGAGCAGGAAGACCGGCGTCCGATACTTCAGCGCGATGCGCGAGGCCTCGATCGCCGCGTCGAAGCAGCCGCCGGGCGTCGAGGCGGCGATCACCGGCAGCGGTGACTCCGCGTTGCGGCCCCACAGCGAGAGCAGCAGGTCGGCCTGCTCGGGCTTCGTGGGCATCCCGGTGGACGGGCCGGCGCGCTGCACGTCGATGATCACGAGCGGCAGCTCGAGCGTGACCGCCAGGCCGATGGTCTCCATCTTCAGGACGACGCCCGGGCCGCTCGACGTGCACACGCCGAGCGCGCCGCCGAAGCTTGCGCCCAGCGCCGCGCCGACCGCGGCGATCTCGTCCTCGGCCTGGAACGTGCGGACGCCGAAGTCCTTGCGGCGCGAGAGCTCCTCGAGGATCTCGCTCGCCGGCGTGATCGGGTAGGCGCCGAGGAAGAGCGGCAGCCCGCTCTTGACGCTCGCCGCGATCAGGCCGAGCGTGAGCGCCTGGTTCCCGCGGATGTTCCGGTAGGTGCCCGGCGGGAGCGCCGCGGGCGCGACCTCGTAGGTGACGCGGAAGTCCTCGCTCGTCTCGCCGTACGCCCAGCCGGCCTTGAACGCCTTGGTGTTCGCCTCGGCGATCGCCGGCTTCGCCTGGAACTTCTTGGCGATGAAGTCCAGCGTCCCGCTCTTGGGACGGTGGTAGAGCCAGGACATCAGCCCGAGCGCGAACATGTTCTTCGAGCGCTCGGCCTCCCGCTTCGTCACGTCTACGTCCTTCAGCGCCTCGAGCGTGAGGGACGTCAGCGGCACCTCGTGGACGTGGTAGTCCCCCAGCGTGCCGTCCTCGAGCGGGTTCGCGGAGTACCCGGCCTTCTCCAGGTTCCGGTCGGTGAAGGCGTCGCGGTTGACGATCAGCGTGCCGCCCTTCGGCAGGTCGCGGATGTTCGTCCGCAGCGCCGCCGGGTTCATCGCGACGAGGACGTTGGGCTCGTCTCCCGGCGTGAGGATGTCGTGGTCGGAGAAGTGGATCTGGAAGCCCGAGACGCCGGGCAGCGAGCCGGCCGGCGCGCGGATCTCCGCGGGGAAGTCCGGCAGCGTCGAAAGGTCGTTTCCGAGGACGGCGGTCTCGCTCGTGAAGCGGGCGCCGGTGAGCTGCATGCCGTCGCCCGAGTCACCCGCGAAGCGGATGACGACCTGGTCGAGCTGTTCGACGGGCTTGGCCATCTGCCGGCCCCGTCAGGTATAGCAGCGCCTTAACCAGACTTCAGCAGTTGCTGACCACGTCCAGCTCGTCGTACCAGCGGGAGCCGATCTTCACGTAGACGTCCCGGTGCGCGAACGTCACCGTCGCGACCGTCCGGCCGCTCTTCACGAAGCGGTAGGCGACGAGCGCGCGGCGCGGGGTCTCCATGCGCACGCGGATGTCCCGGAGCTGGAAGTTCGAGCCGAGGACGCTGCGCGTTTGCCTCGAGCCGGTGACGAACCGTGAGTACGGGCAGGAGCGCTTGAAGCGCGCCGTGTAGGTCGCGTACATCGCGCGCCACTTCGCCTGCTTGAGCAGGGTCGCCTGCTGGTTGATCGTCGCCTTCGGCGTCGCGCTCTGAGCGAGCGCGGCCGGGACGAGCAGGATGGCTGCGAGGACGGCGAGACCGACGCGAAGGGTCATGGGCGCTTTCTCGTCGGAAAGCGCCCAGCCCGACACCCGCGAAAGGGGGTTCGTCCCCTACTTCGCAATCGCCGCGAAGCGCGGGTCCTCGCGGATGGAGTCCAGGTCCTCGTCCCCGGCCATGAGCTCCTTGATGCGCTCGTTGAGCTCGACGGCCTTGCCGAGGTGCTCGAAGGCCTCGTCGGGCCGTCCCGCCCGGGCGAGGAAGCAGGCGGCATTGAAGCGCGCGACTGCGTCCTTCGGCCGCAGGTCGACGACGACGAGGTACTTCTCGACCGCCGTCTGGTAGTCGCCCTTGCCGTACGCGGCGAACGCCTCGACGGCCTCGATCGGCGCCGGCTCGTACGCCTTGCCCGCCGTCCCGCCGATCGCCAGGATCCTCGTGCCGTCCTCCTTGGCGGTGGCCTTCCGCTTCGCCTCCGGCTTGACGAAGACGAGCGAGCCCGCGGGCGTCTCGATCTCCTCGCCGTCGATCTCGAACGTCGCCGCGCCGTTCACGACGAGGTACAGCTCCTCCTGGCCGGGGGTGTCGTCGAACGCGAGCTCGTCGTGCTCGCGGACGACGTCGACGCCGCTCGGCGCCGTGAACGCCTGGACGCCGAACGCCGTGATGTCGAGGGTTCGGCGGACGTCGAAGCGCCGCCGCCCGTCGTCGGTCGCGCCGGGCGCGATCAGCGGTGCGGCCTCGAGCTCGTCGAGCTTCGCGGCCGCGTAGCCCTTCTCGGTTGCAGTTGCCATCGGTCCTCCTATGCGGTCAGCGCCTGGAAGCGCGGATCCTCCCGGATCGAGTCTAGGTCCGTGTCGGTGCGGATGTTGTCCTTGATCCGATGATCGTCTTCGATCGCCTGCTCCAGATGGGCGATCGCATCGTCGGCCCGGCCGAGCTGCGCCTCCATGCAGGCGACGTTGAAGAGCACGAGCGCCTCGGGCCGCTCCGCGAGCGCCGGCTGGAGCGCCTCCAGCGCGCCTTCGTAGTCGCCGGCCCGGTACGGGTCCCACATGTCGTGCATGACCTCGCCGACGCTCAGCCGGTACGGCTCGCCGGGGGTGGCGCCCACCGCGAGGACCGTCGTGCCGTCCTGCTTGGCGATCGCGCTGCGCTTCACCGCAGGGTCGCGGACGAACACGAAAGTCCCGGCCGGTGCGTAGACGGGCTGTCCGTCCAGGTTGAACGTCGCAGCGCCGGAGAGGACGAAGTAGAGCTCCTCCTGGCCGGTTGCTCCGAGCGAGATCTCGTCGTGCTCGCCGATTACGTGCCCGTCGCCCACCGCCCGGTTTGCACGCACCCCGAATCCTTGGATGTCGAAGTGCCGCCGGATGTTGCGAGGGACACGACCGTCGTGCTCGGGACCGGGCTCGATGTCGTCGAGGGCGACGACGTCGAACGCCTTCGCTGTGACCGTGGCCATGCGGCTCCCTTCCGGGACCGCGCCAGCCCTTCCACGCGCTCGGACAGCAGCAGCGTCCTGCTTTCCACGTCCATCGGCTGCATCGCGGTCTCCTTTCCGTATAGATTCTCGATGTAGAACATCTTGACGTCGAGAGTGTATGGGACGAGATAGCTTGACGTCAAGAGAAATTTGGAAGAGAATCCGGCCATGGCGACGAAACAGCGGGCCCAGGACCCGGTCGACGTGCACATGGCCGAGTGGCCCGCCGAGCTCGAGGGGATCGACCTCGACGTCGAGGCGGCCGTCCAGCGGATGCAGCGGATCGTCAAGGCGATCAGCCGCCGGATGGACGACACGCTCCGCGAGTTCGACCTCTCCGACGGGGAGTGGTGGGTGCTGGCGCATCTGACGATGACCGGGCCGCCCTACCGCAGCTCGCCCGGGCAGCTCGCCGGGAAGCAGAGCCTCTCCAGCGGCGCGATGACGAACCGCCTCGACCGGCTCGAGGAGGCGGATCTGATCAAGCGCCTCCCCGACCCGAACGACCGGCGCGCGCTCTACGTCGAGCTCACCGACAAGGGCCACAAGGTCTGGATGGACGCGCTGGGCGCGCAGGCCTCCAAGGAAGCGGTGCTGGCGTCCGCCCTGACGCGCAAGGAGCTGGGCCAGCTCAACGACCTTCTCCGCAAGGTCGTCCTCGAGTTCGAAGGCGGGTAGGCTCGCCGGGTGGCGTCGCTGCCGCCTGAGACGCACATGGGCCCCGTCGAGCTGACGGTCGCCGACCTCGATCGCTCACTCGACTACTACCGCCGCGCGATCGGCCTGCAGGTGCGTGAGGAGGGCGGCGGCCGCGCCTCGCTGGGCTCGAACGGCACCGAGCTGCTCGTCCTCCGGGAAGTGCCCGGTGCGCGCCCGGCGCCGAGCAGCACGGGGCTCTTCCACTTCGCGCTGCTCGTCCCCGAGCGGCGGGCGCTGGCGTCGTGGCTCGCCCACGCGATCCGCGAGCAGGTGCCGCTGACCGGCGTCTCGGACCACTTCGTCAGCGAGGCCCTCTACCTCCGCGACCCGGACTCGCACGGGATCGAGATCTACGCCGACCGGCCGCGGGAGCTCTGGGAGGGCACCGTCTTCCAGCGGATGACGACCGAGCCGCTCGACCTCGAGAACCTGCTCGGCGAGCTCGACGAACCGGAGACCGAGCAGTTCGAGCGGCTCGCCGAGGGGACGGTCATGGGCCATGTCCACCTGCAGGTCGCCGAGATCCCGGAGACGGTGCGCTTCTACCGCGACGTGCTCGGGTTCGACGTGACGGCCGAGCTCGGCGCGCAGGCGGTCTTCCTGTCCGCGGGCGGCTACCACCACCACGTCGGCGGCAACACCTGGAACAGCGCGGGCGCGACGCCGCCTCCGGAGGGATCGGCCTCGCTGCAGCTGACGACGGTCGTGCTGCCGGACGACGAGAGCCGCCGTCAGGCGGTCGAGCGTGTTGCGGCAACGGGCGCGGAGCCCGAGGAGACGGACGCCGGGCCGGTCGTCCGCGATCCGTCGGGCAACCGCCTCCTGCTCGCGTAGGGTCTCGGGCCATGGTCGAGGCCACCCTCCGCCCGATCGGCCCCTTCTCGCTGCGCGATTCCGCAGTCTGGGCGGGCGATGCGACGCGCCGGTTCGACGGCCGCATCCTCCTGGGTCTCTTCGCCGTCGAGGACGGGCTCGCCCGCGCCTGCGCGTGGCAGACGCCGGACGGCCGGATCGAGCTTCGGTCGCACTCGGAGGAGGCGCTCGAACGGCTCCGCGCGACTCTGCCGCTCGAGGCCGACCACTCGGAGTTCCTGCGTCGCTTCGCCGACGACCCGCTGCTCGGCCGGACGCTCTCCGCGCTCCCGGGCAAGCGCCCGATCAGGGTCGGGACCGTCACGCAGGCGCTCGTCCGCGCCGTCTGCGGGCAGCTGATCACGTCGTCGGAGGCGCGCAAGATCGAGCGGAGGCTGATCCGCTCGACGTGTGAGACGGACGGCAGGCTCCACGTCCCGCCGACACCGGAGTGCTTCGCGGGCCGCGCACCGGCCGAGCTCGAGCGCCACGGGCTCACCGCCCGCAAGGCGTCCACGATCGTCCGCCTCTGCAGGACGCTCGACCTCGAGAAGCTGCGCGGGCTCCCGGCGGCGGCCGTCGCGAAGCGGCTGCAGCGGGAGCGCGGGCTCGGGCCGTGGTCGGCCGGCGTCATCGGCATCCAGGGCCTCGGCTCGTACGAGCTCGGGCTCGTGGGCGACCTCGGCCTGATCAAGCTCTGCACGGCGCTGCTCGGCCGGGAGGCCGAGGCGCAGGACACCGCCGAGCTGCTCGCCAGGTACGGCGAGTGGCAAGGGCTCGCCAGCGGCTACCTCATGGCCGGATTCGCCCGCGGCCTTCTCCCCGTGCGCTCCGGGCGCGGGCTGCTCGCCGACGCCGCGTGAGCCCCACCGTCCTGCTCTCGACCGGCGCGATGACGCGCGACCCGGTCCAGACCGACCACAAGGAGATCGTGCAGCACGGCCCCGGCCTCGGGGTCTCCGGCTTCGAGCTCGGGATCTACCCGGCGTGGTACGGCCATCTGGACGAGGTCATCTCCGACCTGCGCGAGTCGGGCCTGACGTTTCCGGTCGTGCACGCCGAGAAGCTGATCGGGGCCGGGCTCGGGAGCGAGTCCTCGGAGGAGGCTGACGAGGCGCTCGAGCGGCTCGAGGTCAACTGCCGGGCGGCGGCGGCGCTGAACGCCAAGACGCTCGTCCTCCACCTCTGGGAGCGGCCGACGAACGACCGGGAGATCGAGCGGAACGTCGAGCGCCTGCCGATGTGCCTCGACACCGTGTCGGCGTACGGCATGGCGCTCGCGGTGGAGACGATCCCCGGCGAGTGGGGCTCGCCGCTGGCCAACGTCCGGCTCGCGATCGAGCGGGACTCCCGCTGCCGGGTGGCGCTCGACACGGAGTTCCTCGGCTTCTACGGGCAGCTCTCGGAAGCCGTGAGCGCCGAGTGGCTCTGGAGCGAGGGGTTCGTCCAGCACGTGCATCTCAAGGACTTCGCCGGCCGCCTCCTCGAGAGCGGGCAGCGCCGCTACCTGCTCCCGGGCGAGGGGAGCCTCGACCTGCAGGGGTTCCTGAGCGCGCTCGTGGAGCGCGGCTACGGCGGCGCCGTGACCGTCGAGGCGACCGCGATCCGCGAGGACGGCAGCCTCGACACCGACCGGCTCGCGCAGATGGCCGCGGTGGTCAAGCAACTCGCTTCGTAGACTCAGCGCATGACCGACGAAAGGCGTCGCATCGCGATCCTCGGCGCCGGGAAGATCGGCGAGGCGCTGCTGGCCGGCCTGCTCAGCACCGGGTGGCGGAGGCCGGACGAGATCGTCGCCACCGTGCGGCGCGAGGAGCGCGCGGCCGAGCTCGCCGAGCGACACGGGATCACGGTCACGACCTCCAACACGGAAGCCGTCGCGGGCGCCGACATCGTCGTGATCGCGGTGAAGCCGCAGGACTTCGATCCGCTCCTGGGCGAGATCGGCGGGATCCTCTCGCCGGAGCAAACCGTGCTCTCGATCGCCGCGGCCGTGCCGACGTCCGCAATCGAGGAGCGCGTCGCCGCCGGCGTCCCCGTGCTGCGAGCGATGCCGAACACGCCGGCGACGGTCCACGAGGGCGTGGCAGGGCTTTGCGCGGGCGCGCACGCCGGCGACGAGCATCTCGCGCTCGCCGAGGACGTCCTGCTCCACGTCGGGCGGGTCGTCCGGGTGCCCGAGCGGTACATGGACGCGGTCACCGCGGTCTCGGGGTCGGGGCCCGCGTACTTCGCGCTCCTGGCGGAGTCGATGATCGAGGCCGGGATCCTGCTCGGGCTGTCGCGCGAGGACACGACCGAGCTGGTCGTCCAGACGATGCTCGGGACGGCGAAGCTCCTGCGCGACGAGAAGATGCACCCGGTCGAGCTGCGGGAGATGGTCACCTCGCCGGGCGGGACGACGATCCGGGCGATCCGCGAGCTCGAGCAGGCAGGCGTCCGCGCCGCGTTCCTGAACGCGATCCAGGCGGCGATGGAGCGCGGTCGCGAGCTCGCCGCCGGCGACAACTAGTGGAGTTCGAGCTCCGCGTCTCGGCCAGTGCCGCCGAGGCGCAGCGCGAGGCGGCCGAGCTGCTGGCGCGCCGGGCCGGGCTCGGCGGGCACATCGCGCTGTCCGGCGGCGGCACGCCGCGGCCCGCGTACGAGTGGGCGGCGCGACTGGAGCCGGACTGGAGCCGCGCCGACGTCTGGTTCGCGGACGAGCGGGTCGTCCCGCCCGAGGACGAACGCTCGAACTACCGGCTCGTGCGCGAGAGCCTGCTCGACCGGCTCGACCGGCATCCGGGCGCAGAGCACCGCGTTCTCGGTGAGCTTTCGCCGGAGGAGGCCGCGGACGCCTACGAGGACGAACTGCGGGACGTCGTCTTCGACCTCGTGCTGCTCGGGATCGGGCCCGACGGGCACACGGCCTCGCTCTTCCCGAACGATCCGGCGCTCGACGAGCTCGAGCGGCGGGCCGTGGCTGTTCAGCGGCCCGACGTCGCGCGTGTCACGCTCACGATCCCGCCGCTGGCCGCCGCGGACACGGTCGTCTACCTCGTCGTCGGGGCCGAGAAGGCCGACGCGGCGGGGCGGGCGTTCGGTGGAGAGCCGAATCCCGCCACCCCCGCGAGCCTCGTCCGTTCGGCCGCAGGAACGACGATCGCGCTGCTCGATCGGGCCGCCGCGAGCCACCTGTCTAACTAGACAACAATTGGTCAAGTCGTATATATAGGGATCGTTGATGGCGACACCTGAACCCGACTCGATCCCCGAAGTGCTGACGATCCACAGACCAGACCAGCTGAAAGCGCTCGGCCACCCGCTCCGCCTGAGAGTCCTCGAGGCGCTCGGCGAGTCGGAGAAGCCGATGTCGAACCGCGAGCTCGCGCAGAAGCTCGGCGTCGATCCGGGGCATCTCCACTTCCACGTGCGGATGCTGCTCCGGTCCGAGCTGATCGAGCAGGTGCCGAGCGACAAGGGCCGCGAGAAGCCCTACCGCGCGGCGGCGAAGACGCTCAAGGTGGCGCCGGAGCTGGTCTCGGCAGGCGCCTCGAACCTGCACACCGCCGTCATGGACGACCTGCAGAGAGCGCAGGTCGAGCACGGCGCCGAGGGGCGGTTCCGGTTCGTCCGTGTGACGGTTCGCGTCGATCCCGAGCGCGCGATGGACGTGCTCTCGGAGCTCGTCCCGCGCTTCGAGGAGATCGAGGACGAGAACGCGGAGCAGATCGTGATCACGGCGATCATGCACCCGCACCCCACGAACGACCTGCCGACCTAGGGCAAGAGCGGCGACTGCAGCTCGACCGCGAGGCCGCGGCGGCCGGCGAGCGCCTGGAGGACGATCACCGTGTCCGCCACGGGCATGTCCTCGAGATACGCGTCGCGCTGCTCGAACGACTCGAGCACGCTCTCGACGGCGTACGTGTAGCCGAGCGTGTCCTCGGCGGCGAGCGTGGCCAGCGCGTCGGCCACGTCGTGCGGGAAGTCGTCCCGCTCCCTGAGCGAGCCGGCGACCGGCCTCGCGTCCTCGTCGTGGCCGAGGGTGAGCAGGGCGAGCACGCCGGCGTAGCGCCCGATGGGCGACTCGGCCTCGGCCGCGCCCTCCTCGAGCGCCCACCGCGCCTCCTGCTCGGCGCCTGGCCAGTCCCCCGCGAGGATCCGTGACTTGATCGCGCCGATCGGCCTGCCCCAGCTGCCCGGCGGCGCGAGCTCGTAGCTCTCCCGGTAGCGACGGGCGGCGCGGTCGAACCACTCGGCCGCCTCGTCCGGCCGTCCGGCCATCAGCAGCGAGAGCCCGGCCCCGCCGGCTGCGTTGCCGATCCGCGTCAGCTGGCGCTGCCGCTCGTCGGGATCGTCGGGAAGCCTCGCCTCGCCGTCGCGATAGCGACCTTCCTCTCGCTTCAGGTGCGCGCTCCAGTCCTCTGCCACGGGGCTATTGTCACCGCGTGGCGCGCGAGCTTCGCGAAGTCGTCTACATCGACGGTCTCCGGACCGCCTTCGGGCGCGCGGGCCCGAAGGGGTTCTTCTGGAAGACGCGTGCGGACGACATGGGCGTCAAGGTCGTGCGGGAGCTGCTGCGCCGCAACCCGTCGCTGCCGCCCGACCGGATCGGCGACGTGATCTTCGCCGCCACCGCGCAAGTCGGCGACCAGGGGCTGACGATGGGCCGCGACGTCGCGCTGCTGGCCGGGATCCCGCACACCGTGCCCGGCTTCGCGCTCGACCGGATGTGCGCCGGCGCGCTCACCGCGGTCACCGCGGGCGCCGGTGAGATCGCGATGGGCGCGGCCGACGTCGTCGTCGCAGGCGGCGTGGAGCACATGGGGCACCACCCGATGGGCGCCGAGGTCGACTTCAACCCGCGCTTCGTCGCCGAGCGGCTCGTGGACGACTCCGCGGTCACGATGGGCGCGACGGCCGAGAACCTGCACGACCGCTTCCCGCAGCTGACGAAGGAGGACGCGGACCGCTTCGCCGTCCGGTCCCAGCAGCGCGCGACGGAAGCGTGGTCGAACGGGATCATGCGCGAGACCGTCGTCCCGATGTCGGTCTTCACGGACGAGGGCTGGACGATCGCCGACCGCGATCAGTTCCTCCGGCCGGACACGTCTCTGGAAGGCCTGGCCGACCTGCCGACGCCGTTCCGCGTCGGCGGTCGCGTGACCGCCGGGAACTCGGCCGGGCTCACCGACGGCGCGACCGCCTGTCTGCTCGCCTCGGAGACGACCGCGGCGGAGCTCGGGCTGGAGGCGCGGATGCGCCTCGTCGGGTTCGCCTTTGCCGGGGTCGAGCCGGAGCTGATGGGGATCGGGCCGATCCCGGCGACGAAGCGCGTCCTCGAGCAGGCCGGCCTGTCGCTCGACGACGTCGGCCTCTTCGAGCTCAACGAGCCGTTCGCGGTGCAGGTGCTGAGCTGGTGCGACGGGATGGGCGTGGCGCCGGACGATCCGCGGCTGAACCCCTACGGCGGCGCGATCGCGTGCGGCCATCCGCTCGCCGCGACCGGCGTCCGTCTACTCGCGCAGCTGGCGTACGGGCTGAAGGAACGGCCCGACGTGCAGTACGGCCTGGCCGCGCTCTGCGTGGGGATGGGGATGGGCGCGGCGCTGCTCTGGGAGCGCGTCTGACCCGGCCGACCGAGTTCAAGCTCTCGCGGGTCGGGAGTGAGGCCGGGCCGATCGCCCTGCTCACGATCGACAACGGCGAGGACTGGCAGAAGCCGAACGTCTTCGGGCCTGAGGCGTTCGAGTCGCTGACGGCGCGTCTGGAGGAGCTCGAGGGCGGCGACTGGGCGGGGATGGTGCTGACCGGGAAGCCGTTCGTCTTCTGCGCCGGCGCCGACATCGACCGGTTCAAGGGCGTGACCGCGGAGGAGGCGCGGATGGGGAGTCGCGCGGGCCACGAGCTCTTCGGCCGGATCCGCGCGCTGCCGTACCCGACGCTGGCGGCGATCAACGGCGCCTGCCTCGGCGGCGGCGCCGAGATCGCGCTCCACTGCGACTACCGGACGATCGCGAGCTCCGTCCGGCACTTCGCCTGCCCGGAGGTCTTCCTCGGGCTCTTCCCGGCCTGGGGCGGCACGCAGCTGGTCCCGAGGATCGCCGGAGTGGACGCCGCTCTTCGCTTCATCGTCGCGAATCCCCTACGCCAAAACCGGATGCTTACCGGTGCCGAGGCACATTCTCTGGGTCTGGTCGACGAAGTTCTCGAGCCGGCGGAGTTCCTCGACGATTCCGTTGCACTCTTGGTACAGAAGACACGCGCCGACCCGCCAGGTCCGAGGGACAGTCCCTCGGACGCGGCTGTCGGAGACGCGGTCGCAAAGGCCCGGCGCCAGCTGGACGACTCGCTGCACGGGGCGACGCCGGCGCCGTACGTCGCGCTCGACCTGATCGAGGGCTCGTTCGGGTGGAGCCTCGAGGAGGGCTACCGGGCCGAGGAGGAGGCGATCGCCGAGCTCCTGCCCGGCCGGCAGGCGCAGGCGTCGCTGTACGCGTTCGACCTCGTCGAGCGCCGCGCGAAGAAGGACGTCGGCAAGCCGGACGCCGAGGCGCGCCCGACCCGCAAGGTCGGGATCGTCGGCGCCGGGCTGATGGCGACCCAGCTCGCCACCCTCTTCCTCCGGCGGCTCGAAGTCCCGATCGCGATCCGCGACCTCGACCAGGAGATCGTCGACCGCGCCGTCGCCTCGATCCACGCCGAGCTGGAGAGCCAGGTTCAGAAGGGCCGCTACGACGAGGGCAAGGCGCGGTTCCTCGGTTCGCTGGTGGAGGGGGCCACGACCTACGACCACTTCGCCGACTGCGACCTCGTCCTCGAGGCCGTCTTCGAGGAGATGAGCGTCAAGCAGCAGGTCTTCGCCGAGATCGAGGCAGTGGTCTCGCCGGAGACGATCCTCGCGACGAACACGTCCTCCCTCTCGGTCGCCGAGATGGGCTCGCAGCTCGCCCACCCCGAGCGCGTCGTCGGCCTGCACTTCTTCAACCCGGTCGCCGTCCTGCCGCTCGTCGAGCTCATCCGCACGCCCGAGACGGACGACGAGACCCTCGCGACCGCCTGGGAGACGGCGAAGAAGCTTCGCAAGCGCCCCGTCCTCGCCAAGGACGCCCCGGCCTTCATCGTCAACCGCGTCCTCACCCGCATGACGACGGTCCTGATGGACGCGCTCGAGCACGGCAACACGGTCGAGGAGACGGACGAGGCGATCCTCAGGCTCGGGATGCCGATGGCGCCGTCGGTGCTCCTTCAGATGGTCGGCCCCCGCGTCGCGAACCACGTCCTCGGGACGCTGCACGAGGCCTACCCCGACCGCTTCCCGCTGTCCCGGACGCTCGCGAACTACGCCGACGGGCGCGAGGAGATCGCGGTGCAAGGCGACAACCGGCGCACGGTCGAGGAGATCCAGCAGGCGGCGCTCGAGGCGATCGCCGACGAGATCCACCACATGCTCGACGAGGGCGTCGTCGAGAGCGTCGAGGACATCGACACGGCGCTCCTGCTCGGCGCCGGCTGGCCGTTCTTCCTCGGCGGGATCTCGCGCTACCTGGACCACGTCGGGCTCCTCCGGACGGCGACTCCAGCCTGACGCCGTCCCGGCCGATAACAGGCCCATGAGCACTCGCGCGCATGCGGCCGCGCTGCTTCTCGTCTGGGCGCTGGTCGGCACGGCCGGCCTCGCAGCCACCTTCTCGTTCACCGCCGTCCGAGCCTCGCGCTCCGGCTGCCTCGGCACGCGCTCGGCCGACCTGGTGTCGATCGCCGGGATCGGGGGCCTGGGGCTCGCAGTTGCCGCCCTGCTGATGGTCGGCGCCGTCCCGCGCTACCGCACCGCGGCCGCCGTCGGAGGCGCCGCCGCGGCGCTGGCGCTCAGCTCATACGCAGTCGTGACGTTTCTCGCACACGACGGCGCAGTCTGCGGCTTCTAGCCCGTAAACCCGCTACACTCCGACAAGAGCGCTCGCACGGGGACTGGGCGAGCGCAAATCCTTGGAGGTCTTGGCGGCACACCACAAGTGCCGCTCATGGGTGCAAGAGACCATCGAGCAGACCAACTCTTCTTCACCGGCGAACCTCGCCCTGATCGCGGACGCCCAGCGCGCCGAGCCGTGGGCCGGTGAGCCCTTCCTGCACGCGGACGAGGAGCCCGAGACCGTGCTCGCCAAGGGCACGGCGCGCCGCCGTGCGCTCGACGACGCCCTCGCCGAGATCGAGGCGGGCCTCGACGCGCCCACGTCCGAGTGGAAGATCAAGTACGCGCTCATGCTGGGCCTCGAGCGCGTGCTCAGCGAACGGCCGCCGCGCCTGAAATCCGGCACCGAGCTCCGTCGCCACCAGATCGACGCGCTCGCGGGGATGCTCACCGAGCTGATCGCCGCGAACCAGAAGGCCGCCGAGAACGGGAACGGCAACGGCCACGCCAAGCTCGAGGAGGTCGAGGAGCTCGAGGACGACGAGGACGACTTCGAGGTCGACGGCGAGATCGAGCCGCTGCCGCCGACGCTCGAGGAGGACCCGGGCGCAGCGCGGCGCTACCGCTTCCGCCACCCCACCGCCTCCGGCAAGACGATTGCCGCCGCCGGCTTCGTCGAGGCCGCGCGCACCGAGGGCGTCCTGATCCTCACCCACCGGCGGCTGCTCGTGAGCCAGTTCAACCGGGACCTCACGACCGAGGGCTACGGCGACCGGCTCAAGCCCGCCGTCGAGAAGGGCAAGCAGGCGCCCAGACCGGACCTGATCACGGTGCAGACGTACGCCTGGTTCGCGCGGCACGTGGGGGACCTCGAGAAGAGCGCCTACCAGCTCGTGATCTGCGACGAGGCGCACACGGCGCTCGGCGAGAAGACGAGCGCGGCGATCCGCAGCTACACGGAGCCGGTCTACATCGGGATGACGGCGACCGAGCAGCTGATCGCGAAGCAGGTCTCCGACGTCTTCCCGGCGTCGGTCGACGACCTCCCGCTGCAGGACGCGGCCCGCCGCGGCCTGATCGCTCCGCTCCGCTGCCTGCGCGTGCCGCCCGCCGCAGCCATCAACTCCGTGCCGATCGTCGGCGGCGACTTCGAGGAGCGCGCCCTGGCCGAGGTCCTCGACCACCAGGCCCTCAACCAGGCGGCGGCGAGCCTCTACCGCGACCGCTTCGACTCGACGCCCGGGATCGTCTACGCGGCCGGCGTCGAGCACGCGTACAACCTCGCCCGGGAGTTCCGCGCCGCCGGCCTCAAGGCGGAGGCCGTGTCCGGCCGGACGCCGCCCGTGAAGCTCGCCGAGATCCTCGCCGGCTATGAGCGCGGCGAGATCGACATCCTCATCAACGCGATGCTGCTCGCCGAGGGCTGGAACTCGCCCCGCGCGACCGTCTGCATGCACCTGGCGCCGACCGCGAGCCGCCGCGTCTACCAGCAGCGCATCGGCCGGATCATGCGGATGCACCCGCGGAAGGAGGCCGGCGTCGTCGTCGACTTCGTCCCGAAGGGCGCGACGCACCACGAGCGCGTCGTCTCGCTCCACAGCCTGCTGGACGCCGACTTCTACCGCGAGGGCGCCCGCGTGACGCCCGCGCCGCGGCGCCGCCCGCAGCGCCGCGCCAGACGGAAGCTCTCGCCGGCACCGTGGCTCGTCCCGGTCACACCGGACGTCAAGCGACGCCTCGGCGTGATCGCGCGCGAGTGGCAGCGGGTCGATCCGCGCTACCTCGACGAGGACGAGCAGCGGTTCTGGGCGCAGATCGCGGGCCGCCAGGTCCGGTTCGAGGAGCGCGTCGACTTCGTCAAGAAGCTGACCGAGGCGAGCACGACCCGCGGCGCGCTCGAGCAGTTCCTGTTCACCTGCGCCGCCGAGAACCCCAACCGCCGGCTGCGGATGACCGCCCTGGCCGACCGGGTCGGCATGGTCGTCGACCGCGCGAGCTTCGACGACCTCGTCACGCTCGTGACCCAGGCGCCGACCTGGGAGAAGGACCGGGCCCAGGGCGTGCGGATCATCCTGCGCGGCCTGTCGGAGGGGAAGGCGGACGCACCGGAGCAGATCCTCTGGCGCTGGACCTGGCGCCTCGCACGGGCGACGCGGAAGATCCAGGATCGGCGCGCCAGCGCGGAGTTCCCCGAGGCGAAGCGCCTCCTCGGCGCGCTCGCGAACTCGCGCGGCCACCGCCACGAGGAGAACGCCGCGAAGCTGGTCAACACGGCACGCGAGCTCCCGCTCGAGGTCGGGGCAGCGCTGCTCGCCTCCGCGGAGGGCTACACGCCGCGCGCGACCCGGCTGATCGAGTCGGCCCGCGAGAGCCTCGGCACGGTCGAGGAGGTCGCGGCCGCCCTCGCCGAGAATCTGCCGCAGCCGAAGCTCCAGGGCCGGTCCCGGCGCCGGCGCCGCCGCCGCAAGAAGGGCGCGAAGGCACAGCAGCAGCCGGAGCAGACCCAGAACGGCACGCAGCCGGAGCCGGAGCCGGCTGAGACGGCCGAGGAGCCGACCGCCGCCGAGGCCTGAGTCTCAGAGCGCCTGAGGAAGTTCCCAGCGCTCCAACTCCTCACCCTCTCCGTCCCGCGGGACAACGCTGTTCACCAGCTGGTCGAGCCGTAGCACTGCTACCCAGATCCGCCCTCGGAAGGGTGCATCGGGCGGGCCCGCGAAGGTCGGAACGCTGACGACGGTGTCGGCCACCTCGTCCACGAGGTCGACCCGGGCAACTCGGGGATTCGCAATTCCGAAGATCCATTTCGGCCCGGTCCCGCCACCGGACGGCTCGAACCCCTGCGGAATCCCGAGCGTCACGCTCACCCAATGCAGGTCTTCCGGGTCAGGGGTCTCGAACGCTGCGGGCACGGGGAGGCCGCGGACCGCAGCGAACCCGCCGCCTCCTACTGCGGGCACGTTGGTCCCGTGGAAGGGCTCGGCGGGCCCTCCAGCGCTGAAGCCGAGCACCGAGTAGCTGTGGTGGGTGATCGGACCCATCGCCATCTCGAAGCGATGACCGGCCACGGTCCCACTCAGCACGGGCACCACCTTGACGAGCGCGCCACCTTGGGGCGAGGGGCCGTCGAACGTCCCCCTCTTCCGATTTGTCCAGCGGCCGAGTGCGGGCGTCTGTTGCATCGGATAGACCTCGTCTGAACGATCGAAGAGCCAGTACACAGGGCCGACGCGCGGCCTGCCCGCCGCCAGCGCCGCCATCGCGTAGATGACGGCCAGCGCGATGACCACGAAAGCAACGACGCGGCGCGGCGGCACCGGCTCACGCCCGCCCGGAAGGTGACGACCGCGGTAGCCCGCTCGACCGAGCGCGCCGTGCCAGTCCGGCTCGATGCCGTCCGCCGCCTCGACCAGCTGCAGCAACATCGTCCGCTCGCTCATCCCGGCACCCCCGTCAGTAGGCTGCGCAAGGTCTTCCGCGCGGCGTTCAGCGACGCGCCGACCGTGCCTTCGCTGATCTCGAGCAGGTCGGCGATCGTCGCGTAGTCCATGTCGGCGTAGAAGCGCAAGAACAGCACGAGCCGCTGGCGCTCCGGAAGACGCCGTACCGCCACCCGCACTGCGTCATCAGGAGACGTGTCCGGAGCAACCGTGTCGGGGATCTCCGCCAGCATGCGGCTGTGCGCGCGCTCCCGGTGCGCGCTCCGGATCGCGTTCAGGACGATCCGCCACAGCCACGCCTCCAGCGTCCCCTCGCCGCGGTAGCCGCGCCTGTTCCGAATCGCGTTAGCAACGCCCTCCTGGACTGCTTCGCTCGCCAGCTCCACGTCTCCGAGGTACGCCGTGCCCGTGCGTAGGAAGGCTCGGAACTCGGAGCGATAGACGCGCTCGAGATCAGCCAAGCCGCTGTCGGTTCTGCGCCTCACTCGTTCACTACGACGCAGGACCTCCCAGAAAGCTTTAGGCCACCTACTGATCCGTCGCGGCCGGCGGCTCGCCGTTCTTGCGGTCCCGTTCGCGCAGGAACCGCGTCAGCTCCGCCGCGAGCGCCTCGCCCGACGGGATGTCCTCCTCGTCGAACTCGTCCGCGCGCCGCTCGAGGTCCTCGACGTACGCCTGCGTGTCCGCGTCGGCCGCGACCGCGCGGCTGACCTGATCCGCGTACCCCTCGGCCGCCTCCTGCAGCTCGTCGACGTCGATGCCGACCCCGAGCATGTCGCCGAGCCGCTCGCAGAGCGCCAGCGCCGCGCGCGGGCTCGGCGTGAGCGAGACGTAGTGCGGGACGGCTGCCCAGAGGCTCGCCGAAGGCAGGCCGTGGTTCTTGCAGGCGTCGTGGAGGACGCCGACGATGCCGGTCGGGCCCTCGTAGCGGGAGGCCTGGAGCCCGAGACGCTCGACGAGCTCCTCGTCGCTCGCGCTGCCGGTGACCGGGCTCGGACGGGTGTGCGGGATGTCCGCGAGCAGCGACCCGAGGGTGACGACGAGCTCGACGCCCAGCTCTTGCGCGAAGCCGGTGATCATCTCCGTGAACGCGCGCCAGCGGAGGTTCGGCTCGATGCCGAGGAGCAGGACCACGTCGCGGTCGAGGCCTTCCGGACGAGCCTGGTAGAAGATCGTCTCCGGCCAGTCGATCTGCCGGGTGATCCCGTCGACGAGCTTCACGTGCGGGCGGGTCGCCTGGAAGTCGAAGAAGCCCTCCGGATCGACGTCCGCGATCTGCTCCGCGTCCCAGAGCCGCGCCAGGTAGCCGGCGGCGAGCGAGGCGCCCTGCCCGCCGTCGTTCCAGCCGCGGAACGCCGCGATCAGCACGGGCCGTTCGAGGCTCGGACGCTCGGTGATGTGGAGCTCGTCTGCCATCCGGTCCACCTTACCCCTGTCCGGCTCCGAGCCAACGGGGCGGGATCCAGAGCATCGCGGCGAGCGCGACGGTCAGCGTCCAGACGGCCGCAGCGAGCGCCACGTGCAGGGCGACGATCCCCCACGGGAGCTCGAGCCGCCACTGCAGCTCGCCGACCGACATCTGCACCACGAGCACCGCCAGGAGCAGCAGCGAGAAGCGGAAGAGCCGCGGCGCAAGCGTCCGGCGGGCCACGACATAGCCGAGCACGAAGAGGAACACGCACCCGAACACGGCCGTGATCCGGACGTGGAGGTAGAGCGCGTCAGGGAGGTTCCAGAGCCGGTGGATCACGTCCGGGTCCCCCGAGTGCGGGCCTGCACCGGTCACGAGCGTCCCGGTCAGGACGAGCGCGAGGCAGGCCACCGAGAGCACGATCCCGCCGATCCGCAGCTCCCGCGGGAACTCGACCGCACCGGCGCCACGCTCGACGCGGAGCGCCTCGACCAGGACGACGATTGCGCCGGCGAGGGCGAGCAGGGCGACGAGGAAGTGCACCATGACCATCTCGGGCGGGAGGTCGTACCGGATCGTCGCCAGCCCGAGCGGCGCCTCCGCGAGGGTCAGCGCCGCGACGGCGAC
>DATBMH010000086.1:0-34107 GCA_036554945.1 Gaiellaceae bacterium | reverse complement strand
TGGAAGTCGAACGCGTTGAGGACGTCCGGCCGGTTGAAGGTGATCGTGGCGCGGGGCGGCGCCTTCTCGTAGACGATCTTCTCGAAGCCGAGCTCCTCGGGAGAGAGCGGCGCCGGGTAGCTCGGCTGCGTCACTCGATCTCCGCGAAGTGGACGTGGAAGCGAATCCCCATGTCCATGGCGTCCTTGCCCGTGGCCATGAACTCGTCCGTGCGGCCGGCGGCCTTGAAGGCGTCCATGTCCGGGAACTCCCACTCGGCGTAGTACGGGAACTTCGGCTCGCCTCTCGGCGCGCCGAAGACCGCGCCGTGCCGGAACGTGCCGCCGGGGACCTTGCGGCAGAGCTCGGCGTGCTGCTCGTACCGGCCGGGATCCGGCTGCTCCTCGTACACCATGAACACGCGAACCATGGGTCTCCTTCCGTCGTCGGCGCCGGGCCGGAGCGTATAGCTTCGCCCCGTGTCGAGCGGGACGGCTGTGGCGGTGATCCTGACGGCGACCGCGGGCCTCGCGGGCGCGGTCCAGGCAGCCGTGATGGGCGAGCTGGGCGAGCGCGTCGGGATCGCGCCGGCGCTCGCGTTCGCCGTGGCGATCTCGCTCGTCTGCGCGCTCGGGCTCCTGCTCGTGTGGGAGCGGAGCTTCGCGGGCGTGCGCGAGGCGGCGCACCAGCCGGGCTGGCTCTGGCTCGGCGGCGTGATGAGCGTCTTCATCGTGCTCGCGATCACGGTCGCGGCCCCAAGGATCGGCGTCGCGGCGACGATCGGCATCGTCATCGCCGGGAACCTCGTCATGGGCGCGCTCATCGACCAGTACGGCCTGCTCGGGCAGGAGCAGGCCACGCTCACCTGGCCCCGCCTCCTCGGCCTCGTGCTGCTGGCGATCGGCGCCGCGCTCTCGCTCGACCGTTAGGGGGAAGAGGGCAGGGCCGGATCTGCCGAGAACACCTCCGTGGGCCGCCTCGCCGCCGTCGTCGCCGCCTTCTCCGCGCTCGCCGCGGCCGCCTGGGGTGCTGCGTCGCCCGTCTCGCCGGCGCCCGACGCCGTCGTCGCACAGCCGACCTTCCGCTGGACGCTGCCGGCGAACGAGACGTCCGAGGCGGTCTACGTCGCCGCCGACCCGGAGCGGACGTCGGAGGGCGGGTTCGTCCCGCGGAACATCGTCGCCTCCACGCTCGTCGCCGCCGCGGCGCGGGAGTGGACGCTCGACAAGGAGCTGTATGCCGGGAGGTACTGGTGGCTCGTGCGCTCCTTCGCAGAGGACACGTTCGAGACCGTCTTCAGCGCTCCCACCCCGTTCGCCGTTCCCGTCGAGGCCGACATCGCGCGGATCGAGGTCCGCCGCCTCAGCCGGAGAATCGGCCCGGACGACCTGCGCGTGACCGTCGGCTGGCGGACGAACGCCCGCGAGGCGTCCGTGACCGCCCGCCTGCTCCGGAGCGGCAGGCTGCTGTGGACCGCCCGTGAGCGAGGCCCGAGCCTGGTCGGCACGCCGCGCACGACGGTCCTGTCGTGGAGGAAGCCGCCGCGGATCCGGCAGGGCACCCGGCTGCGCCTCGTCGTCGCGCTCGGGGCGGGAGCGGCGACCCGAAGCGCCACGCGGCTCGTCCGCGCTCCGTAGCATCGGGCGGGTGGTGCCCGACGACGTCCGTTCGGCCTTCGCACGGGCGGCGGCAGGCGACGGCATCGTGCTGGGACCGGCGTCGTTCGACTGGCTCTGCGAGCAGGGCCACGTGGGCCTGGAGCGCGTCGCGAAGGCCCGCCGCGACCCGTCGCTCGTCGAGCCGGTCAAGGCCGCCGTCCAGGCGCTGGCCGAGATCTACGCCCGGCTCAAGGGCGACGTCTCCGTGCTCCACGCGGGACGCGAGAACCTGCTGCTGCCGGTCGACCTCGTGCACGAGCCGAGCGGCACCGTGATCGAGGTCGACGAGGCCGCGCACTTCAGCTCGTTCCGCCTCGCCGCACTGGAGCGGTATCCGGCGGATGCGGCCCTCGGGTTCGACCTCGAGGAGCACAAGGAGCTCTGCCGGACCTGGTGCGCCGAGACCGACGGGCTCGGCCGCGGCCTGGCGGCCAAGGGATTCGGGTTCGGAGGGGTCCAGCGGGAGCGCGCCTACCACGACGCCCTCCGCGACCTCGCAACCCCGGCGATGGGCCATCCGCCGCTCGTCCGGGTCGCGGCCGTGGACGGCGACGGAGAGGCCGCCTACCGCCGCCACCGCGAGTCGCTCGAGGCGCTTCGAGCCAGCGTCAAGTAACACTGTGTTACTTGACGTCTTCGCCGCTCGCTTCGGCTCCGCGAGTGGCATCCCGGCCGGGCGGAGATCCAAGTAACACTGTGTTACAAGCCTGGGCGGGCGGCTCGGACCCGGCTGCCGATGGTCTCAGCGCGCTCCTACTAGTCCTTGCGGCCGGGCCCGACGTACCCGTCGATCACGGAGACGTTGACCGTCGAGCACACGCCGCACCGGACGCGCACCTTCTTCGTCATCTGCATCGGGTGCATCGACTCGGCGAGCACGTTCCCGCACTTCACGCAGACGTAGTCGTCCGGGCCGTTGCCCCGGAACACGGGCCGGTCGGCGTCCTCCTGGATCGCGGTCCCGCCGTCGGGCGGCACCTCGCCCGCGCGGACCTCGCGCATGGCGATCGTGGCCATCAGGCCGTCGCGAGCCTGCCGCTGAAGTCCGTGATCAGGGCGTCGAGGACGCCGTGGACGACGCCTTCGCCCATCGAGGCGGCGGTGCCCGTGATGTGCGCCGTCGTGTGGATCGTGCCGCCGCCGTCCGCGAGCGAGAACGTGACGTCCGCGTTCGCGTACCCCTGGCCGCCCTGCTCCTTCGACTTCACGCTCATCACGATCCGGTGGGCCTCGGGATCCTGCTCGACGATGTCGACGGTGCCGGCGAACGTCAGGGACATCGCGCCCATCTTGATGAAGATCTCGGCCCGGACCGAATCCGGCCCGGTCCGCTCGAGCACCTTCCCGCCCTGAACGCACGGCACGACCTTCTCGAGGTCGAGGATGGTCGCGTAGGCCTCGTCGAGCGTCTTGTCGGTGGTGAAGGGATGGTCGAGCTCGACCGCCACGGAGCGGACCCTATCTGAGCGTGTCTTAGGCTCCGCGCATGGCGATCCCGCCAGGCACGTACCGGCTCGGGCCCAAGGACGGCACGCTCTCCGTCAACACCACGCGCACGGGCGCGGCGGCGGCGGCAGGGCACGACCTCCTGATCCACGTGATCGGCTGGGAGGCCACGCTCGAGGTCGGCGACGAGACCGCGATCTCGCTCTCCGCGGACCCCACGTCGCTCCGGGTCCGCGCGGGCACGGGCGGGATGCAGCCGCTCGGCTACGAGGACAAGGCGAGCATCGAGCAGACGATCGACGAGGAGATCCTGCTGCGCCGGGGGATCGAGTTCCGCTCGACGTCGGTCCGGGAGACGGACGGCGGGCTCGCCGTGGAGGGCGAGCTGGAGCTGGCGGGCGAGACGCGGCCCGTCGCGTTCGACGTCGCGGTCGACGGCGGCACCGTGCGCGCGCGGGTCGTGGTGACGCAGACGACCTGGGGGATCACGCCCTACACGGGCCTCTTCGGGGCGCTGAAGGTCGCCGACGACCTCGAGGTCGGGCTCGAGGCCACGCTCCCGGCCGAGCGGGGCGGCGAGCTGCACTACGAGGCGTACTCCGCCCGGCCGCTCGAGCCCGGGCTGCTCGAGCTGGACGGCATCTCGCGCGAGACCGTGTACGCCCACTACGCGCTCTACGAGGGCTACGTCGCCCGGCGGAACGCGATCCTCGAGCGGCTCGCCGCGGTCGACCTCGACGCCGCGAACCAGGTCTCCTCGGAGCTCCGCGCACTCAAGGTCGAGCTCTCCTTCGCGATCGGCGGGATCAAGAACCACGAGCTCTACTTCGAGCACCTCGGCGGCCACGGCGGGAAGCCCGCGGGTGCGGCCGGGCGGCTGATCGAGCGCGACTTCGGGTCGGGCGCCGCGTGGCGCGCCGACCTGAAGGCCGCCGGGATGGCGGGACGCGGCTGGGCCTGGACGGCCTACGACTGGGACGAAGGACGGCTGCTGAACTACGTCGGCGACGCGCAGAACACGTTCCCTATCTGGAACGCGACGCCGCTTGTCGCGCTCGACGTGTACGAGCACGCGTACGTCCTCGACTTCGGCACCGACCGCGACGCCTACATCGACGCGTTCCTCGCCAACCTCGATTGGAGCGTCGTGAACGACCGGGTCTGGAAGCACCAGATCCCGGTGCCTCGCTAGCCGCTACTCCCGATAGACCGTCTGGGCGTCGAGCCCGCCCTCGACCCCGGGCGGCAATGCCCCGGTGCCGTGCGCGTAGAGCGCGAGGTCCTCGATCGTCTTCACCTGCGTCGGGTCGCCGCCGCCGGTCGTCCACGCGCCGTTCGACCACCGGAGCGACTCCGGCGCGGTGTCGAGCGCCATGCCCGCGAGCAGCTGGGCCTTGTCCTTGATCTTCCCGGCCGCGCTGACGACCGCGGCCGACGTGGCCCCGGACGGGCTCGTGTTGTAGCCGTGGCCCGTGCCGAACCGGTCGAGGTCGGCGGGGACGACCTTGACGTCCAGCGGCGGGACGCCGAGCTCGTCGGCGACGAGCTTCGCGTACTCCCCTTCCTTCCCGTCGGGCTCGGTCGTCAGGCTCAGGACCATCTTCCCCGTCGGATGCACGCGCAGGAACACCGCGCGGTAGACCTCGTCAGCCACGGTTCTCGCCTCCTCTGTCGTCCTTTTCGAGTCGCTGCCGCTCCTGGTGTGCGGTCAGCGCGTTGTGCTCCTCCAGGTCGCAGAACGCCGGCTGCGGCCCGCCGAGCGGATGCGGCGGCACCGCCGGCCGCTCGCAGCCCGGGTAGATGCAGATCTTCACGTCACTCATCGGTCACCCAGCCCGGCGTCGTCTTGCCCCGCTTCGGGCCGTGCCCGCTCGGCATCGCGACCGAGCTGCCGGGAACCGGCGTGGCGCTCGCCCAGGGCTCGGCCTCCTCCTCGCGCTCGGGCTCGACCTCGGGCGGCGCCGTCCACGAGTCGGTCGCGATGGCGTCGACGACCTGGTTCAGCGCGTCGAAGGTGTGCCCGCTCACGAGCGCGTCGCAGTGGGGCAGCGCCGCGGTCATGCCGCCCGAGCGGACGGCGAAGCCGGTCGCGCCGACCCGAGGGTTGACCCACACGATCCGGTGCGCGAGGCGGGCGAGCCGCTCCAGCTCGCGCCCGACGAGCATGGGGTCGCCGCGCTCCCAGCCGTCCGAGAGGATCACGACCACCGCGCCCCGCGCCATCCCGCGGCGCCCGTGGCGGTTGTTGAACTCGCGCAGCGCGTCGCCGATCCTCGTCCCGCTCGACCAGTCCGGCGCGGCGGCCGCGGCGCGCTGGATCGCGCGCTCGGGGTTTCGGGACGCCAGGGCGCGGGTCAGCCGCGTGAGCCTCGTCGCGAACACGAACGCCTCCGCGTTGGGCCCGCTCCCGGCCGCGCAGGTCAGGAACTGCAGGTACGCCCGCGCGTAGGGCTCCATCGAGCCCGAGATGTCGCACAGCAGGACGAGCCTGCGGCGCGCGACCCGCCGGCGCCTCCGGGCCAGGCGCATCGGGTCGCCGCCGGTGCGGAGGCTCGCGCGGATCGTGCGACGCAGGTCGACGTGCTCTCCGCGACGGCCCTTCTCGTACCGGCGCCTGAGCCGCAGTGGCGTCTCCAGCTGCAGCCGCGACATCAGCCGGTAGACCTGCGCGAGCTCCTGCGGCTCGAGCGCGTCGAAGCTCTTCTGCCGGAGCAGCTCCTCGTCGCTCGCGACCGCCGTCGGCACCTCCGCCTCCGGCGCGTCCGTGTCGTCGCCGGGGAGCGAGGACGCGCTGAGGCCGCGGTCGCCCAGCCCGTCACCGGTGCGGTCGGCCTTGTGCCGGTCGTCCGGCGGCGACGAGGCGGCCCGCCGCTCCTCGCCCGGGACCTCGGGCTCGGGCCGGCTGCCGAAGACGGAGAAGAAGACGTCGTCGAACGCCGCCGCGTGCGACGGATCCGTCACGAACACCGCACGAGCCGTCCAGTACAGGCGCCGGCGCGAGACCGGCCGGACGAGCCCGAGGGCGCCGGCGAACTCGGCGGCCCGATCGGGCGTGACGGGAACGCCGCGGTCGCGCAGCCGCCGGCTCAGGGCGCCGGCGAGCGGCGGCAGGTCGAGCTCGACCGTCTCGACGCCGAAGTCAGTCACCGCCCACGAGCTGCTCGAGACCGCCAGCCCGGATCACCTCCTGGTCCTCCGTGTACTTCAGGACCGACCCGAGGGTGCGGTCGACGGCGCCGGCGTCCAGGCGCTCGACGCCGAGGAGGCTGAGCGCCGCGAGCCAGTCGATCGACTCCGCGATGCCCGGCGGCTTCTGCACGTCGCTGTCGCGCATCCGCGAGACCGCGTTCGCGACCTGGACCGCCAGCGTCTCCGAGGCGCCCTTCACCCGGCGCCGCACGATCTCGACCTCGCGCTCCGGCGTCGGGTAGGCGATCCAGTGGTAGAGGCAGCGCCGCTTGACGGCGTCGTGCAGGTCGCGAGTCCGGTTCGAGGTGAGGACGATCGCCGGCGGATGCGTGGCCCGGATCGTGCCGATCTCGGGGATCGTGACGCTCGCGTCCGCGAGCAGCTCGAGCAGGAACGCCTCGAAGTCGTCGTCGGCACGGTCGATCTCGTCGATCAGCAGCACTGCCGGCCGCGGCCCGGGGTGCTCGAGGGCGCGCAGCAGCGGGCGGCGGATCAGGTAGTCGGGCCCGAACAGCTCCTCCTCGCCGAGCTGCTCGCCGCCGCCGGCCTCGGCGAGCCGGATGCTCAGCAGCTGCTTCGGGTAGTTCCACTCGTAGAGCGCCTCGGCGACGTCGATGCCCTCGTAGCACTGGAGCCGGTGGAGCGGCGTGTCGAGCACGGACGCGAGCGCCTTCGCCGCCTCGGTCTTGCCGACCCCCGCCTCGCCCTCCAGCAGCAGGGGCTGCGGCAGGCGCAGGCTGAGGAACAGGGAGGTGGCGAGGCCCTCGTCCGCGAGGTAGTCGACGTCGGCGAGACGCCGCGCGAGCGTCTCGATGTCCGGCACGAGGTGCCGGATCTCGCCGGCGGCCTCGCCCGTGACCTCGGTCACTGCGGTGGCTCTGGACGCCCCTGCATCGCCGCCCAGACCCGCGCCGGCGTGCAGGGCATGTCGACGTGGTCGACGCCGTGCGTCTCGTGCAGCGCGTCGATGACCGCGTTCACGATCGCCGGCGGCGACCCGACGTTCGGCGACTCCCCGACGCCCTTCGCGCCGAGCGGGTGGTGCGGGCACGGCGTGACGGTCTCGCCGAGCTCGAAGTCGGGGCACTCGAGCGCGGTCGGGATCAGGTAGTCCATGAACGACGAGTTGAGGCAGTTGCCCTCCTCGTCGAACGAGATCAGCTCCATGAGCGCGATCCCGACGCCCTCGGCGAGCCCGCCGTGGATCTGCCCGTCCACGACCATGGGGTTGATGCGCACGCCGCAATCGTCCACGGCGATGAAGCGCCTGATCTTGACGTGGGCCGTGTCGGGGTCGACGTCGACGACGGCGATGTAGGCGCCGTACGGATACGTGAGGTTCGGCGGGTCGTAGATGACCTGCGCGTCGAGGCCGCCCTCCATGCCCGCCGGCATCTCCTCGCCGCTGTATGCGTAGGCGGCGATGTCCTCGATCCTCGCGTCCTTGCCGGGGTCGCCCTTCACGTACCAGCGGCCCTTCTCCCAGGCGAGGTCGTCGGGGCTGGCCTCGAGCATCGTCGCCGCGATCTGGCGAGCCTTGTCGCGCACCTTGCGGGTGACGACGGCGACGGCGGCACCGGAGACCGGCGTCGAGCGGCTCCCGTAGGTGCCGAGCCCGTAGGGCGAGCGGTCGGTGTCGCCGTGACGCACCTCGACGTCCTCGGGCGGGATCCCGAGCTCCTCCGCGACGATCTGGGCGAAGGTCGTCTCGTGGCCCTGGCCCTGCGTCTGGGCGCTGATCGAGACGACGGCCTTGCCCGACGGATGGACGCGCAGGTCGGCGCCGTCGTTCATCGCCAGGCCGAGGATGTCCATGTGCTTCCGCGGGCCGGCGCCGACCCCTTCGGTGAAGAACGAGACGCCGATGCCCATCAGCTCGCCCCTGGCGCGCTTTTCCCGCTGCTCGCGCCGCAGGTCCTCGTAGCCGGCGATCTCCATCGCGACCTTCATCGTCTCCGCGTAGTTCCCGGAGTCGTACGTCCAGCCGGTCGTCGTCTCGTACGGGAACTGCTCTGGCCTGATGAAGCTCTTCATCCGCAGCTCGATCGGGTCGGCCTTCATCTCCAGGGCGAGCGCGTCGACCATCCGCTCGACGAGGTAGACGGCCTCAGTGATGCGGAACGAGCAGCGGTACGCGACGCCGCCGGGCGCCTTGTTCGTGTAGACGGCCTTGACCCGGACGTGGGACGCATCGAGGTCGTACGAGCCGCAGACGATGTGGAAGAACCCGGCCGGGAACTTCGTGGGCTGCGCGGTCGAGTCGAACGCGCCGTGGTCGGCGATCACGTCGACACGGAGGCCGGTGATCTTCCCGTCCTTCGAGCACATCTCGGCGTGCATGACGTAGTCGCGCGCGAAGCCCGTCGAGACGAGGTTCTCGGTGCGGTTCTCGACCCACTTGACCGGGACGCCGGCGACGATCGAGCCTGCGATCGCGCAGACGTAGCCCGGGTAGACGGGCACCTTGTTGCCGAACCCGCCGCCGATGTCCTGGCACCTGATGCGGATCATGTGCTCCGCGAGGCCGGCGACATGGGCGTAGACCGTCCGGTGGGCGTGCGGCGCCTGGTTGCCGTTGTAGATGTCGAGCTGGCCCGTCTCCGGGTTGAAGTCCGCGATCATCCCGCAGGTCTCGAGGGGGGCCGGGTGGCAGCGCGGGTAGATGATGTCGCGCACGACGACCGTGTCGGCCTCGGCGAACGCCTTGTCCGTGGCCTCCTGGTCGCCGGCCTCCCACGTCGGGCTCGCAAGGTTGTCGCGCTGGCCGGTCTTGTCGTCACGGATCAGCGGCGCGTCCGCGTCGAGCGCCTTCCGGGCGTTGACCACGGCCGGCAGCGGCTCGTACTCGACGTCGATCAGCTGGAGCGCGTCGTTCGCCGAGTACTCGTCGGTCGCGATCACGAACGCGACCTCCTGGCCCTGGAAGCGGACCTTGTCGCCCGCGAGCACGGCCTGCGTGTCGTACGAGATCGTCGGCATCCAGGCCAGCCCGAGCGTCTCCAGGTCCTTGGCCGTGATCACGGCGGCGACGTTGGGATGCTCGAGCGCCCGCGACGTGTCGATCGAGAGGATCTTCGCGTGCGCGTACGGGCTTCGCAGCATCGCGCCGTAGACCATCCCAGGCAGGCGGATGTCGTCGAGGTAGGTGCCCTTCCCGCGGATGAAGCGCGCGTCCTCCTTGCGCTTCAGCCGTCCGAAGCCGATCGGACGCTCGGTCGTGCGGCTCGGAAGGTTCTCGACGGTCGCCATGCTCAGACCCCCTGCCTCGCGGTTGCCTCGTTCTCGGCCGCCCAGCGGATCGCGGCCACGATGTTCTTATAGCCGGTACAGCGGCAGATGCCGCCGGAGATCGCAGTCCGGATCTCCTCCTCGTTCGGGTCCGGGTTCTCGTCCAGGAGCCCGCGGGCCGTCATCATCATCCCGGGCGTGCAGAACCCGCACTGAAGGGCGTGCAGCTCGTGGAAGCCCTGTTGCACCGGATCGAGCCGCCCGTTCACCTCGAGCGACTCGACGGTGCGAACCTCGTGCCCCTCGCACATCGCGGCGAGGACCGTGCAGGACTTCACCGCCTTCCCGTCCATCAGCACGACGCACGCGCCGCAGTTCGACGTGTCGCAGCCCCAGTGCGTGCCGGTCAGCCCGGGCGTGTCGCGGATGAAGTGGATGAGCAGCGTGCGCGGCTCGATCTCCCTGGAGACCTGCTGGCCGTTGATCGAGATCGAGACGTTCATCAAGCCTCCTGGTTCAGGGCGCGCGCGGTCGCCCGCCGCAGTGCGCGTGTCGTGAGCACGCCGGCGAGGTGGCGCTTGTAGTCCACCGGCCCACGGCCGTCCGGCGACGGCGAGCAGTCCTCGGACGCGATCGCCCCCGCCTGCGCGAAGAGATCCTCGGACGGGCCCTTGTTGCGGAGGAGCTCCTGCGCCCGGGTCAGATGGATGGTCGTCAGCCCGACCGCGCTGAGCGCGATGCCGACGTCGACGATCGTCCCGCCGTCGATCCACACGGCCGCCGAGGCTGCGGCGATCGCCCAGTCGCCCGCGCGGCGCTCGACCTTCTCGTGCGCGCTGCCGGCGCCGGGCTTGACCGGGATGCGGATCTCCGTGAGCAGCTCCCCGTCGCCGACCGCGGTCATGAACGGCCCGACGTGGAAGTCGTCCATCGAGACGACACGCTCGCCGTCGCCGCGGATCACGACGCTCGCCTTGACGGCCGAGCAGACCGACGAGAGGTCCTCGGCGGCGTCGGCCTGGCACAGGGAGCCACCGATCGTGCCGCGGTTGCGGACGACCGGGTCGGCGATCACCTCCTCGGCGTCGCGGAACACCGGGAAGTGCTCGGCGAGCAGGTCCGAGCGCAGGAGGTCGACGTGCCGCGTCAGCGCGCCGATCCGGAGCTCGCCGTTCTCCTCGCGGATGTAGGAGAGCTCGCCCTCGAGGTCGTTGATGTCCACCAGGTGCGTCGGGTTCGCGAGCCGGAGCTTCATCATCGGCAGGAGGCTGTGCCCGCCCGCGATCACCCGGGCGTCCGGGCCGAGCCGCTTCAGCGTCGCGATCGCGCCGTCCACGCTGGTCGCACGCTCGTACTCGAATGGCGCCGGGGTCTTCACTCGCTAGTCCTTCGAGAAGCCCGAGTCCGGCGCGTGCGGCGCGTCCTTCAGATCCGGCTCGTGTCCCTCGGGGACCTCGGGCCCGCCCTGCTCGGTGGCGTCCGCCCGGTCGCCGGCTCCGGGGTCGACGCGAGTCTCCTCGGTCCCGGTCGTCTCGCCGAGCGCCTCGCTTCCGAGCTGCGGGTCCTCGGCGAGCAGCTCTCTCGGCGCGTCCGAGCCCCCGGCCTCGGCGGGGACGATCCCTTCGGCGGCGACCTCCGACCACGGGCCCTTCTCGGCGACCTCCGCAGGCCCCGGCGTGGTGCCGCCGCGCTGCTCGCTCGGCGGGTAGACCACCGGCGAGTCGGTTCCGATGATCGGCGACCTCGGCATCTGCTCCGGCCTCGTCTGGCGCACCTCCGGGTACAGGACGCGCGCCGACAGGCTCGCCCGCACCACGTCGCGGAGCGCCGGGCCCGCGGGGTTGCCGACGGCGATCGGGGCCTCCCGGCCGAGCCGGGCGAGCGTGAGCGTGCCCTGGGTGTAGACCTCGCCGATGCGCGGCGCCGTGATCGTCGTGCTCTCGGGGAAGCTCCGGAACCCTGCCGCCGCAGAGCCCGGGTAGAGCCCCTCCACGAGCCCGACGGCGTCGGTCATGCCGGCCTTCTGCACCAGCATTCCCTCGAGCAGCTCGACGCCGGCATCGAGCTGCTGGTTGATCGCCTGCACGATCCCGTTGACCGGCTCGCTCTTCTGGATGATCTCGCCGACGTGGCCGATCACCACGTCGAGCGTCTTCGTGATCTTCCGCAGCGCCAGGATCGTCGAGACGAGGTAGTAGACGAGCGCGAGCACGATCAGGACGACGGCGACGATGGTGACGACGCCGGCGCTCACGAGGCGTCGTCCAGGATCACGTCGAGGGACCCGCCGTAGTTCGCGACACCTGCGACCGTCTGCTCCACCTGCTGCTGCGTCGTGACGAGCAGTGCAGCGGCGTCGAGGTCCTTCGAGCCGGCCGCCGCGCTCGAGGCGATCGACTCGACGCTCGGGACGATGCTTCTCGCCGCCTTGAGCACGCCGTTGAGCAGGAAGACGACGACGGGCAGGAGGACGAGCAGCAAGATCGCGTTGCCGATCCACCAGAGCGTCATCGCGGCCTCCGCTCGGCGACGATCGCCGCCTTGGCGGCGATCCCCGGCAGCGCGCCGAGGATGACGTCGAACTGCGCGTTGATCGCCTTCACCGCCGGCTCGAGCGGCCGCAGGTGCTCAGCCTCGACGCCCTGCAGCGCCGACGAGAGCGTCGCGAGGCCCGTGGAGATGCGCGCCAGCTTCGCCCGGACGATGATCAGCGCCGCCGCGAGCACGACGACCACCACGGCCGAGAGGATCACCGTCAGGAGGATCAGGAGGTCTTGGTCGCTCATGCCTCGGCGTACCCGTCGGTGAGCGCGTTCATGTAGCCGTCCTGGATCACGGCCTCGTCCACGATCTGGCCGAGGACCGGCGCGGTCGCCTCGAGCTGCGGGATGTACGCGGTGTTGGCGGCGACCCTTCCAGCGACCTCGAGGAGCCCGTCGACGGACTTCTCGATCCTGTCGACCGTCGCGATCAGCACCGCGAGCAGGAGTGCGACGACGACGGCGACAACGACGCCGAGCACGAGCGCGAGCACCCAGTACCCGTTGCCGCTCACTTGCCCACCGCGACCTTGCGGAGCGAGCGGGCCGCATGGAGGATCCGCACGCCGGAGTCGTTGATGCGCGCGATGCCGGGGAGCTCCGCGGTCTGCGCCTCGACGACGCCGAGCGCGTCCACGGCGGTCGCCGCCTGGCCGGCGATCCTCCTCGCCAGGAGGATGATCGTGATCACGATCACCGCGGCGACGGCTACGACGACGATGCCCAGCGCGAGCCCGAGCTGCCACTGACCCGACGATGCGACCACAGCGCCTCCCACGTTGGTGACCTTATGCCGTGCCGAAAGCGCGAATCAAGCGCCATCGGTCCGCTACGGAAGGCAGATGTCGTCCGGTTTGACCGGCACGCGGTTGAGCTCCCGGCCGGTGGCGGCGCGCATCGCCGACATGACGGCGGCGGTGGACACGACGGTCGGCGGCTCGCCGACGCCCTTCACGCCGTACGGGGCGTCCGGCTCGGGGTCCTCGACCAGCTCGGCCTCGACCGGCGGCATGTCCAGCGCGGTCGGGATCAGGTAGTCCGTGAAGCTGGCATTCGTGATCAGGCCGTCGCGCGTCTGGATCTCCTCCATCAGCGCGAGGCCGATTCCCTGCGCGGTCCCGCCCTCGATCTGCCCGTGGACGGCCTGCGGGTTGACGGCCTGACCGACGTCCTGCGCCGTGCCGATCCAGACGACCCGAGTCAGGCCGAGCTCGACGTCCACCTCGACGACGACCCGCATCGCCGCGCACGCGAGCGCGACGTGCGCCCGCCCGCCCGTGATCTGACCGGTGTCCGGCTCCAGCGGGAAGGTCCGCGGATGACGGTAGATCCGCTCCAGGTCGATCTCCTCGCCCTCACCGAGGGTCCCGCCCCGGCGCTCGAGCTCGTCGCGTGCCGCGCGGCACGCCGCCTGCACGGCGCCGGCGGCCATCCACGTCATCCGCGACGCGGACGCGGAGCCCGCCGAGCCCACCGCGGACGTGGTTCCCGGGGCGAGCATCACGTCCTCGACCTCGAGCTCGGTCCGCGCCGTCTGCAGGATCACGTTCGTCACGCCCTGGCCGACCTCGGCCGCAGCGCAGTGGACCTCCGCGACGAGCTCGCCGCCCGCGTCGGCGAAGAGCCGCACCCGGGCCGCCGTGTAGTCGTCGAAGCCCTCCGAGTAGCCGATGTTCTTGAAGCCCAGCGCGAACCCGACGCCGCGCCGGACGCCCTCGCCCCGCGTCGTGTTCCCAGTGCCGCCCGGCAGCCGGACCGGGTCGCGGGGCAGCTCCTCGGCCTCGGGCACCGGGATCGCCGCCGCCTTCCGGATCACCTCGGCGACCGGCATCGACCCCGTGATCCGCTGGCCGGTCGGCAGCGAGTCGCCGGGCGCGAGCGCGTTCCGCAGCCGTAGCTCGACCGGGTCCATCTCCAGCGCAGCCGCGAGCTTGTCCATCTGCGCCTCGCCCGCGAAGCAGGTCTGGACGGCGCCGAACCCCCGCATCGCCCCGCACGGCGGGTTGTTCGTGTAGACGCACGTCGACTCGATCAGCGCGTTCTCGATCGCATAGGGCCCGACCGCGAACGACGCCGCGTTCGACGTGACGGCGGTCGACGAGGACGCGTACGCGCCGCCGTCGAGCAGGATCCGCATCCGGACGTTCACGAGCTTCCCGTCTCGGTTCGCGCGGTGCTCGGCCCAGATCCGCGCGGGGTGCCGGTGGACGTGGCCGAAGAACGACTCCTCACGCGTGTAGACGATCTTCACGGGCCGGTTCGTGTGCAGCGCGAGCATCGCGCCGTGGATCTGCATGGACAGGTCCTCGCGGCCGCCGAACGCGCCGCCGACCCCGGCGAGATGGATCCGGACCTGCTCCTTCGGGAGCCCGAGGCACGGCGCGACCTGGTCGCGGTCGACGTGCAGCCACTGGGTCGCGACGTAGATGTCGACGCCACCCTCCCCGTCCGGGACCGCCAGCCCCGACTCGGGGCCGAGGAACGCCTGGTCCTGGATCCCGAGCTCGTAGTAGCCCTCGACCGAGACGTCTCCCTCCGCGTCCGGGTCCCCGCGGACGATCCGCATGTCGCGGACGACGTTCGGCCGCGGGTCGTCGCGATAGCCGTGCCCCTCCGTCCACTTCTGCGGGTGGATCCCGGGCTGGTCGGCAGCCGTCTCCGGGTCGACGACGAGCTCGAGCGGCTCGTACTCGACCTCGATCGCCGCCGCAGCTCGCCGCGCCTGCTCGGGATGCTCGGCGGCGACCAGCGCGACCGGCTCGCCGAAGTACCGCACGCGGTCGAACGCGAGCACCGGCTGGTCGGTGAACTCGAGCCCGTACCGCTTGTCGCCGGGCACGTCCTCGTGCGTCAGCACCGCGTGGACTCCCGCCATGGCCACGGCCTTGGAGATGTCGATCGACACGATCGCGGCGTGCGCATGCGGCGAGCGGAGCGTGTGGCCCCAGAGCATCCCGGCCGCGAAGAGATCGCTCGAGTACGCGAACTCGCCGGTGACCTTCGGGATCCCGTCGACGCGCTTGACGGCCTCGCCGACCCGGCCCAGCTCCAGCTTCCGCGTCGGCGCCGTGCTCACGCGTGCTCCGAGACGAGCTTCCGCACGTCGCGCTCGATCCGGGTGTAGGCCCGGCGGTAGGCCTCGGGCCCGCAGCCGTAGGGATCGTCGAGATCCGCGTCGCCGAGGAGCCTGGCCCGCCCACCCAGCACGCTCACGTGGGCCGCCGTCATCCCGACCACGACATCCGCTCCCTCGAGCAGCTCGTGGGTCAGATGACGGGCGCGGTGCGAGGAGAGGTCGTACCCGAGCTCGCGCGCCACGGCGACGGCGTCGTCCGTCGGCCCCGAACCGTCGTACGCATCCAGCCCCGCGCTCTCGGCCTCGAGCCCGGCGCTGCGAGCGACGGCCTCCGCGAACGGGCTGCGGCAGATGTTGCCCGTGCAGACGAAGAGGATCCTCATGCCCGGCCCGCCGCGAGCCTGACGGCGTCGAAGATCTTCGCGTAGCCGGTGCAGCGGCAGAGGTTGCCGGAGAGCGCCTCGCGGATCTCGTCGTCGGTCGGCTGGGGCTTGTGTTGCAACAGGTCGACGGTCGCGACGACCAGCCCGGGCGTGCAGAAGCCGCACTGGACCGCCCCGGCCTGGACGAACGCGTCCTGGACCCGGTGGAGCTCGCCGTCCTCCGCGATCCCCTCGACGGTGACGATCTCGTGGCCGTCCGCCTGCGCCGCCAGCACGAGGCAGGAGCAGACGAGCTTCCCGTCGAGGAGCACCGAGCACGAGCCGCACTCGCCCTGCTCGCACGCGTTCTTCGAGCCGGGCAGGCCCATGCGCTCCCGGAGCGCGAAGAGGAGGCTCTCGCCCGGCCAGACGTCCGTCTCGTGCCGCTGCCCGTTGACGGTGACCGAGATGTTCACGCGAGCACGCGGTCGAGGGCGCGGGCGGTGAGGACGCGCAGCGCGTGCCGCCGGTAGTCGGCGGTGCCACGGACGTCGTCGATCGGGCTCGCCGCCTCCGCGACCCGCTCGGGAAACGCGTCGCGCTCGTCGAGCGGCGCGCTCACGAGCCCGGTGACCGGCCCGGCGGAACCGAAGGAGGCCCGTAGCTCGCCGCGCTCCCGGTCTGCGCTCAGCGCGAGCGAGCAGACGGCGATCACCATCGCGTTCCGGGGCCCGATCTTCATGAACGTCTGCGACGCACCGGACGGCTCGACCACGACCGCGGCGATCAGCTCGTCCTCCTCGAGCGCGTTCCGCTTCGGCCCGACGAGGAACTCGCGGACCGGCAGGCGGCGCACGCCCCGGACGCTCGCCAGCTCCACCTCGGCGGCCTCGATCAGCAGCGGCGGCAGCGCGTCCCCCGCCGGCGAGGCCGTCCCGAGGTTGCCGCCGACCGTCCCCCGGTTGCGGATCTGCGGCGAGCCGACGGTGCGGGACGCCTCCGCGAGCGCCGGGAGCGCCTCCGCCAACGGCGCCTCCATCGCCTCGTCGTAGGTCAGCGAGGCCCCGAGTCGAAGCATCCCGTTCTCGCGCGACCATCCCTTCAGCTCCGGCACCTCGTTGAGGTTCAGGAGCGCCGGCGGCCGCGCGCGGTCGAAGTTCAGATCGACCATGACGTCGGTTCCGCCCTCGATCGGCACGGCGCCCGCGACCTCCGCCTTCAGCCGCAGCGCCTCCTCGAGGGAGCGCGGAGTCAGGACATCCATCGAGGCAAGGCTAGTACGTTCTCCCTGCAATGCCGGACCTTGCACGCCGTCTTGCCGTCGCACGCGGAGACGAGCCCGCCGACCTCGTGATCCGCGGCGCGAAGGTCTTCTCGGTCTTCACGCGCGAGTGGCTGGACGGGGACCTCGCGGTCGCGGACGGCTTCGTCGCCGGGATCGGGGACTACGAGGGCGACGAGGTGCTCGAGCTGTCGGGCCGCTACCTCGTCCCCGGGTTCATCGACGCCCACATGCACCTCGAGTCGTCGAAGCTGCTCGTGGACGAGTTCGCGCGCCTCGTCCTGCCGCTCGGCACGACCGCAGTCGTCGCCGACCCACACGAGATCGCGAACGTCCTGGGGACGGACGGCGTCCACTGGCTCGCGGACCTGTGCCACGACCTGGCGCTCGACGTGTTCTTCATGGCCTCGTCCTGCGTGCCCGCGTCGCACTTCGAGTCGCCGCGCCGGCCGCTGCTCCCGGGCGACCTCGAGGGGCTCCTCAACCGCCGGCGGGTGATCGGCCTCGCCGAGATGATGAACTTCCCCGGCGTCGTCTCCGGGTCCGACGACGAGCTCGCGAAGCTCGCCCTCCCCGGCGCGACGCACGTCGACGGCCACGCGCCGTCCGTGCTCGGCAAGGCACTGAACGCCTACGCAGCCGCCGGCATCAGGTCCGACCACGAGGTGAGCACGCTCGAGGAGGGACGCGAGCGCCTCCGCGCGGGGATGTGGGTCCTGATCCGCGAGGCGTCCGGCGCGCGCAACCTGCACGCGCTGCTGCCGCTCGTCCACGAGTTCGGCCCGCACCGCCTCGCGTTCTGCACGGACGACCGGGAGCCGGAGCACATCGCCGAGGAGGGCCACGTCAACTCGATGGTCCGGGAAGCGGTCGCAGCCGGCGTGTCCCCCGAGGACGCCCTCGTCATGGCCTCGTTCAACCCCGCTCAGTGGCACGGCCTGCACGAGCTCGGAGCGCTCGCGCCCGGCTACCAAGCGGACGTCCTCGTCCTCCCGGACCTGGAGCGCTTCGTCCCCGAGCTCGTCCTCAAGTCCGGACGGCCCGTGGGCGAGATCCCGAGGCTCGAGGTGCCGGAGTGGGTGCGCCACACCGTCCGGATCCGCCCGCTCGCGACGAACGACTTCGCGGTGCCCTGGGAGGGCGACGGCGGCGCGAGGGTGATCGGGATCGTCCCGGACCAGATCGTCACCGAGTCGCTCGTCGACGAGCCGCGGGTCGACGGCGCGAAGGCGGTGTCCGATCCGGAGCGCGACCTCCTCAAGATCGCCGTCGTCGAGCGCCACCTCGGCACCGGCCGGATCGGCCTCGGCTTCGTCCGCGGCTTCGGGCTGAAGAGCGGCGCGCTCGCCTCGACGGTCGCGCACGACGCGCACAACGTCGTCGTGGTCGGGGTCAAGGACGACGACATGCTCCGTGCGGTCCGCCGCCTGGCCGACACGGGCGGCGGCGTCGTGGTCGTGGACGGCGGGATCGTGAAGGCGGAGCTGAAGCTGCCGATCGCCGGGCTGCTCTCGGACGCCTCGCTCGACGAGGTGATCGCGGCCAGCCAGGGCTGCGTCGCCGCCGCGAGGTCGCTCGGCTGCGAGCTCCCTTCGCCGTTTCAGACCATGGCCTTCCTCGCCTTGTCCGTGATCCCGAGCCTGAAGATCACCGACCGCGGCCTGGTGGACGTCGACCGCTTCGAGCTCGTCCCGCTGCGCGCGTGAGCACCCTGCTCCACAACGCCTACGTCGTCGTGGTGGACGACGCGGGCACCGAGCACGAAGACGGCTGGGTGCTGGTGGACGACGGCCGGATCGGCCAGGTCGGTTCGGGCGATCACCCGGTGGCGGACGAGCGAATCGATCTCGGCGGCGCGCTCGTCACGCCGGGCCTCGTCAACACCCACCACCACCTGTACCAGACGCTCACGAGGGCGCAGGCCCAGCAGGCCGACCTCTTCACCTGGCTGAAGACGCTCTACCCGATCTGGGCCCGGCTCGACGGCGAGGCCGAGCACGCCGCAGCCCGCACCGGGCTCGCGGAGCTCCTCCTCTCCGGCTGCACCACCGCCTTCGACCACCACTACGTCTTCCCGCAGGGCCAGCCCGGCGTGATGGACGCGCTGCTCCGCGCCGCGGAGGACGTCGGCGCCCACCTCGTCGTCGGGCGGGGCTCGATGGACCTCGGCGAGTCGCAAGGCGGCCTGCCCCCGGACAGCCTCGTCGAGGACCGCGACACGATCCTGGCCGAGACCGAGGCCCTGATCGAGCGCGGCGTGGAGGTCGCGGTCTCGCCGTGCTCGCCGTTCTCGGTCACCAAGGAGCTGATGGTCGAGTCGGCGGAGCTGGCGCGAAAGCACGGCGTGCCGCTCCACACCCATCTGGCGGAGACCGTCGAGGAGGACGCGTACTGCCGCGAGCTCTACGGCGTCACGCCGGTCGAGTACCTCGAGGAGGTCGGCTGGATCGCGGACGACGTCTGGTGCGCGCACTGCGTCCACCTCTCGGACGACGACGTGCGGCTCTTCGGCGACAGGAAGGTCGGCGTCGGCCACTGTCCGACGTCGAACATGCGGCTCGGCGCGGGCATCGCGAAGGTGCGGGAGCTGCTCGACGCGCGGGCGCCGGTCGGGCTCGGCGTCGACGGCTCGGCCTCGAACGAGCGCAGCGACCTCTCCCTCGAGGTCAAGCAGGCGCTGCTCGTCGCCCGGGCGCGCCAGGGCGCCGAGGCGATGACGGCGCGGGACGCGCTGCGCCTCGCCACCCGCGGCGGCGCCGAGGTCCTCCGCCGCGACGACCTGGGCTCGCTCGAACCGGGCAGACGCGCCGACGTCGCCGTCTGGGCGACGGACGGGCTCGAGCTCGGAGGCGCCGCCGACCCGGTGGCCGGGTGGGTGTTCTCGCTCCCCCACCGGGTCGACCGGCTCTACGTCGGCGGCGAGGAGGTCGTCCGCGACGGCCACCTCGTGAAGGCCGACGAGGAGCAGATCGCGCGGGAACACCGCGTCCAGGCGCGAAGATTCCTCCCGTGAGCGCGTCCCTCTCCACCCACGTGCTCGACACCGGCGAGGGCAGGCCGGCGCGCGGGGTGCGCGTCGAGCTGCTCCGCGGCGAGGAGCCGATCGGCGAAGGCGAGACGAACGAGGACGGCCGCATCCCCGAGCTCGCCGCCGGCCTGGCCCCGGGCGAGTACCGGCTCGTCTTCCACCCCCCGTCCCCGTTCTTCCGCCGCGTCGAGCTGGAGATCTCGCTGGAGGACGGCCACTACCACGTTCCGCTCCTCGTCTCGCCCTACGGATGCGCGAGCTACCGCGGCAGCTGAGTCGAGAAGAGCTCGCCGAGCTCTTCAGCGGCCCGAGCCGGCTGGTCGACCTGCTCGCCGAGATGGACGATCCCCTGGAGCACGCCGAGGACGTCGCGCTCTCGCTCGACGAGCAGGACCAGGCGGCGGCCCTCGCGCAGCACCCGCGGATCGGCGAGCCGTCTCCCGAGCAGCGCGGCGACAACCCGGCGGTGATCACGGAGCTCGCGTACCTGAACCAGGTCTACGAGGAGAAGTTCGGCTTCCGCTTCGTCGTCTTCGTCGCCGGCCGCTCGCGCGCCGAGCTGCTGCCCGTCCTCCGCGAGCGGCTGGAGCGCACCCGCGAGGAGGAGGCGGAGACGGGGATCCGCGAGCTCGTCGCGATCGCACGGGACCGATGGCAGCAGCGCTAGACCCGTACTGGCAGGACTGGCTCGACCTGCTGATCCGGTGGCTGCACGTCATCGCCGGGATCGTCTGGATCGGGACGTCGTTCTACTTCGTCGCACTCGACAACCACCTCGGCAAGCCGCGCGAGCAGCGCGACGTCGACGACGGGGTCGGCGGCGAGTCCTGGGAGATCCACGGCGGCGGCTTCTACCGGGTGTCCAAGTGGACGGTCGCGCCGGAGGAGCTGCCGGAGCCCCTCCACTGGTTCAAGTGGGAGGCGTACACGACGTGGCTCTCGGGCTTCGCGCTGCTCGTCGTCCTCTACTACCTGGACGCGGAGACGTACCTGATCGACCCGTCCGTTCGGGACATCAGCCCCGGGGCGGCGATCACGCTCAGCCTGCTCGGGCTCGGCGCGGCGTGGGTGCTCTACGACGTCGCCTGCCGTGTGATCCGGATCGAGGCGCTCATGGCCGTCTTCCTGCTGGGCCTCGTCATGGCCTCGGCCTACGCGGCGAGCGAGGTCTTCTCGGGCCGCGCGGCCTACCTCCAGGTCGGCGCGATGCTCGGGACGATCATGGCCGCGAACGTCCTCTTCAACATCATCCCGGCGCACTGGGAGCTGATCCGGGCGAAGGAGCGCGGCGAGAAGCCCGATCCGGCGCCCGGCCTCGAGGCCAAGCGCCGGTCGGTGCACAACAACTACCTGACCCTCCCGGTCGTCTTCACGATGATCTCGAACCACTTCCCGTTCACGTACGGGAACGAGAACGCCTGGTTGATCCTCGTCGCGCTCGTCGTGATCGGCGCGTTCGTCCGGCACTTCTTCAACCTGCGCCACGCCGGCCGGAACGCCTGGTGGATCCCGGTGACCGCGTCGGTCGCGGTGATGGCCCTGGCGATCGCGATCCGGCCGGACGAGGGCGGCGGCGGGAGCGGCTCGCCTCTCGTCCTTCCACAACGAGCCCAGGCGATCGTCGAGCAGCGCTGCGTCCCGTGCCACTCGCAGGAGCCGACGCAGCAGGGCTTCGACTCGCCGCCCGGCGGGGTCACGTTCGACACGCTCGAGGAGATCGAGTCGCAGGCGGCCGCGATCCAGGCGCAGGCTGTCGACTCGAACGCGATGCCGCTCGGCAACGTCACCGGGATGACCGAGGAGGAGCGCGAGGCGCTCGGCGCCTGGCTCGACTCCTTGGAGTAGGTTGGCGGCGTGCTCGAGATCAGCGCAGGCCCGTTCCAGTTCGTCGCCCGGTTCGAGGAGGAGCTGGCGCCGCAGACCGTCGCAGCCTTCCGCTCGATCCTGCCGCTCGAGGACCGGATCATCCACTGCCGCTGGAGCGGCGAGTCGAACTGGATCCCCTGGGGCGACCGGGATCTCGGGATCGGTCCCGAGAACGCCACGAGCTACCCGCACCCCGGCGAGATCGCGCTCTACCCGGGCGGTGAGAGCGAGACGGAGCTGCTGTTCCCGTACGGCTACTGCCACTTCAAGAGCAAGGCCGGGGAGCTCTGGGCGAACCACTTCGCGACGCTCGTCGAGGGCCAGGGGCAGCTGAAGGAGCTCGGTCGGCTCACGCTCTGGGAGGGCGCGCAGCCGATCTCGTTCCGCGAGACCTGAGCCGCCGGTTGTAACACCGGCGTCGACTGTGGTTCACTCGGCCGGCTACGGCCACTCCCGTCCCCGAGCCGCTGCGGCCGGATTTCCGCCCCGAACGGGAGGTGCGCTTCGCCGTCGTCCTGTACGGCGGGGTCTCGCTGGCGATCTACATCAACGGCGTCGTCCAGGAGCTCCTGCGGCTCGTGCGCGCGAGCGCGCCGACGAACACGTACCCCGAGAACCCGTGGGGACAGCCCGTCTACTTCCCGACCTCCGCGCCGGACGGGGGACGCCAGCCGCTCAAGGGATCGGAGAAGGTCTACCGCCGCCTCGCGCAGCTGCTCCCGCTGGGTGACGAGGGGCAGCCGGCAGGCGACGTGCCCGAGGACGCGCCGGTCCGCACGCGGTTCGTCGTCGACATCCTCTCCGGCAGCTCGGCCGGCGGGATCAACGGCATCTTCCTCGCGAAGGCGCTCGCGAACCAGCAGCAGATCGACGACCTGCGCGACCTGTGGGTCGACGAGGGCGACATCGCGATCCTGCTCAACGACAAGGCCTCGTACGCCGGGCTCGCGGACACGGTCGAGCGGCAGACGCCTCCGCGGTCGCTCCTGAACGGCCAGCGCCTGTACACGAGGGCGCTGAACGCGCTCCGCGCGATGCGCGACACGACCGAGAGGCCGGAGGACCAGAAGAGCCCGTCCTACGCCGAGCAGATCGACCTCTTCGTGACCACGACGGACCTGCAAGGGCTCCGCGTGCCGATCGCCCTCCACGACCGCGTCGTCTACGAGAACCGGCACCGGCACGTGTTCCACTTCGTGTACGGGACGCCGGAGGCGACGGGGTCGTTCCGCAACGACTTCGTCGAGGGCAACGACGGGATGCTCGCCTTCGCGGCCCGCGCGACCTCGTCGTTCCCGTTCGCCTTCGAGCCGGTCACCCTCGTCGACACCAAGCAGGTCGACGCCTCGCTCGAGCCGCTCTACCCGGGCTGGGGCAGGTTCTTCGACGAGCACGCGAGCCGCGGCGCCGACTACCGGAACTACGCGTTCGCCGACGGCGGCTACCTCGACAACAAGCCGTTCACGCACGCGACCTCGGCGCTCCGCCGCCGCCGCGCCGACGTCCCCGTCGAGCGGAAGCTGATCTACGTCGAGCCGGACCCCGGCGGCCGCCCGACGAAGCTCGGGAAGGGCCCGCTCCCAGCCGACCCGCCGGCTCCGCGGCCGGACGTCATCGACAACGTCGCCGCGGCGGCGATGGCGCTGCCGCGGGCCGAGCCGATCCGGGACGACATCCAGGCCGTGCTCGACCGCAACCAGACCCTGGAGCAGCTCCGCCGGATCACGCTCCGGGTCGAGCTCGACTTCATGGCGGGCCGCGACCCGTTCGGCCCGATCCGGGAGCTCGCCCCGGACCGCCCGGACGAGGTCCTCGACGAGCTGCTCCGGGACTGCGCCGTCTTCCACCGCGCGTACCGGCGCCTGCGGGCCGCCACGGTCGCGGACGAGCTCGCGTCGATGATCGCCGCCGTGGCCGGGGTCCGGCAGGAGTCCGACACCTACCGCGCGCTCACGCTCGTCATCCGGGTCTGGATCGACGACCGCCATGCCGAGAGCCTCAACGCGTTCCTCAACGACTTCGACTTCGGCTACCGGCTGCGGCGCCTCCGCTTCCTGCAGGACCGCATCAACGACCTCCTCCGGCGCGGCCCGCGGAGCCGCCAGATGCTCGAGATGTACCCGACGATGGTCCCCGAGGGCGCGAAGGCCGAGTGGATCGACCTGGCGGACGTCGAGCCGGACCTCCTCGGGCTCAAGCTCGCGCTGAACGACGTCTTCGTGGAGCTCCGGCGGCGCGGCCGCGCCGTGCGCCAGGGCGAGGGATCGGGCGAGGAACAGCGGGAGATCGGCCTGATCCGGCAGTCGGTCGCCGCGCTGGCCGAGGACGTGGCCGGCCTCCACGCCACACTGGAGACCGACGCTCCGGACCGCGAGCACCGCGTCACCGACCAGGCGCGGAACGCGCGCGCGTACATCGAGAGCCACGACGGCGTCCTGACGACGCTCGAGCACAGCCTCGGCAGCTTCCTCCGTCGAACCTTCGCGGACACGGAGGCCGCCACCGAGGCCGTGCTCGGCGACGGGATCCCGAGGTCCGGCGCGGTCGACGTCCGCCTTCTGATCCGCGGCTACTACCTGCGCTTCGACAGCTTCGACGCGATCTCGCTGCCGCTCCACCACCCGGACCTCGGCGAGACGAGCCCCGTCGACATCGTCCGGATCTCGCCGCAGGACGCGACCTCGATCATCGACGAGACGGCGCCCGGAAGCACCCGGACGAAGCTCGCGGGCAACGCGCTGGGGCACTTCGGCGGGTTCCTCGACGAGAGCTGGCGGCGCAACGACGTCCTCTGGGGCCGGCTCGACGGCGCCGACCGGATCCTCGCCTCGGTCCTCCCGGAAGGCGCGCTGCGCGACGAGCTCCGCGAGCAGGCGCAGGGCGCGATCCTCCGCGAGGAGCTGCTCGAGGTCGACCGCGGCAAGCTGACCGATCTCCTCGCCGGCGCGCTCCTGCGGCAGGACGTCCCCGACGGGCCGTTCGCCGAGGACGCGGTGGCCGGCCTGCGCAACGGCGGCACCACCGAGCGCACCGCGATGATGGCGGCGCTGCGGGCACTCCCCGACGGCGTCTTGATCGCGCACCTCCGCGACACCTACGAGGTCCCGCGCGCGCTCGACCCACAGGCGATGCTGAGCGTCGGCGGCCGCGCGATGGACATCACGGGACGCGTCCTCGAGGACGTCTCGAAACGACGGTCGGTCCCGGCGAAGCCGTGGTTCTGGGGATCGCGGCTCGGCCGGCTCGCCTGGGGGATCGCGGAGGTCGCGATGCCGCGGCCGGCCCGGACGATCCCCGGCCTGCTCTTCCGGTACTGGTCGCAGCTCGCGATCCTCGTGGCCGCCGTCCTGATCCTGTTCGGCGTCCTCGGCGCGGAGGGCGCGCAGAAGGTCGGCTGGATCCTGCTCGGGATCGTCCTCGGGATCCGGACGGTCGTCTGGCTCGCCGAGGCCTTCATGGCGCCGCCGGAGACGGAGACGCCGCCGACGCACGTCGAGCGACGCGTGACCGACGCCGCCGCCTGGGCCGCCCGGGTCGCGGTCTGGGCCGGGCTCGCCGGCCTGGTGCTCGTGATCGCGGGCGTCTTCTACGAGCCGCTGGCCGAGATCGGCTGGTGGGTCGTCACGGCCGGGATCCTCGGCGTCGTCCTCGCCTTCGTGGTCGGCGTCGCGGTCGCATCGCCGCGCAGGCTGGTGGCCCTCGGGTTCGCCGTCCTCGTCATCGGCGTCGTCGCGCTCGCCGCGTTGGAGGTCGGCCGGCACGCCCGAGGCGACATCGAAGCCGCGGCGGAAGTGCTGCCCGGCAACCGCACCGACGGCTTCGAGCAGACGATGCGGGACGGCGCCGAGGACGTCTGGGACAAGCTCTGGCCGTGGTGAGCTAGGAAGCCAGCCGGCGAAGCGTCGCCGTCAGCACGTCGAGCGCGAGCGCGACGTCTTCCGGGCTCGAGTGCTCCTGTGGCGAGTGGCTCGCACCGCCGTTCAGGCTCCGGACGAACAGCATGGAGGACTCGACGCCGGCGGCGGCCATGATGCCCGCGTCGTGGCCCGCGCCCGACGGCAGCTCGACGAGCGGCAGCCCCCGGGACTCGATCTCCCCGCGGAGCACCTCGGTCGCCAGCGCCACCGGCGCATTGCCGTAGTGGGCGTCCTCGAGGCCGAGCTCGAAGATGAGCCGGTCGAGCCGCTCCTGGTCCGGGGCGCGTGCGTCGACGGTGAGGCGCACTCGCGACGGCACGACGTTCGCCGCGCCGGGCTCGACCTCCAGCTCGCCGACCGTTGCGACGGCGCCTTCGATCTCGGAGGCCACCGCGCGCACCCGGAGGACGTATTCGGCCGCCTCGGCGAGCGCATCCCGGCGCGCCGCCATCGGTGTCGTCCCGGCATGGTCGGCGCGGCCCTCGAAGACCCGGTGCCGCCGCACCATGCCGGCGATGCTCGTGACCACGCCAAGAGGGACGTCGGCCTGGAGGAGCACCGGCCCCTGCTCGACGTGCAGCTCGAGATAGAACCCCGGAAGCGACCCGTTCGCGGCCCGCCACCGGCTCCCGTGGCAGCCCGTCTCCTCGTCCCGGAAGACCACGACCGCGAGCGTCCGCTCCGACTGCCCGATCGCCTCCACCGCAGTCAGCCCGGCGACGACCCCGAGCACGCCGTCGAACCTCCCGCCCTCGGGCACCGAGTCGAGGTGCGAGCCCGTCCAGACCTCGGGCAGCTCGGGCGACCGGCCGCGGAGACGCGCGACGACGTTGCCCCGTCCGTCCCGCTCGACCTCGAGCCCCGCCTCCTCGAACCAGGACACCGCGAGGTCGATTGCCTCGTCCTCCTGGGGGGTCCCGCCGACCCGGTTCGCGCCGACGCCGTCGCCGATCTGGAAAACGTCGTCCAGCCGCCGCTCTAGAGTCGCGTACGGCACAGGCCCTCCCCTGCGGAAAGGAGCATTCGCATGAGCGATTTCGCCGCGACGCTGGAGCGCTCAGCCCTGGGCCGCCGGTTCCGGTTCTCCGAGAACGGCACGACCCTGGCGCGCGACACCGTCGCGGGCATGACGACGTTCATCGTCATGTCCTACATCATCTTCGTGAACCCCTTGATCCTCGGGCTGAACGGCGAGGGCCTGGCGTTCTCGCCCGTACTCACCTCGACGTGCCTCGTGGCCGGGGTGATGACGATCATCATGGGCCTCTACACGAACATGGCCTACGCGATCGCGCCCGGGCTCGGCCTCAACGCGGTCGTCGCGTTCACGCTGGTGGCGCAGGCGGGCCTGAGCTTCCCGGAGGCGATGGGCCTGGTGGTCGTCGAGGGGCTCGCGATCACGATCCTGGTGCTCCTCGGGCTGCGCGAGGCGATCATGAGCGCGATCCCGCTCGAGCTGAAGAAGGCGATCGCGATCGGGATCGGCCTGTTCATCGCGTTCATCGGGCTGACGACGTCCGGGATGGTCGTCCAGGGGCAGGGCACGATCGTCGACCTCGCCCCCTTCACGACGTGGCCGGTGATCATCACCGTCGTCGGGATCGTGATCACGATCGCGCTGCGGGCGGTCGGCTTCCCCGGCGACCTGCTGGTCGGGATCATCCTCACGACCGTCTTCGCGACGATCGTCAACTACGCCTTCGACGTGTACTCGCCCGAGTCGGGTCTGGCCCGCTGGCCCGACGACATCTTCGAGAGCCCCGACTTCAGCCTCGTCGGCGAGTTCAACTTCGACGCGTTCACGACCCTGCCGTTCGTCGCGGCGCTGGCGTTCGCCTTCTCGCTCTTCCTCGCGGACTTCTTCGACACGATGGGCACGCTCGTCGGCGTCGGCCGGTCGGCGGGGTACGTGAACGCGCAGGGCGAGATGCCGGAGATCCGCAGGCCGCTGCTCGTCGACTCGGTCGCAGCCGCCGCGGGAGGCGCGGCGTCGGCGTCGTCGGCGACGACCTACATCGAGTCGGCGTCCGGTGTGGCCGTCGGCGGCAGGACGGGCTGGGTGAGCGTGATCACGGGCTTCCTGTTCTTCCCGTTCATGTTCCTCGCGCCGCTGATCGGCATCGTGCCGTCGCAGGCGACCGCGCCGGCGCTGCTGATCGTCGCCTGGCTGATGATCAGCTCGCTGACCGAGCTCGAGGACGAGGCCGAGCCGCGCCGGGCGACCGAGGAGTCGACCACCGCCCAGATGCGACAGCGGCGGTACCTCGCCGGCATCAACTTCCACGACCTCGCGCTGGGCCTCGCGGCCGCGATCACGATCATGTTCATGCCGTTCTCGTTCTCGATCACGGACGGCATCGCGGCCGGCTTCATCGTCTACGTCCTGGTGCGGGTCTTCCAGGGCGCCTGGAGGTTGGTGCATCCGCTCATGTGGGCTGCGGCGATCGCGTTCGCGATCTACTTCGCGATCCCGATCCTGCAGCAGGAGTTCAGCTGGATCTGACCTGACGGAGCGGCGGGAGCGCTACACGCGCTCCCGCAGGCTCCCGAGCATCAGCCAGCCGACGAGCGGCCCGACCGCGGAGAGCGCGAAGGCCGAGCGCCACGAGAGCGACTCGACGAGCGCGGCGAACGTGACCGGCACGAGGACGCCCACGAGCCCGAGCGTCGTCTGCTGGAACCCGATCGCGGCGCCGCTCCTCGCCCGGCCGGCGAGCTCGGCGGCCGCGGTCAGCGAAAGGCCGTTCCAGGCCATCGAGATCGCGCCGGCGACGACGATCGTGGCCACGACGACCGCGAGCCGCCCGTCCGCGACGAGGGCGGTCACGAGGAGCCCGGCGGCGCTGGCGAGGCCGATCCAGCGGAGCGGGCGAAGCCGGTCGCCGAGCCGGTCGGACAGCCGCCCGGCGCCGATCCGCGTCGCCACCGCGCCGGCCTGGAAGACCGCGAGGACGATTCCTGCCCGCGCGACGGAGAGCCCGTGGACGTCGTGCAGGAACAGCACCGCGAACGACATCAGCGGGATCTGCCCGAAGAGGTAGAGCCCGCTGCCGGCGGAGAGCGTCCAGAGGCGTCGGTCGTGCAGCGTCCACGGGATCGCGTCGCCCTCCAGCTCCGCGTCGCGGACCGGCGCCTCGCGGATGACGACCGCCGCGACGAGCGCCGCCGCCAGGCAGAGCCCGCCGAGGAAGGCGAAGGCGGCCTTGATCCCGCCGGCCTCTTCGACGAGCGGCAGCGCGACCGCCCCGATCCCCGCGCCCAGTGGGATCGCCGTCTGCCGGATCCCGAGCGCGAGCCCGCGTTCGGCGACGCCGAACCACTGCATGACGGCCCGTCCGCTCGCCGCGTTGACGCTGGCGCCCGCGGCGCTGGCGAGGAAGAGCAGCGTCAGCAGCGTGAGGAACTCACCGGCCCATCCGGCCGCGGCCGCGAGGATCCCGCAGGCGCCGAGCCCCGTTCCGAGGACGACCCGCTCGCCCACACGGTCGGCGAGCAGGCCCCAGGCGAGCAGCGTGAGGATCGTCCCGACCCACAGGCTCGCGAGCAGGACGCCGAGCTGCGACAGGCTGAGGTCGAGCTCGTCCCGCAGCTTCGGCGCGAGGACGGACGGCCCGATGAACAGCGCCGAGTTCGCGGTCGCCGCCGCCGTCCCGGCAGCGAGGACCGCCCATCTGTACTTCAAGGTCTAGAGCCCGAACGGGTTGAACGGCTTCGGCGAGGTGGAGACGATCACGCTCTTAGTCTCCAGGTAGAGCTCGAGCGTCTCGAGGCCGAGCTCCCGGCCGAACCCGGACTGCTTGTAGCCGCCGAACGGAATGCCGGGGAAGGCGGTGTACGGCATGTTGATCCCGACGGTGCCGGCCTTGATCCGGCGCGCCAGGCGGTGACCCTTGGCGGGATCGCCGGTCCAGACCGTCGCCATCAGCCCGTAGCGCACGTCGTTCGCGAGCCGCGCGGCGTCCTTCTCGTCCTCGAAGGGCGTGACGGTCACGACCGGACCGAAGATCTCCTCCTGCGCCACGGTCATCGAGCTCTCGACCTTGGCGAGGACGGTCGGCGGGTAGAACGCGCCGGCGCCGTCGATCGGCTCTCCGCCGGCGACGACCTCCGCGCCCTCCTCGACCCCCTTCTCGACGAACCCGTGCACCTTCGAGCGGTGCTCCTGCGAGACGAGCGAGCCGACCTGGGTCTCGGCCTCGAGCGGGTCGCCGACCTTCAGTGCCTTCGCGCCGTCCGCGAACCGGCTCACGAACTCGTCGTAGAGCGGCGCCTCGACGAGGATCCGCGAGCGCGCCTCGCAGCTCTGGCCGGCCGAGTAGTAGATCGACCAGACCGAGCTCGGGATCGCGTCGGCGAGGTTCGCATCGGCGAAGACGAGGTTCGGGCTCTTCCCGCCGAGCTCGAGGGTCAGTCGCTTGATCGAGTCGGAGCCGAGCCGCATGATCTCCGCCCCGGTCGCCGTGGAGCCGGTGAACGCCACCTTGTCCACCCCGGGGTGCTGGACGAGGTGCGCGCCGACCGTCTTGCCCTCGCCCGGCACGACGTTGAGCGCGCCGGCCGGGAAGCCGACCTCGGCCGCCAGCTCGGCCATCCGCAGCGCCGTCAGCGGCGTCTGCGAGTCCGGCTTGAGGACGACCGAGCAGCCCGCCGCCAGCGCAGGCGCGAGCTTCCAGGTCGTCATCATCAGCGGGTAGTTCCACGGGACGATCTGGCCCGCGACGCCGACCGGCTCCTTCAGCGAGTAGAAGAGCAGCGACCCGCCGATCGGGTTCGACCGGCCGGCGATCGAGCCGATCGCCGAGGCGTAGAAGCGGAAGTTCTCGACGCCCTGGTGCAGCTCCGCCTTCACCGAGGAGATCGCCTTGCCCACGTTGCGGACCTCGAGCTCGGCGAGCTCCTTGCGGTTCGCCTGGATCGCGTCGGCGAGCGCGTGGAGGAGCCGCGAGCGCTCCGTCGGCGGCGTCCGGCCCCAGTCGCCGTCGAGCGCCCTCCGGGCCGCCTCGACCGCGCGGTCCACGTCGGCGGTCGACGCCATGGCGACCTTCGCGAGCGGCTCGCCGGTCGCGGGCTCCGTCAGCTCGCGGACCTCGCCGCCGCTGGGCTCCGCGGCCTCGCCGTTGATGAAGAGCTGGTAGTCGCGCTCGGTGGTGACGGCCATGGGCGCCCGGGACGATATCGGGTTCCCCCGGCTTGCCACCGAAGGCAGAATGGTGGGGTGCAGGAGGTCGTCGACGCACTCAGGGAGCACGGGATCGAGTCCTTCGAGGTCGAGGAGGAGGAGGGCTACGTGCTGGTCGAGGTGCCTTGCAGCAAGGACGACGACCGCGACTGCCACGAGCTGATCGGGGACATCGAGACCTGGCTCGCCGAGCGCGGCCTCCCGTTCGTCCCGGAGGAGCTCGAGGGCCGAGTCCTGATCCGGCCGCCTGCGGGCTAGGCCAGGTCCGCCGGCGTGAGCGGCTCGGTCAGGAGCCGCTGGAACCTCGACGCGTCACCGTCGACCCAGTCGCGGCAGACCTTGTAGCCGTCCGTGTAGGTCGACACGTACGAGCGCCAGATCGGATCCGTGACGAACCGCAGGGACTGCGCGGCGCGCTTGTCGGACATCAGGCCCCAGTGCACGAGGTACTCGAGCCCCTCCTCTTCGGAGATGCCGTCCTCGTAGAGCATCAGGGCGACGTTGCCGCCGACGTCCTTGAGCGGCCTGGACACGGCCTTCACGGCCCGCGCGACCTCGGTGTCGTACTCGACGCCGTGACGCGCGAGGTGCTCGGCGGTGAACGCGTCCTCGTCCTCCACGAGGAGCTCGAGCCCGAGACCGGCGATGCCCTCGGCGATCATCGACTCCGGCGCGCCGATCATGAGGATCCCGGCCTCGAGTCGCCCCTGCTCCCGGTAGAGCAGCTGCTCCTTCCAGGCGTGCTCGGTCTGGTGGCCGGGGTAGAGCTCGTGGGCCATCAGCTCGGTGACGAAGTTCGTCGCCATCGGGACGTCCAGGTTGACGGCGACGCGGCTCCGGAGCCCGCCTTCGTAGTAGTTGTAGGCGGACCACGGCTCGTCCGTGACCAGGTCGATCGCCGCGGATTCGCCCTCCGGCAGCCCGAACATCGACCGCGTGCGCCCGCGGAGGTCCTCCGTGATCTCCTCGAGCACCGCCTGGAGCCGGTCGCGCGGGACCGGGTCGCCTTCGCGCCAGGCCTGGTACCGCTCGGTCAGCGAGCCGTTGCCGGGAAGCGCGTCGTCGAGCGCCCGGTGCGTCGCCTCGAGGTCGGCCTCGGGTGTCCGGCGGGGCCGCACGCCGTAGCAGCGCTCGACCTCGTCCGCGAAGGGGATCTCCTCCCCGGCGAGCTTGCGGGCGATCGTCTCCAGCCCGACGAGCTGCGCGTCCAGGTACGCGCTCTCGTTCGCCTCGCGCAGGCTCTCGGCGTCGGCGACGAGATCAACCGGTGGGCGCAGCTCCTCGGACTCGACCCTCCGGGCGATCTCCGGCGGCCCGTAGTAGGCGTCGACGAGGCCGTCCACGTGGCGACCGAGCCGGAGCCCGAGCTCGACGTACCCCTCGGGGACGCTCACATCAGGTCCGTGGGCGTCAGCTGCTCCGTCAGCAGCCGCTTGAAGCGCGCCGGATCACCGCCGACCCACGTGCGGCAGAGCTCGTACCCGTCGGTGTACGTCCGGATGTACGCGCGGCCCCAGCGGTCCATGACGAACTCCACGTGCTGCCTGGCCCGCGCCTCCGAGATGAGCTCCCAGCGCTGGACGTACTCGACCGCCTCGTCGGTCGACGCGCCGTCGGCGTGGAGCATGACCGCCGCGTTCGCGATCACTGCGTCGAGCGCCTTGCCGGCCCGGTGGATCCGCAGGGACCGGTCGGGGTCGTAGTCGATCCCGTGCTCGCGGAAGGCGTCGGCGAGCAGGGCACCGTGGCTCTCCACCATGAGCGTGACCGCGACGGTCGCGATCCCCTCGGTGATCACCGACTGCGGCGTCCCGTACGGGAGGACGCTCTCCTCCACCCGCCCGCCGGCGCGGTACAGCAGCTCCTCCTTCCAGACACGCTCGGTGTGGTGGCCCGGGTAGAGCTCGTGCGCCATCGTCGCGACGACCCCGCCGGCGCTGATCGGGAGGTCGGTGTTCACCTCCACCACGCTCCGCAGCCCGCCGAGGTAGCGGTTGTACGCGTACCAGTGCTGGTCCTTCACGAGCTCGAGGGCGTAGGCCTCGCCGTCGGGGAGGCCGAACAGCTCGCGTGTCGTCTCCCGCAGCGCCTCGGCCAGCGTCCGGAGGACCGCCTCGAGCCGCTCCCGTGGGATCGGCTCCCCGTCCAGCCACCGTGTGTACCGCTCGGCCAGCGTGCCGCCCGGCGGCAGGAGCTCGTCGAGCTCGCGGTGGGCCTGTTCGAACCGCTCCTCCGGCACCAGCGCGACCTTGCTCCCGTAGCAGCCCTCGACCTCCTCTGCGTAGGAGACGTCCTCGCCGGCGAGCTTGCGGGCGACGATCTCCAGGCCGCGAAGCTGGGCGCGCAGGTAGTGGGAGTCCGTCTCGGCGGCGAGCTCTCGGGCGTCCTCCGCCAGCCGTGCCGCCTCGATCGGGTCCTCCCCCGCGACCCGGTCGGAGATCTCCCCCGGCGCGAAGGAGAAGTCGACCAGGTCCTCGTCGTGCCTGCCGATCCGGAGGCAGAGCTCCACGTACCGCTCCGCCGTCGTCATCGCTCGAAGAGCGCAGCCTGCCCCTGGCCGACGCCCACGCACAGGGTCGCCAGCCCGTACCGGCCGCCACGCCGCCGGAGCTCGTGGAGCAGAGTGACCACGAGCCGCGCGCCGCTCATCCCGAGCGGGTGCCCGATCGCGATCGCGCCGCCGTTGACGTTCACCCGGCTCTCGTCGAGGCCGAGCTCCCGCACGACCGCGAGCGACTGCGACGCGAACGCCTCGTTGAGCTCGACCAGGTCGACGTCGGCGACGTCGACGCCCGTCCGCGCGAGCAGCTTCCGCACGGCCGGGACGGGCCCGATTCCCATCACAGCGGGGTCGACGCCGGCGACGGCGGAGCCGACGAACGCGCCCAGGGGCTCGATTCCGAGCGAGCGCGCGCGCTCGTCGCTCGCGATCACGAGCGCCGCAGCGCCGTCGTTGATGCCGCTCGCGTTCCCCGCGGTCACGGTGCCGTCCGCCCTGAACGCCGCCCTCAGACCGGCGAGCTTCTCGAGCGTCGTGTCCGGCCGGGGCCCGTCGTCCGCCTTGACCTCGACCCCCTCCGAGTTCGTGAACGGCGTGATCTCGCGCTCGAAGAAGCCGCGCTCGATCGCCGCGCCGCAGCGCTGCTGCGACAGGAGCGCGAACTCGTCCATCTCCTCGCGCGAGACGTTCTCGAGCTCGGCCACGTTCTCCGCCGTCTCGCCCATGTCGATGTAGATGTCCGGCAGGCCCGCCGGCGGGGTCCAGTCGCCCTGGTCGCCCCCGGCCCGCGCCACCGACCGCTCGTGCGGCTCGGCGAACTTCGGGTTCTGGGTGTTCGGCGTGTGGTCGGAGCTGCC
>DATBMH010000080.1:0-8987 GCA_036554945.1 Gaiellaceae bacterium | reverse complement strand
TTCTTGCCCTCGACGACGACGCCCTCGACGTACTTGCCCGGCTTGACCTTGACGATCGTCGTCACCTTGCGGTTCTTGCGCTTGTGCTTGAAGGAGCCGGCCGCGTTCACCGCCCGCTGGATCGTGCGGAACTTGCAGCCGTGCTTGCACACCATGTAGACCTTGCTCTTCGCCTTCTTCTTCTTGCCACCGCCCTTCTTCTTGGAGGCCTGGGCGGGCGAGGCGAGCGCGGTCGGCGCGACGGATGCGGCGGCAAAGCAAAGCGCTACCGCTAGGGCGGGGATGGCGAGTCTGAGCTTCATTCTTCTCCTGGCTCGGTGCGTTCGAATTCGCCCGGCCTCCCACGGACCCCCTGCCCGTGTGGCGTGGAAAACAGTAGCGGAGCCGCCAAGTTGCGGTCTCAGGTCGACTCTCCTAGAGCCGACGCCCGGACTTGAACCGGGGACCCCTTCATTACGAGTGAAGTGCTCTACCAGCTGAGCTACGTCGGCGCGGCTCGTTCGAGCCGGGATTCGAGTATAGCCCGCCCCGGCGAGAGCCCCAGTTCGGCCGCGAGCTCCTTTAGGGATTCATGAGCCGGGCGTAGCCGTGTCCGAAGGTCGACCCTCCTTCTCGCCTTCGGCGGAGGGTGGGCGCTCCGCTTCGAGGCGTCGCCCGGCCCTGGAGGCGACAGCGTCTCGAGAGCGTTCGTGCCGCACCACCCCCGCGACAGCCAGCGCGAACAGCAAAACCCACGAGACGAAGACGACGGTGATGACGACGTCCGGATCCACGGCAGCGGCGAGCACGAGGTGGCTCAGCGACACGCCGACCTGCGGGTCACGGGCCGGCCGCCCCCGGCGGCACGATCAGAACCGGGCAGCGCGCGACCCCGACGAGACTGTTGGAGACGCTGCCGAGAAAGGCAGCCTTGAACGCGCCCCGTCCGCGCGATCCGACGACGATCAGCTCGGCGTCTTCGTCGTCGGCGATCTCGGCGAGCCGCTCGGCCGGAAAGCCGACTGCTACGCGGTGCACGGCGTCGGTGATGCCCGCGCCTCCGGCGGCCTCCTCCAGCATGCTCGTGCCGATCTCCTGCTGTACAGCCATCGTTTCGTGGTCTTCCCGGGGCCTCGGGCTCGAGCCTGGGAACGGCGCGGCGTACGCGTAGGTGAGGACCGGCTCGGCGACGTGCGCCAGGACCAGCCTGGTGCCGAGCCTCTCGGCCATTCGAGCGGCGACGACGACAGCTGCGTTCGAGTCGGGCGAGCCGTCCGCAGACGATCGCTGTGCTCATCTCTTCCCCTTTCGGTCACTCGTAGCCTCGTCGCTTCGGCCGGGAGCAGCCATCGGCCGAGCACCCCATATCCCCGCGTCGGCGCCTCCACTTCCAGGCTGCCACGCTTCGGGAAATGGGGGCAGGACCCGATGGCTCCGCGGCCTGCCACCGGTCAGGCTGGCGGCGATGCCTGCCGGAGCCCTCGGAACCGCGCAGATCTCGCCGCCGGAGCGCACGCATCCGCGGCGCCGAGTTGTCGACGGTGCCGAGGTGATGCGAACGCCCTCCGTCACCCCGGCCGGCCGCGATCTCAGCTGCGTCCGATGCGGATACGGGGTCGCAACCGGCCCACCACCGCGCTGTCCAATGTGCAACGGCGAGACGGAGTGGGTCGACGTCGGGACCACCCGGCTCGTCCGCTGGTAGCCGCGGAGAGTCAGGCGGTGGCCCGATCCGATGCGGACGCGAGCGCCGGCCGCCCTTCACGTACCGAGGGAGCGCCGGCAACGAGACCGAGCCAGCGTTCGAGCAGGTGCGCGGCGAGGTCATCGAGTGCGTTCGCAGCCCGGGCCAGCTCCAGCTCGACGTCGGTCCAGTCACGACCGCTCTCGTCGAGCAGGCGCCGGTAGCCGGGCAGGTCGCGCCAGCCGGCGAGGTCGTGCGGACGCACCTCGGGGTGAAACTGCAACCCGTAAGCGGTGCCGCCGTAGCGAAAGGCCTGGTAGGCACAGGCAAGCGACCCGGCAAGGGGCACGGCGCCGCGGGGAAGATCGAACCTGTCGCCGTGCCAGCCGAAGACGTCGAACCGGCGGGGAAGCCCGGCGAAGACGACGTCGTGCCGGGCGGCGTCGGTCAGGAAGACGCTGTGGATGCCCGCTTCTGCTCCTCCGGGCCCCACGCGTGCGCCCAGGGCGCTCGCCAGCAGCTGGCCGCCGAGGCAGACGCCGAGATAGGGCAAGCCGCTCAGGACGGCGCCTCTGATCCAGCGACGAGCGGGACGAAGAGCCGCATCGTCGGCGGACAGACTGCCGCCCAGGACGACCGCTCCATCGAATGCAGCCGGATCGGGCAGCGTCTCGCCCGTCTGCACGACCTCGTAGTCGACCGCGAGGTCGCCGAGGTGGCCCTCGAGGCGGCCGAGGCCCGTCTCGGGCTGGTGCTGCAAGACGGCGATCATCACGCCGCCGTCCCCGCCAACGCGCTTCGCGGGCGCACCGAGAGGACTTCGAGCGCGAGCCGCCCTCGCGGGGTCGTCATGGCCACGCGCTCGCCCGCGCGCCAGCCGACCAAGGCTCGACCGACCGGGGCCTCGATCGACAGACGACCGTTGCCGATGTCCGACTCGAGCGGGCCGACCAGCTCGTACTCGACCGTCGCGTCGTCGTCACGAACCGCGACGACGCTCCCGATTCCCGCTCGGCCGTCGAGGGACGGCGCGACGATCTCCGCGTCGGCGAGCTGCGCCTCCAGCGCGACGATGCGCAGCTCGAGCTGCGCCTGCTCCTCGAGCAGGTCCTGGAGCGCGGGGTTGTCGGCCAGGTCGCCGTCCTGACGCGCCTCGCGCAGTCGCCCGCCGAGCTCGTGTCGGGCCTCGGTTCGTAGGAAGTCGAGCTCGCGCGAGCGCTGCTCGTAGCCCTGTGCGCTGATCAACAGGCTTCGGTCTGCATCCGTGCCCACGCTCACCCTTGCTCCTTTCTCATTCCCGATCTGGCCCTGCATCGTCGGTTTGGAAGGGCGGCATCGCAATCGGGCGGAGGCCCCATCTGGGACAGCGGGCGCAGCCGCGTGGGGATCGGGTTCTGCCCCTATGTCACCGGGGCGGGCGATAGGCGAACCTGATCGCAAGACGACCGAGAGGAGGCCCGATGCGGGGGACGTTGATGTGCGCGGTGACCGGCTCTGCGGAGAGCGACGATGCCCTCGCGCTCGGCGCCGATCTCAGCGAGCGGCTCGGCCTGCGCCTGGTGCTGGCGCACGCCCTCGACGAGCTCGACGAGGTCGATGACGGCGACTACGGTGCGAGCCTGATGGAGGCCACGCGCCAGGGCGCGGAGCTGCTCGCGCAGCTGGCCCACGAGCACGGCGTTGCCGATCGCGCCGAGAAGAGAGTTGCGGTGGGCGAGCCCGCGGCGCTGCTCGGGCAGATCGCCGCCGAGGAGGCCGCCGACGTGATCGTCGTCGGCGCCCGCGCTCGCGGTTGGCGCAAACGCCTCGAGAGCAACCTCGCCGACCAGCTCGAGACCGAGACACCGGTTCCGGTGCTGATCGCGCCTCCGCGGAGACGGAGCGCGCGGGAAACGCGGTCATGAACGGTCGATGACGCTAACGTCCCACCATGACGCGGACACGCCTGCCGCTGTACTGGCGCGTCTTCGCCGTCAACGCATCGCTCCTGACGGTGATCGCCGTTCTGCTGATCGTCTCGCCGGTGACGATCAGCTTCCCGATCGCGCTCACGGAGGCGATCATCGTCGTGATCGGTCTGCTCGTGACGCTCGCAGTCAACGCTTTCCTGCTCCGGCGTGCGTTCGGGCCTCTCGGTCGCCTGGCGCAGCGGATGGAGATGGTCGACCTCCTCCGGCCCGGGCAGCGGCTTCGGGTCCTGCGTCACGACGAGGTCGGGCGCGTCGTCGCGGCCTTCAACCGAATGCTCGACCGCCTCGAGCGCGAGCGGCAAGAGAGCGGCCGGAGGGTGCTCGCGGCTCAGGAGGCCGAGCGTGTCGGCATCGCCCGCGACCTGCACGACGAGGTCGGCCAAGTCCTGACCGGAGTCCTGCTGCAGCTGAACTCGATCGCCGAGGCGGCGCCGGAGCACCGCGACGACCTCGACCAGGCGCGTCAGGCCGTGCGCCGCGCACTCGACGAGGTGCGGCGAATCTCGAGCGAGCTGCGGCCGGAGATGCTCGAGCACCTGGGCCTGGTCAGCGCGCTGACCGAGCTCACCACCACTTTCGCCCGCGTCTCGAACGTCCAGGTCGAGCGCGACTTTCCGGCCTCGCTCCCGACGCTCGCGCCCGAGGTCGAGCTCGCCGTCTACAGGATCGCCCAGGAGAGCCTCACCAACGTCGCTCGCCATGCCCACGCGAGCCGCGTCTTGGTCACGCTCGAGCCCGGCAACAAGAGCGTGGTGCTGCGCGTCGCCGACGACGGACGCGGCTTCGCCGGCGCGCCCGTCGAGCATGGCGGCCTGCGGAGCATGCGCGAGCGGGCGCTCCTGGTGGGCGGCGCGCTGGCGATCAAGCCCGCGCCCGAAGGCGGCGTCGAGGTCCGCCTCGAAGTCCCGGCGACAGAGGTCGTCCAGGCACTCGGGGTGTCGTGATGCCGATTCCGCTCGTGACTCGGATCCTCATAGCCGACGACCACGCAATCGTCCGTTCCGGACTGAGGAAGGTGCTCGATGCCAAGGCCGACCTCGAGGTCGTTGCGGAGGCGGAGGACGGTGCCGAGGCGGTCGAGAAAGCGCTCGAGGGGGACGTCGATCTCGTGATTCTCGACGTCTCGATGCCACGCATGACCGGGATCCAGGCAGCGGCGGAGCTTCACAGGCGCAGGCCCGAGCTCAAGACGCTGATGCTGTCGATGCACGACAGCGAGCAGTTTCTGTTCGAGGCGCTCAAGGCCGGCGCGTCCGGATACGTGCTGAAGTCGGGCGCCGACACCGACATCGTCGAGGCCGTCCGCGCGGCGATGCGCGGCGACTCCTACCTCTACCCGTCAGCGATCACGTCGCTGGTGCGTGACTACGTCGAGCACGGCGGTCGCGGCGCGGAGGAGTTCGACGTCTTGACGCCGCGCGAGCTCGAGGTGTTGAAGCTGATCGCCGAGGCGTACACGTCGAAGCAGATCGCCGACGCGTTGTTCATCAGCATCAAGACCGTCGACCGTCACCGCCAGAACATCCTCGACAAGCTGGGCATGCGCGATCGCGTCGAGCTGACGCGCTACGCCATCAGGCGCGGGCTGATCCAGCCGTAGCCGCCGAGGTCGGCGCCGCCCTCCCACTTCCAGCGCATCAGCGGGTCGCGCGGCGCGTCAATCCCTGCCATTGCGACCGACGGCGGTCAACCTGTCGACGACGGCACGGTCGCCTGGAGCGCGCGAGTGTCCGTTCACCCGCGCATCGGCCCCCGGAGGGACGACGACGACCGGGCAGGGCGCCCGCCGCGACAAGTCTGCCGAGATGCTGCCCAGGAGCGGCGAGCGCGCCCCGGCCGAGCCGACGACGATCATCGCGGCGCAGGTTGCTCGTGCGACTGCGGCGAGGCAGTCGGCAGGATGGCCGGCCTGCACGAGCCAGCCGGCGCCGCAGTCGACGTCGGTCGCGCCGGACGTCAGTCGCTCGAGTCGCTCGGCGATCGCGCTCGCCCGCGCCTCAGGCGCGTCAGGCTCGAGAACGCTGACGAAGACGAGCCCGAGCCCGAGCTCGCCGGCGAGCGCACGGGCGACACGCGCTGCCCCCTTCGCCGATTCCGAGTCATCGATGCCGCAGACGATCGAGCCGACCATCGGATTCTCCTTGGTTGCTTGCCTCTCAATGGTCCACGGCCTTCGAGCGGACGGCCATCGGGTGATCAACCCATGTTCCGCGGCGGGGGAGCCCCATCCGGCGCGTCCGAGCCCACCGCTCTCCTGCGCCGCTTCGAGTCGCGGTGATGGGGCCTGCTCAGCCGCCGAATGGGCCCGTCACCCGATGGCCTCTGTGGGCACGCGGAGGCACTCTGTCCGTACGATGCGACGAAAGCGAGGAGCGATGACAACGATCGTGTGCGGAGTGGACGACTCGCCCGCGGCTCGTGCGGCGGTTCGCATCGCAGCGCTGCTCGCCGAGTCGATCGGCGCTCGACTGGTCGCGGTGCACGTGCTCGCGCACCTCACCGACGCCGACCACAGTGCCAAGCACGTCGCCGCTGCCGTGCTCTACGACGAGGTGCCCGATGCCGATGCAACGGCGCGCGGCGAGGTCGGTGACGTCGCCGAGCGCCTGGCAGCCGTCGCCCTCGACGAGGACGCGATACTGATCGTCCTCGGGGCGGACAGCCGCGGCGGCCGCTCGCGCGCCTGCCTGAGCACGCGCCATGCAGCCGAGCTCGCGGAGATGACCACCGTGCCGATCCTCATCGCGCCGCTTCAGCTCGGGGCGCTCGACGCTCGTCGTGGCCAGAGCCACGATCTCGAGGAGGCTCACAGATGACCACGCTCACGTCCACGTCGCCTCCTCCCGCCGCACGCGGGGCCTGGATCGACGCACGCTCGGCCGCGCCGATCATCGCGGCCGTCGACGACTCGGCCGCGAGCCGGGCGGCAGTCGACGATGCGATAGGCCTCGCGGCCGATCTCGACGCCCCGCTGGTCTTCGTCCATGTCCGCCGTGGCCCGGCCGCGATGTTCGGTGGGCCTGTGTACAAACGGCGGCTGGCCAAGGAGCTGGAGCGGGCACGGCGGGTCGTCGAACGAGCCGTACGGGTCGCGGACCTGGCGGAGGTCGGCGCCGAGGCCGAGATTCTCGAGGGCTCGCCGGGCCGGCGGATCGTTGAGTATGCGCGCGACCGGGGCGCTCAGCTGGTGGTCGTCGGCTCCCAGAGGCGTCGACTGCGCCGAGGCGTCGCCCACGAGGTGGCACGAACTGCCGACCGCCCGGTCTTCGTCGCGGCCCGGCGTCGATCGGATCCTGCGCTCGCACGCGCCGCCTGAGGCAATCGAGTGGACGTCCGCCTGAAGCGCGCGTACGAGCCGGCTGCGCCGTCCGACGGCTATCGCGTCCTGATCGATCGACTCTGGCCGCGCGGGCTCGCGCGCCGGGACGCGCGCCTGGACGAATGGGTGCGTGAGCTGGCACCGAGCGCGGAGCTCCGACGCTGGTTCGGCCACGACCCCGCGCGGTTCGACGAGTTCCGGCGACGCTACACCGAGGAGCTCGGGACGCAGGAAGGGAAGCTCCGCGAGCTTCGAAAGCGCGCGCGCCTGGGAACCGTCACTCTCGTCTACGCCGCGCGGGACACCGAGCACAACGACGCGGTCGTGCTCGCGGAGATTCTCCGGCGAGGTCGGCGCTCCCGCTGACGATCGCCGCTCACCGAGCCCGTACGAGGACCGTCCGTGCCGCTACGTGTCACCCGGCTCGGGGACGCGGCCGGCTCTGTCGATCTCGAACGTCGTCAGGGGGATGTGGAGCTCCCGAACACGGTCGGTGAGCCCACGCTCCTGCCAGGCGCTGTGATCGGCCGCGCGGAGCGCGAGCAGGATGTAGTTCGGCTGGAAACGGCGAACGGCGTCCGTGAACGCGCTGAGAGGCGTCTCGTCGCCGATCGTCCCGGTCGCAGCAGCTTCTGGTGCCAGCTCCTCTACCTGACCGATCACCGTCTCGAGCCGCTCGTCGGCCTCGTGCCTCACGCGGTCCGTGTCAGAGGCCAGCCACTGCAGGCGGCTCGGCAGCACCGGGGTGACGACGAGGATCTCGGATGCCGACTCGATCAACGACCTGACATGCGGCGGAAGCTCGTCGACTTCCGCCGCGGCGGCGCCCGTCACGATCAGGAGCCGCGTTTCTCGTTCAGCCGACATGGCTACCCGCCCTAGACGAGGTACAGCGCCAACGCCACCGCAGCGATGACGACGACGACGGTGACGGCGACCACAAGCCACACGCCGGCGAGCGCGAGGGCCGGCGTTTGTGGGGTCCGAGCGCGCTCGACCTCGTCGGCGCGGTCGGCGCCCGGCTGCGGCCCGCCGACGCGATCGCGCGCGGCGTTCTCGTCCCCTGGGTCCGCCACGCCGGCAAAGGCTAGCCATCGCCCGCCATCGGCCGCAAGTTACGGATCGCGGTGGGCGGCCGGGCCTGGCTCGACCGCGGGATCAGGCCGCGAACGCCTTCCCCGCTCCCGGAGGGACGACGAGCACCGGACAGGATGCGTGAGCGGCGAGGGCGGCCGAGAAGCTGCCGAGGACGGCCGACTTCACAGACCCGCGACCACGTGAGCCGACGGCGATCATCCATGCCTCCTCCTCCTCGGCGAGGGACAGGATGGCGGCGGTCTCGCTCGCGCCCGTGACGAGCCGCGTCGCGTCTGGCGCAAGCCCTTGCTCGTCGGCCGCCCCGGCAAGAAGGCGTTCCGCCTGCTCCCGGCTCGTCTGCACGAGCTCCTCCTGAGCGTGAGGTACGACCGACACGCCCGGCGCAAACCGGGCCACGAACGCGTGCGCGAGCAGGAGCGGGACCTGCAGGCGGCCGCTCAGCTCGGCCGCGACGCGAGCCGTCTCGCCGGACGCATCCGAGCCGTCCACTGCGGCGATCACGCACCGCCCCCTCAGACGTCCGTGAGGCGGCACGACGAGCACAGGACTGCCGGCGGCCGCGGCCACCGCCGACGACACGCTGCCGAGAACAGCCGAGGAAAGCGGTCCCCGCCCGCGCGACCCGACGACGAGGAAATCGGCTTCGATCTCGCGCGCCCCGTCGATGAGCTCACGGGCCGGGTCGCCTCGCCGGCGTAGCGTCGTCGCCGTCCTGCCGCGCTCACCGATCCACCTGTGCGCCTCGGCCAACGCCTCTTCCTGCTGCGCCTCGTGGTCGACACCGGGTTCCGCGCGCGAGGGCACGACGTGGACGATTCCGATGTCCCCGGAGCCTCCTGCAAGATCCGCGGCGAGCTCCAGCGCCCGTCGCGCCGCCTCCGAGCCGTCGTAGGCAACCAGCGTCTTCACTCCCGGCCAATCTACCGCCTGGTGGTCC
>DATBMH010000009.1:0-11845 GCA_036554945.1 Gaiellaceae bacterium | reverse complement strand
AAACGACCGGCCGCCCAAGAAGGGCGGCCGGCGCCGTCGGGAGACGACATGCCGCAAGCCAAGAGCGCGCGAGGCTTGCAGCGCGGAAACTATAAACGCCCTGCTTTGAAAACGGGGGATTTTCTACGGGGACGCCCCTCCCGCCGCCGAACGGGCCTTGCCCGTTCGGCTCCGGTGCAGGTAGGACGAGGCAGGCGCGCGTCGGCCGCGCGGCGCGAAGCGCCGCCCGGCTTCATACGGTCGCGCAAAGTCGTGAGACTTTGCGCGAGGGGAGGAGCCGAAAGCTACGATGCCTCCGCCCGGCCGCGCTAGGTGGGGAGCTAGCGGTTCCCTGAACCCGCAATCCGCTCTAGCGGGGCTGAATCCCCTCCCGAGGGGGTCGCGTCCGAGACACGGGCTTCGGGTGCAAGCGTTGACGGTCAGGTCCCGCGCACTGTGAGTCTCCGAACCGCGTCAGGTCCGGGAGGAAGCAGCGCTAAGGAGTGCCTCCCAGGTGCCGCGGACAGCCTGGCTCGAGCTTTCGCCCGGCGCACCGGCTCGGTACGCACCAACGAAGGAAGGTGCGCGGCCGGGCATTTCGCTGAAAGTCTCACGACTTTCTGCGACCGTCTGGAGCCGGGCGACGCCTCCGGCGCCGCGCGGCGGCCGAGCGAGGCGCCGCTTCCCTTTCCCTGAAGCGTCGGTGTACGAGCGGGCAAAGCCCGCCCGTCGGCGGTTTGATCTAATCGGTTCATGACGGCGCTCTACCGGAAGTACCGCCCACAGGACTTCGACCAGGTGGTCGGCCAGGAGGCCGTCGTCCGGACGCTGCGGAACGCGATCGACACCGAGCAGGTGCGGCAGGCGTACCTCTTCGCAGGCCCGCGCGGGACCGGGAAGACGTCGCTCGCGCGGATCCTCGCAAAGGCGCTCAACTGCGCCCAGGGCCCGACGACGACGCCGGACGGCACATGCCACTCGTGCGTCGCGATCGCGAACGGCACCTCACTGGACGTCGTCGAGATGGATGCCGCCTCCCAGCGCGGGATCGACGACATCCGCGAGATCCGCGAGCGCGTCGTCCTGCAGCCGGTCGAGGGGCGCTACAAGGTCTACATCCTCGACGAGGCGCACCAGCTCACCGACGCCGCCTTCAACGCGCTGCTGAAGCTGATCGAGGAGCCTCCGCCCCACCTCGTCTTCGTGTTCTGCACGACGGACGTCTCGAAGATGCCGGCGACCGTCCGGTCGCGCTGCCAGACGTTCGTCTTCTCGCGGCCTCGCCTGCCGGACCTCGTGCAAAAGCTGCGCCGGATCGCCGACGCCGAGGGGATCGAGGCGCCCGACGCCGCGCTCGCCCTCGTCGCGCGCGGGGCGCGCGGCGCGTACCGGGACGCCGAGTCCACGCTCGACCAGCTCGCCGCCGCGACCGGGAACCAGGTCACCGTCCAGTCGGTGCTCCAGCTCCTCGGCGCGGTCGAGGAGGAGGCGCTGTTCCGGCTCTGCGACCTCGTGGTCGACAAGGACACCGCCGGTGCGCTGCAGTTCCTCGAGGAGCTCGCGGAGCAGGGCCAGGACCTCGGGCGCCTGGTCACCGACCTGCTCGAGCACCTGCGCCACCTGCTTCTCGTCCAGCACATGGGCGAGGTGCCCGACTCGCTGCCGGTCACCGAGGAGACGCGCGAGCGGCTCAGGGCGCAGGCGAACCAGCTGCCGGAGCCGGTCGTGATCCGGCTCTGCGACCTCCTGGCGGTCGCCGTGGACGACATGCGCCAGGGCGGCGACCCGCGGCTCCCGCTCGAGCTCGCGCTGATCAAGGTCACCCGGCCCGGCGCGGATCTCGACCGCGAGTCGCTGGCGTTCCGGATCGAGCAGCTGGAGCAGCGGGGACACGTGAGCGCGGTTGCGGCGACGGCGGTCGAGAGCCCGGAGCCGCCGGTCGCCCCGCCGGAGGCGCCTTCCCCTCCTCCGCTCGAGCTCGACCAGCTCCAGGCGGCCTGGCAGCGGTCGGTGATCCCCGCCGTCGAGGAGCGCTCGGTGCCGACGGCGTCGGTCCTGCGTGAGGCGCACCCTGCGGGCATCGCAGGCGACACGCTGACCGTCGAGTTCCCTGCGGCCGCGTCGTTCCACCGGCAGCTCGCCGAGGAGCCGAAGAACACGACGCTGCTCGTCGACGCGCTCTACGAGGTCACGGGCCGGAAGTTCGCCGTCGCGTTCGAGGTCGGCGAGAACGGGGAAGCGGAAACCGAGCAGGACCGCCAGCTCAGCGAGGAGGAGCTCGTGGAGGAGATCAAGCAGACGTTCGACGCGCGCGAGGTGACGCCCGAATGAGGGGCGGCGGCGGCATGGACATCAACAAGATGATGCAGCAGGTCCAGGAGATGCAGGCCGAGATGGCCCGCGTCCAGGAGGAGCTCGCGACTCAGACCGTCGAGGCGTCGGCCGGCGGCGGCGCGGTGAAGGTGACCGCGAACGGCTCGGGCGAGATCGAGAAGATCGAGATCGCCGCGGAGGCGATCGACCCGGAGGACCCGGAGCTGCTCGCCGACATGGTCACGGGCGCCGTGAACGAGGCGATCCGCGCGGCGAACGACATGGCGCAGTCCCGCCTGGGCGGTCTCGCCGGCGGGCTGGGGCTACCGGGTCTCTAGCAGCTGCCGAGCGTGATGCTCGGGTTCAGCAGGTAGAACCCGTCCGACCCGTTGAGGCTCTTGCAACCCTGCAGCGTCAGCTCGTGGACCGTCCCCACGACCTTCAGCGTCGGAGCCTCGTAGCTCGGCGTTTTCGGGATGCGTACGTCGTTGGCCACAGACAAAGAGTACGGAGGGCACCAGGGCGCGACAACTAGCCATCCGGCTAAACCTTCCGGCGACAATGCAGGTTGAAAACGGGATTCGCGGTGCCTACGGGCTCGCGCTGAGCGGCGTCGACGAGGCCGCCGACCTGCTCGTCGAGGCGAGCGACGACTGGCCCCGGGTGGAGCTCGCTTGGCGGCTCGGCGAGGGCGATCTCGACCAGGAGGAGGTCACCGAGACACGCGCAAGTCTCCGCCTCAAGACGGGCGGTCGCATCGAGCTCGACCGGGACGCAGGACGGGCCGTCTACGTGGTGCAGCGACCGCTGAGCGCCGAGGAGCTCGTCCACCCGTACCTCGTGCCGGTCGCGGCGGTTATGGCGCACTGGCACGGACGGGAGTGCGTCCACGCGGGCGCGTTCGTCGGGGACAGCGGCGTCTGGGGCGTCGTGGGCGAGCGTGAGAGCGGCAAGAGCTCGACGCTCGCCCGCCTCGCGCTCGACGGGGTCCCGGTCATCTCGGACGACCTCCTGGCGCTGCAGGGGTCGAGCGTCTTCCCCGGGCCGCGCGCGATCGACCTGCGCGAGGAGGCTGCGGAACGGCTCGGCGTCGGCTCGTCGATCGGCATCGCCGGCGCCCGTGAGCGCTGGCGGCTCCGACTCGGACCCGTCGAGCCCGGGCTGGAGCTCCGAGGCTGGTTCCACCTCGCCTGGGGCGAGCGCGTCGAGGCCGTGCCGCTCGAAGGGGGCGAGCGCGTCGCGCGGCTCCTGGCTCAGCGCGCGGCCCGGCTCCCGTCCGCCACGCCGGAGGAGCTGCTCGACCTCGCCTCGCTCCCGTCCTGGGAGCTCCGGCGCCCGCAGCGCTGGGAGTCGCTAGGCGAAGCTGCCGACTGCCTGCGGGGGCTCGCCGACGGCTGACTCGCGGGCGAGCGCGACGGTCTGGAGCAGCGGGTAGGTCCGCGCGTCGGGGCTCGGCTGCGACCACTCCTGCCGGAGGATCTCGGGATCGACGAGCTCGGTGTCGACGCTGTTGCCGTCCCAGGCCTGGACGAGCGCCCGGCTGTGCGCCGCCCAGAACGCGAAGTCGTACTGGGACTTGCTCCGCCTGGCCGCGACGTCGGCCGGCAGCAGGTGCCCGAAGAGCTCCCGCATCGCGGCCGTCCGGCCCAGGAAGCGATCCTCGCGCGGCAGGCCGGCGACGGACGCCGAGAAGCCGGCGTCGACGAACGGGTGATGCGCCTCGACGCGGAAGTCCGCGGCGAGGCCTCCCAGGCTCTCCAGGCCGAGGCGGATGTAGCGCAGCCGCCGGTACCAGGCGAAGCGGCCCTGCCAGCGAAGCGGCTGGGACGCGACCGTGGCGACCCAGCGGCTCCAGACCTCCTGCTGCACGTTCGGGCGCAGCCACGGGAGGAGGATCGGCGTGTCGCGGCGGGCCAGGACTGCGCGGCGCACGGGCGACGGCGCCGCGGCGAGGCCGAGCGTCAGGACGTCGCGGGGCCGCGGACGGACCTTGCCGGCAAGCACGTTGGCGGCGCGCGCCCAGCGCTGCACGCCGAGCGCCTCGTCGCCGCCGATCCCGGTGATCACCGAGCCGCCGAGCGCCTCCTCGAAGAGGGGCACGTGGAAGTGGGCGTTGAAGGGCGTCACGAGCCCGTGCTTGCGCAGGACGCGCATCGCGACCGGGCCGACCGTGTCGAGCTCGTCCGTGAACTCGAGCCGCAGCCACTCGGTCAGCCCGAGATGGACGATCACGCGCTCCTGCCAGGCCGACTCGTCGCTCCCCTCGGCGCGCGGGAAGCGGTTCGTCGCCGGCACCGGCAGCTCGAGGCCCTCGCGCCGCGCGAGGTTCACGGCCACCGCGAGGACCGTCGACGAGTCGCGCCCGCCGGAGAAGCTGACCAGGCACGGCGGCCGGAGCAGCGCCGGGAGGATCGCCCGCTCGAGCGCCTCGATCGGCGTGCCGGCCTCGTCCGGCGACGGCAGGGTCTCGGGAGGCGTGAAGCCGAAGATCAGGCCCGAGGCGACCTCGAGCGGCGTCAGCGGTGTGATGGAGACGGCGGTCAACGGGGCGGCACCCGCATCAGTTCCTCGTACTGTCCCAGGTCCCCGTTCCGCTCGCCCTCGAGCCACGCGTGCGCGGCGAGCGCGTCACCGGAGCCGCGGACGCCGATCACGACGTCCCGTGGCCCTCCCTGCGCCGTCTCCCAGGCCTGCAGCACCAGCGCCCGCTCGAGGCAGGTCGGGTCCGAGCGGCGCAGGACGGCTCTGACCCCGCGGCCGGCTCTCGGAGGAAGCGTGGGCGGCGAGGAGACCTCGACGTCGGTGAAGCGGCCCTTCCGGAGCGCGCGGCGCGTCTTCCGCAGCGCGCCGGCGGCCCAGAGAGCCCCACGCAGCGATGCAGGGTCGAGCGCGTGCTTCACTCCTCCTCCAGCAGGCCCTGGCCGTTCAGCTCGGACAGGAAGCTGTCCACGTCGGCCGCGGCCCGCTCGTTGTCGATCAGGTAGGCCTGCGCCAGCCGCTCGACGAGCTGGTCGCGCGTCGTCCCCTCGGCGAGCTCGAGCCAGAGCAGCGCGCCGCTGCCGTTCGTGCTCAGGTAGGCCGAGCGGTCGACGTCCACGGCCACGACGTCATCGTCGATCTCGCGCCAGCGGAGACGGTCGTCGCGGAGCTTGAGCATCATCGTCCCTCCTCCCCCAGTGTTCGCTGGTGATCGGACAGGCGGCGTGTCGCGTGCCGGAATGCGCGTGCGGTGCGCCGGAGCTTCTGCGTCCAAGGCTCGTCGCCGAGGCGGCCGAGCTCGCGGGAGAGCGTGAACGCGTTCGCACGCAGAGCCTTGCCGGGCGACAGCGCGAACCACGGCGGCAGCCACCGTCCGAGGTGCGATTCGAGCACGGTCCGCTCCCGCGCGGCCTCCAGGCTCCTGGCCCAGAGCCGCAGGGCGCGAGGGCGCGGGCCGTCGGCGAACAGGGCGTCGGTCACCCCGATCGTCGTCCGCCAGGCCTTGCGCATGTCCAGCTCGCCCGCCGTCCGCTCGAGCTCGGCACGGTCGAGCCCCTCGGTGACAGCCGCGAGGTCGACCAGGTGGCCGAGGCGCCCGAGCGGGGCGTGCGCCCAGGAGTGGGCCGCGATCGCCATCGCGTGCAGCTCGGGCGGAAGCGCCAGGATCCCCGGGACTCCGGTGGAGCCGACGACCGCGCCGGCGAGCAGCTGCGCGCGACTCGGCGCGGGCAGCCCCTCGATCCACTTCGGCCGGTCGTGGAGCTCGACGTTGAGCGGGTTGCCCGGCCACTGCAGCGGCTGGACGTGGTGGAGGTCCCGGTAGCGCTCCGGCGAGCCCGCGGGCACGAAGCCGGCCGCGAGCAGCGCGCGCTGCGCCTCCGCGGCGTCGGGGACGAGCAGATCGAGGTCGCCGAACGGGCGCCGCATCGGGTCCGGGTACTTGCAGGCGATCTCCGGGCCCTTCATCAGCACCATCGTCCGGTCGTAGGCCTCGCGGGCCTTCTGGAGAACGATCGGCGCGACGAGCGTGAAGATCGCGGCCTGGCGCTCGGCCTCGCGGAGGTCGCGCGGCACGAGCTTCCCGGTCTCGCGGAACCGTTCGGCCGCCAGGAGGTGCAGGCGGTGGAACCGCAGGTCCCCGACCCGCGTCGCGCGGTCGATCAGCGCGTCGACCGACTCCCAGAGCCCGGTCGGGGCCGCCGGACGCACGGGGCCCGGCCGGCGAGGCTCGTTGTGCGCCCAGGAGGCCATCAGTAGAGCCCCACGGTTCCGAGGCGGCGCTCGCGTGCCAACGCGAGCTCGAAGGCGAGCAGCCCGGCGAAGAGCGTGCCGAGCGCGAGCGGTGCGAGCAGCGCCATCGTCGGCGCGACCTCGGCCCAGCCGGCGCCGCCGAGGAGCGCCTCGCGCATCCCGTCGACCGCGAGCGCGATCGGGTTCTGCTCCGCGATCGTCGTGAGCCACTGCGGGAGCAGGTCGATCGGGAAGTAGAGCCCGGAGACGAAGGCGAGCCCCAGCGTTGCGATGCCGACGAGGCCGCCGCCGCGCTTGAAGGTGAGGATCACAGCCGCGCTGGCGACGCCGAGGCCCCACACGAACGGCATGAAGACGACGAGTAGCGCGAGCGCCGGCAGGACGCCCGACGACTGGAAGTCCAGGCCGAAGGCGAACGCCAGCATGCCGACGAGCAGGAGGATCCGCAGAGGGATGTAGAGGAACACGAAGGCCACCGACCCGAGCTGCACGGTGTACGGCGCCGTGGGCGTGACGAGCAGCGACTCGAGCGTCCCCATCAGCTGCTCCCCGCGAACGGCGGAGGCGACGTTCTGCGTGCCGAAGTGGATCAGGCCGCCGAGCAACAGGCCGACGGTCGCGAACTCGAGGTACGTGACCTCGGTGCCCTGGTAGGTCGGCAGCGCGCTGGGCTCGATCAGCTGGCTCACGAAGTAGAAGACGAGCGCCTGGCCGACGAGCCCGACGAGGTCGGTCACGAAGGCCATCCGGTAGCTCCAGGCGGTCAGGAAGTCGCGCCGGACGAACGCAGGCACCTTCATCAGCTCGGCGGCGACGGTCGTCATCGATCGGCCTCCGTCAACGCCAGGAAGGCCTCCTCGATCTCCGAGCGCTCCTGCCGACAGGCGAGCACCTGGATGTGGGCGCCGGCGAGCGCCGCGACCGCGTCGCCCAGGACGGAGCCCTCGGTGAGGGCGATCACGTGGTGCTCGGAGCCGGGCTCGATCGGCGGCGTGATCCGCGCCATGTGGCCGAGCGCCCGCTGGGCGTCGTGGAGCTCGATCCCGCCCGGTCTGGCGTTCCGCAGCCGGACGACGAACCGGCGCGGCTCCGAGTGCTCCAGCAGCCGAGGGACCGACCCCTGGAACCGCACGCGGCCCCTGTCGAGCAGGGTCACGGTCCGGGCGAAGCCCCGGATCTCGTCCAGCCGCTGCGTCGCCCAGAGGACGGCCGCGCCGCGTCCGGCGGCCTCGGCGATCAGCTCCTGGACCCGCCGCGTCCCCTCCGGGTCGAGGTCGTGCGTCGCCTCGTCCACGAGCAGCACCCGCGGCTCGGTGAGGAATGCGCGGGCGACCGAGAGCCGCTTCTGCATCCCGTGCGAGTACTCGCCGACACGCTGCCGCGCGGCGTCCGCCAGACCGACATGCTCGAGCACCGCGTTGGCCCGGTGCGTGGCAGCTCGCCTCCCCAGACCGTGCATCCGGCCGAAGAACACGAGGTTCTCGAGCCCCGAGATGCGCAGGTAGAAGCTCCGGTCCCCGGACGGGACGATGCCGATCAGCGCGCGCAGCTCACGCGAGTTGGCGCTCGCGTTCGCGCCCGCGACGCGGACCGACCCGCTCGTCGGCGCGATCACGCCGGAGAGAATCCGGACGAGCGTCGTCTTCCCGGCCCCGTTCGGCCCCAGAAGCGCGTGGATCTCCCCGGGGGAGACCGTCAGCGAGACGCCGTCGAGGGCCAGCGTGCGCCGGAAGCGGCGGACGAGGTCCTCTGCGTCGATGCCGCTCGGAGGCACGAGGCGCAGCGCCGGGCCGTGCCGGCTCCTGCGCGCCGCGGCCTCGATCACGCGAGGCTCCGCTCGGCTCCGACGTCGACCTTGGCGCCGTTCTGCTCGAGCGAGGTGTCGACCGCCTCGATCATCCGCACGACCTCGAGCCCGAGCGCGCTCGAGGAGCGCGGCGTGGAGCCGGTCTCGATCGCGGAGACGAAGTCCTGGAGCTCGAGCTTGAGCGGCTCGGCGACCTCGATCTGCGGGGAGACGATGTCCCCGGTGCGGTACGTCAGCTTGTACTCGCCGAACGTCTCCGGGTCGCGCAGCATCACGCCGGAGTCGAAGACGCGCACCGGCTCGTTCGACGTGTCGTCGTAGACGATCATCTTCTCGGAGCCGACGATCGTCGTCCGGCGGAGCTTGCTCGGCGCCAGCCAGGAGAGCTCGACGTGGGCGACGGTGCCCGATGGGAACTCGAGGTCGATGAACGCGACGTCGGGGATGTCCGGGATCACGCAGCCGCGGCTCAGCGCGCTCGCGTGCGTGGGCGTCTCGTCGAGCCAGTACCGGAGGATCGAGAAATCGTGCGGCCCGAGGTCCCACGCGACGCTGACGTCGGACTGGTGGAGCCCGAGGTTCACGCGGCTCGTGGAGATGAAGTAGATCTCGCCCAGCTCGCCGCTCGCGATCATCGAGCGGATCCGGTTGACGGGCGGGCTGTAGAGGAACGTGTGGCCGGGCATGAGCACGAGCCCGTTCTCCTCGGCCAGCTCGATCAGCTCGAGCGCCTCGTCGGAGGACGCCGTCAGCGGCTTCTCGACGAAGACGTGCTTGCCGCGCTCGAGCGCGCGCGCCGCGAGCTCGAAGTGGCTCGAGACCGGCGTCGCGATCGCGATCGCATGGATCTCCGGGTCGGCGAGGACGTCCTCGAACCGCATCGTCGTGCGCACGGCCGGGTAGCGCCGGTGGATCGCCTCGAGCGCCTCCTGCCGGAGGTCGCAGACGAGCGCCGGGTTCGCGCCCTCGACCTCGTGGAGGTTGCGGACGAGGTTCGGGCCCCAGTAGCCGAGGCCGACGACGGCGACGCCGACCATCAGCGCGTCCCCTTTCTGCGGAGGACGTGCATGGGCGTCCTGAGGAGGAGCCAGAGGTCGAGGCCGAGCGACCAGTTCCGCGCATAGGCCACGTCCATGTCGAGCGCCTCGCCGAACGTGGCGTGCGCGCGGGCCGTGACCTGCCAGAGCCCTGTGATCCCCTGCTGGACGGCGAACCGCTCGAAGTGGTGCGGCGCGAAGTGCTCGACCTCGTACTCGAGGCACGGCCGCGGCCCGACGAGCGACATCTCCCCGCGGAGGACGTTGATCAGGTTCGGCAGCTCGTCGAGGCTCGTCCGGCGCAGGAAGCGGCCGAACGGGAAGATCGCGTCGTCGCGCTCGAGCTTGTAGAGGCCGTTCTCGGCCGGCGCAGCCGAGGCGCTCATCGTCTGCTTGATGAACTCGCGGTGCGCCGAGTCGTCGGTGTCGACGTGCATCGTGCGGAACTTGAGGACGGTGAACGGGCGCATGCCCTTGCCGAGGCGCGTCTGCCGGAAGAGGGCCGGTCCGGGCGACTCGCGCCGGATCCGCCACGCCGCGTAGGCGAAGAACGGCGCCGTCAGGACCAGCAGGGCCGAGGCGCCGACGACGTCGCCCACCCGCTTGAGCGTCCGTGAGAACGGGAAGCGCTTCACGGTCGGCAGGGCGACGAGCGGCAGGCTCTCGACCGAGTGCACCTTCACGTGCGGGCCGACGAGCTCGTACAGCCGCGGGACGATCTCGACCTGGACGTCGCGGTCGCGCACCGACCGGACGATCGCCGCCGTCTCGGCCGGCGAGTCGTTGGAGAAGGCGACGACGACGCGCTCGACGTCGAGCTGGTCCACGAGCTCCGGCAGCTGCTCGACCGGGCCGAGGACCGGGACGTCGTCGAGGTCGGGGCGCATCGCGCGCGGGTTCGCATCCACGAAGCCGACCAGGTGGATCCCGTACTCCTCGTGCTGCTTGAACTTCCGGGCGACGAGCTGGCCGATGTCCCCGGCGCCGACGATGACCGTGTTCTGGAGGAACGAGAGGTGCCGCCGGCAGATCGCCCGGGCGACGCCGCGCGCGCCGGTGACGAGGACGATCGCGAGGGCCCAGAAGGTGAGCAGCTTGCCGACCTTCGGGTCGGCGAGACCGAGCAGCCAGCCGCCGCCGACGACCAACCAGGTCCCGACGGTGACGAGGTGGAAGACGCCGACGAGGTCCTCGAGGGTCGTGTGGTCGGTGCGCTCGTCGTCGTGGTCGTAGAGGCGGTAGAGCTTCGCCACGACGGCCCAGAGCGGGAGGCTCAGGAGGAAGAGGACCGTCTCGGTCCCGACGCTGACCGTGTCGTTCGGTCCGACGTCCCCGATCGAGAGCTCGGTGATGACGAACGCGAGCGTCAGGCCGACGAGGTCGGCGAGCAGCAGCGCCGCCCGGGTGAGCCGGCCGCGCCGCTTGAACGGCGACGTCCGGCGCCTCTCGAGCAGCTCGAGCGTCCGGGCGCCGACGGCGCTCGGGACCGCTTCCGCAGCCGCGTTCATACCCACGTCCCCCTCATTCCTCCTTGCTTGAGCCTAGGTGGGGAAAACCCGCTTTCCTAGGCCAGAAATGGGAAACCCGACCCCTGCGGAGGGCCTATCCGGACGGCTAGGTCGAGCCGCGGAACGGGCTTGACCCGTTCCGCTCGAAACGGCGCTGGGTGAAGGTCTCACCGAGAACAGTCGCCGCCGCGCGCCGCGCAGCGGCGCCCGGCTTCACAGGGTCGCTGAAAGTCGTGAGACTTTCGGCGAAGATGGCCCCGCTAGGGGCCATAAGTGGCGCTGTAGCGGCCGTTCTGGGCCTCGAAGACGGCGTACTCCACGCCCTTGATCGTCTGGGTCGTGAAGGCGACCGGAGAGCCATCGAGCGTGATCGACGAGAGGTTCGCGGTGGCCGTGCTGCGGGGCAGCATCGCGCGCAGGCCGCGGGAGCCGGTCCCCGGCCGGAGCGTGAAGCCCAGGACGTTCCCGGCCCACGTGAAGGACGTCAGCGTCGAGCGGTCCCTCCCGTCGATGAAGTCGAGCGCCTGCTTCGCGCTGACGACCGGAACGCCGCGCGTGAGCGCCGAGTTGACGATCGCGTCCGACTGGGGCCACGGGTTGAAGTCCGTGTGCATGTTCGCGGTGAAGTAGCCGTAAAAGCCGTTCACCCCGAGCGCGCCGTCGAGCAGGGCGTTGCTCGTCGCCGGGTACTGCTGGTTTGCCTCGTCGTCCATGTGAGTGTGCGCCTGCCACGTGTCGATCGCGGTGCCGTCGGTGTCGGCGAAGCGCATGACCATCCCGGAGCCGGTCATGAAGCCGGGCAGGGCGCCGATCCAGAAGTCGGGGTAGTGGTAGTAGTTCGTGTCGAAGCGGATCCCGTGGTTGAGCTCGACCTTCGGCTGCGTGGCCCAGTCGCTCCACGCGACGCAGTGCGTCCGGTTCGTCTGCGGCGCCGGGATGGCGGTGTACTTGGCCCCGAACGCCTGCAGCTG